>JAYVLZ010000206.1:0-12439 GCA_043759175.1 Chitinophagaceae bacterium | reverse complement strand
GTAAAAAACAAGTTTCGATACAAGTACCCGGCGTCAACATCAGCGATGCTCCAAGATTTGGCTACCGTGGTTTTATGCTGGATGTAGCAAGGAATTTTCAAACCAAAGAGGAAGTATTAAGAGTGCTGGAACTAATGTCTTTGTACAAACTGAACACTTTTCATTTTCATCTTACAGAAGATGAAGGATGGCGGCTGGAGATTGATGGCCTGCCTGAATTAACCAGTGTTGGTGCTAATCGTGGCCATACTTTGGATGATAAAAATAACCTGCCTGCTGGTTATGGTTCTGGCCCTGAAACAGGAAAATTATATGGCAGTGGTTATTATACCAAAGCGGATTTTATCGAAATATTACAATACGCCAATGACCGCCACATACAGGTAATCACCGAGATTGAAACACCCGGTCATGCAAGAGCAGCCATTAAGGCTATGGATGCCCGTTATGAAAGATTAATAAAGCTGGGCAAACGGGAAGAAGCACTGCAATATTTACTCCGGGATACTTTAGATGGATCGGAATATGCAACGGCACAGTGGTACACTGACAATGTGATGAATGTGGCTTTACCATCGGTGTACACCTTTATTGAGAAGGTGGTATCGGAGGTAGATAAATTGTACAAGCAGGCGGGTGTCCCAATAACCAACATGCACTTTGGCGGAGATGAAGTACCAGCAGGTGCATGGGAAAAATCCCCTGCCTGCGCTGAATTGATTAAAAATGATCCGGCATTAAATGAAACGAATGACCTTTGGTATTACTACTACGGCAAGGTACATGCAATGTTAAAATTAAGAGGAATTGCACTTTCCGGCTGGGAAGAGATGGGCATGCGTAAAACCGAAGTGGATGGCAAAAAAACATTGATCCCTAATCCAGGCTTTGCCAACAATGACCTGCGGCTGTATGTATGGAACAATACAGAAGGCAATGAGGACCTTGCTTATAAATTAGCAAATGCCGGATACAAGATTATTCTTACGCCGGTAACTAATTTTTATTTTGACATGATTGCTTACGGAACTTATGAGGAGCCGGGATATTACTGGGGCAGCATTACAGATATTTCCAAAACTTATGAATTTATTCCGTTTGATTATTTAAAAAATGTGCATGCTGATAAATTTGGTAATCCACTTGACCGCTCCACCTTCTCACATAAACAACGGTTGACTGAATATGGCAAAAGCAATGTACTGGGATTGCAGGCTGCTATTTGGAGTGAAACGATAAAAGGGCCACAGCAAATGGAATACATGCTGCTGCCAAGACTATCAGCATTGGCAGAAAGGGCCTGGAGCAAAGACCCTGCATGGGCAAATGAAATAGATGAGGTAAAATTGCGGTCAGGTTATAATACGGGATGGTCATCTTTTGTGCAATCAATGGGCAGCAGGCAATTGCCACTGCTTGAAAAATACAATGGTGGTTATAACTATCGCATCCCTCCTGCTGGTGCAATTATTCAAAACAATGTAGTGTTGGCAAACACACAATTCGTCAATCACATCATACGTTATACAACTGATGGTTCAGAGCCTTCTAATACAAGTGCTGTTTACAATGAGCGGATAACTGCAAAGGGAATTATAAAATTAAAAGTATTTAATTCAACAGGCAGTGAGAGTTATACGACGGTTATTGAAAATAGATAACAAGCTACCATACAAATTAAGTATTATACAATTCATGCCCTGAAAACGACTGATTAAGTAAACATATCAAAACATAAATCACTCATAAAAGCGGCTGCAGCAGAAACTGTATCCGCTTTTTTTTGCAAGATAGATTGTTATCAATAGGGTCACTTAAATAAACAGCATTATGTGTTCCTACCCCACTCGCCTGTTTGTAAAAATCACCTACAGTTATCACATCATCTACACCTTCATACAGGTCTTCTTTTTTATAATGGAACATATCCATGGCTAACTTACAGGCCCATAGTTTAACACCTGATGCACTAAGAATATCCAGGAATTCATGCACTTCCGGCATATCTATTTTTTCCATTTCCCTTTTCATCATGGATGTTGCCAGTGCTTCCATACCAGGCAAGCCACCAATCATTGTTGGCATGTGCATGGCAGGATTGCCAACAGTTGCCACATGCAGCTTTTCCAGTTTTTTCTTATGCACCGCTTCCAGTCCGAAAAAGGTAAAGAACATTTCTGCTTCTATGCCTTCCATCCTGGCGCCATTGGCCAGCACAAAGGCAGCGTACACATTCTCCAAAGTAGCTTTAGAAAGTATGATCATCATTTTTTTTATTTCACCATTATTGTCGCTCATGATTGAATTTTTTTAAGGTTAATAATTAAATGCAACTGGCGGGTTTAGGAACGCCTGCAATTTTTGTTGCTGTTTTTAATGGAGCTGTTGGAAACAAGGAATAAAATTCTTTAATATCCACTACACCACTCTTCCCGATCTTACGGATGCTCAGCGGCACTTCTTTTTTAAACTCATCCTGTATGTAATCAACCACCTGCCAGTGGCGGGGAGTCAGCGGAACATTCACTTCTTTGGCAATTTCTTCGCCTACTTCTTTGCTCCATTGTGAGAAGTTTTTTAAATAACCTTCTTCATTTACTTCGATTGGTTTTCCTGCAATTATCTTTTCCATATAATTTGTTTTTTAATTGTTATGCAAAATGTTTTCCTGATTCCTGCATGGTGGCAGATACAAATGGGATATGCGTCCCTTTTAGTAACACATTCCAGTATATCCACTTGAATGCCAACTTACCCATATGATTCATGCGGCTTTCTTTTAACAGCCTCAGCGGCCCCACTCCAGGGAAGGGGAAAGACCCTTCAACAGGTTCGTGTGTATAATTAAAATCTATCAGCAATGCTTTACCACCACCGGTTTCAATAAAGCAGTTGGCATGTCCGTCAAATTCTTCTTTCAGCGGTTCATCTTTAATAAAGCGGAGAATATTTTCTGTTAGTATCTCTGCTTCAAAGTGAGCCACAGAACCAGCTTTAGAAGCGGGGATATTGCTTGCATCGCCGAGTACAAAAATATTTTTGTATGCAAGGGATTGTAAAGTGGCTTTGTTGGCAGGCACATAATTTAACTCATCTCCCAGGCCGGATCTTTCCATCAATTCATCTCCTTTGTTGGTGGGAACAGTTACCAGCAGATCAAATGGTATTTCCCTGCCTCCATAATCAATGATCTTTTTATTTTCATTATCTACTTCAGCAATTGCAAAATCACTTTCGATCCTGATATTTTTATCCTGCAGTAAATGATCCAGTGCTTCAGTAGCTTTTGGTTTAGTGAAGGCACCGCTGAGTGGAGTAACATAAGTGATCTCCACTTTATCACGGATATGTTTATGTTTAAAGAATGAATCCGCAAGGAATGCAAATTCCAACGGCGCCACAGGACATTTAATGGGCATCTCTGTAATATGCACCACTAATTTTCCGCCTTCCCATTCACGCAATTTATGCCTGAGTGCAAGGGAGCCTTCAAAAGTGTAAAAATCAAAAACAGATTTCTGCCACTCTGCTCCTTTCATTCCTTCCACTTCTTCCGGGGCTATTTTAGCACCGGTAGCAATGATGAGCACATCGTAATGTAACTGGTCACCATTATTCATCTTCACCAGGTTTTCGTCTGCAGAAACCATTTCTATTTTATCCTGTATCAGCCTTACTCCCTTTGGAATAAATTCTTTGATGGACTTAATGATATCTTCAGGCTCATAAATATCAAAGGGAAGAAATAAATAGCCAGGTTGGTAATGATGTTCTTCTCTTTCATCAATGATGTCTATTTCCCATTCGTTTTTTCCCAGTTCTTGGTACAGGTGGTTGGCCATCATGGTTCCCGCTGTTCCTGCTCCTAAGATGATGAGACGTTTCATAAAAATTGTGTTTTAAAAAAGTAAGTACCAGCTTTCATTTTACTTTGATTTCTGGTTTAAAAATGATGGTTGATTTAATTGAATTGGAAATAAGACAGGCAGCTTCTGATTTCTGAAGTATCCTGATAGCCTTGTCTTTATCCGCATCATGGCTGATAGTAAGAACAGGCGACAGCACCACTTCGCTGATCATATATTTTCCATCTACTTTTTCCAATTTTCCATCAGCATTGCTTTCAAAATTGATAAAATCGAATTTTGAATTTTCCGCAATGGCAAGAAAAGTAGTCATCAGGCAACTGTTTACAGCGGCTACCAGTAAGTGTTCTGGCGACCATACACCTGGTATTCCTTTTGTAAATTCAGGAGGCGTAGCTACTTCTATGCTGGATTGTAAAACCGGCGAACTCATAAGTCCTTTACGGTCATTCTCCCAGTTTACTTTTACTTCGTAATGATGAGCAGTATCCATAAAATGTTATTTTGATTTTGTAAATTGATAATCACAAGTCAAAAGTCCGACGGATACAACAAGGCTTGCGTGACTTTCATCACGTATTGGCAGACAATGAGGAAGTTCATAAATAAAGATGAATTTGGTCAGTTAACAGAGACTAACGGCAACCTGTAAGGGGAATTAAATATCAAGATGCAGTATCTGTATGAGTTGATTTTTGAGCAGTTTGATCATCCCTGTTTCGGCCAGCTTTTTCATCAGCCTGGAAATAACTTCCCTGGATGAATTCAATTCCTGTGCAATCTCAGTATTGTTGACGGGTATAATATTTGTTTGTAAAATTTCCTGCTGGCGTTGAAGGTAAAAAAGCAGGCGTTCATCCATTTTTCTGAAGGCAGTATGATCAAGGGTAAGCAATACTTCCTCAAAACGTTTTCGGTAAGTTTCCAGCACAAAGTGATACCAGCTGGTATAATCATGCATCCATCTATCCATGTATTCCAACGGCACCGCAATCACAGTGGTATCGTTCACTACCTTGCCCATTACCTGGCTTCTTTCCTGTTTGGCAGCATTAATCATAGACAGGGCGCAGGCCTGGCCCGGCTGCAGGTAGTACATAAAATATTCATGCCCCTCTTCATCTTCCCGATACACTTTTATCAATCCATCCACCACCAGTAAAATAGATTTGAAATACTGACCGGTTTTCATCAGCTGCTCCCCGGCTTTAAAAGACTTTATTTCAGCATTGTCTTCCAGGCTTTCTAATAAGCCTGTTTCAAAAGAAGGAAAAGCAGTACGCAAATCAGCATTCATAGCAGCAAGGTAAGAAAAGCTTTGCTAAATTTCTTTAAAGAGAGCTGCTTAAATCTGCTGCAATCGTTATGCTGTTTTTCTTTTGCAGGTAGAGAAGCCAAATATCGCATACAATGGGCAGAAGCTGATAAAACTGGTAAGAATAAAAATAGCAGCAAATACCAGCAATACAATTCCAACTGTTCCTGAAATTACATTTGTGTAATAGAGACCGGCAATGATAATGGCAATGATGATTCTTGTTGCCCTGTCAATTGAACCCATATTCTTTTTCATAATAATAGTTTTAGTGAATGGAAGTTCAAATTAACAAAAAGGAACAGATTTATTTGGTGACATTTATCACAGCCAGGCATGATAAATAAACTGACTTAACAGGAAATAACTGCTTCAAAAAATCATGGACAAATCGTTTTTTTGCTTAGTATATTTACATTTAGTAATGATAAATAGCTTTATGATAAATTTTAAAATCAATTTCCTGGTAAACCTCGCAGCGTTATTGCTGCTGCCAGCTTTGAATATCCTGTCTCAACCTGTCACCATTTCTGTAGAAACAAAAGACCATGCGATGGTATTACAAACTGATAAAGCCAATCATTTATGGACCATTCATTTTGGGAAAAAAATGATGAGTGTTGCCGACTATGCTGCCACCGCTGAATTAAACCACATGTCCATTAATGATGCAGGCACTTACAATGGCGCCTACACTCCTGCTGGCACCTGGAGTTTTTCTGAACCGGCATTACAGGTAACACATGCTGATGGTAATCCTTCGCTTGACCTGGCCTATGTAAGCCACCAGTTAGTAAAAGAAAATGACAATGTTAGTTTAACAACTATCAAATTACGGGATCCGGTTTATCAATTAGACGTAGCGCTTTTCTATAAGACATGGAACAATGAAAATGTAATTGAACAATGGACGGAGATCTCCAATAATGAAAAGGGCGCCATAGTGCTGCAGAAATATGCTTCGGCTAATTTGTATTTTACAAAGAAAGATTTTTACCTCACCAGTTTTCAGGGCGAATACCTCAAAGAGATGCAGCCACAGGAAGAAAAATTATTGCAGGGAATAAAAAGCGTGGAAAGTAAACTGGGTACAAGGGCCATGTTACTGGGCACACCTAATTTTATTCTTTCTTTTGGAGGTGCTGCTAAAGAAAACAGCGGCGATGTTATACTCGGCCAGTTAGCCTGGAGCAGTAATTATAAACTAGATTTTGAAATTGACTCTTATAAAAATCTCCGCTTCATTGCAGGCATCAATCCTTATGCATCGGCTTATACACTTGCTCCGGGCAAAAGTTTTAAAACGCCTTCATTAATTTATTCTGTTTCCAATAATGGTACAGGGCAAGCCAGCCGACAGTTACAAAGCTGGGCAAGAAAATACCGGGTGCTGGATGGAGAAGGCAGCAGGCTCACCTTATTAAATAATTGGGAAGCCACTTATTTTGATTTTGATGAAACTAAATTATCCGCCTTATTCAAAGACGCTAAAAATTTAGGGGTGGATATGTTCCTGCTGGATGATGGATGGTTCGGAAATAAATATCCAAGAAATGATGATCATGCAGGTTTGGGCGACTGGCAGGAGAATGTAAAAAAACTACCTCACGGTATCGGCTACCTTGTAAAAGAAGCAAAAGCTGCAGGCGTAAAATTTGGCATCTGGATAGAACCAGAAATGGTGAATCCAAAAAGTGAATTGTATGAAAAACATTTGGATTGGGTAATTCGCCAACCGGCAAGACCAGAAAAATATTACCGTAATCAACTCGTGCTGGATCTTTCCAATCCGGAAGTTCAGGATTTTGTTTTTGGGATGGTGGATGGACTCTTTACCAAAAACCCTGAACTGGCATTTATTAAATGGGATTGCAATGCAGTTATCTATAATGCCTGGTCTGTTTATCTTAACAAGAATAAAATTCCGCAAACGCATTTGTATGTAGAATATGTAAAAGGATTATACAGTGTGCTGCAACGCATCCGTGCTAAATATCCAACAGTGCCAATGATGCTTTGCTCCGGCGGCGGTGGCAGGGGTGATTATGAATTGCTGAAATACTTCACCGAATTCTGGCCAAGCGATGATACAGAGCCGGTGGAGCGTATCTTTTTACAATGGAACTATTCTTATTTCTTTCCATCCATCACTATGGATTGTCATGTTACAGACTGGGGAAAGCAACCCATTAAATACAGGGTGGATATAGCCAGTATGGGCAAGTTAGGTTTTGATATTGTTGCGTCTCATCTCAGTAAAGATGATCTTTCTTTTTGCCAGCAGGCCATTAAAAATTATGATGGATTTAAAGATGTGGTATGGCACGGCACCCAATACCGTTTGGCAAGTCCGTATGAAAATCCTTTTGCAGCTTTTGAATATGTAAATGAAGATAAAAGCCGGGCCATCATATTTAATTATTTACACAGCACCCGTTTTATGCATACAGGCACTGAAAGACCAGTGCTGCTAAGTGGTTTGGATGCAGCGAAAAAATACCGGATCAAAGAAATTAATTTGTACCCGGGAACGACATCCACTATTGACAGTAATAAAATTTATTCAGGCGACTTTTTGATGAAAGCAGGTATAAACCCAGATTTAAACAGCAGGAGAACCACTGTGATACTTGAAATAAATGAAGTGAAATAAAATACAATAATGAAAGCAACATTTGTAAAACAGGAAGCCGCTGTTCCTTACCAGCTGAAAGATTATATAAAAGATAATTCTTTGATCATTCGCTCCCCGGGCAGGATTAATTTGATTGGTGAGCATACAGATTATAATGATGGTTATGTATTGCCTGCGGCTATTGATAAGGCCGCATATATTGCCATCACTCCAAGAAGTGACCGCAAAATTCATTTGCAAAGTATTGACATGAATGATTCATTCAACACCACACTGGATGAACTAAAAATAAATACAACCAAATCATGGCCCAATTATTTGCTGGGTGTGGTGGATCAATTTGTCAAAGCAGGAATTGAGGTGCCTGGCTTTGATGCTGCATTAACAGGTGATATCCCTTTGGGTGCAGGCCTTTCTTCTTCCGCTGCGGTGGAGTGTGCTATGGCGCTTGCTTTAAATGAAATAACGGGTGCAGGTTTTGATAAAATTACCATGGTAAAAATGGCACAGAAAGCAGAGCATGAATTTGCAGGTGTGCAATGCGGCATTATGGATCAGTTTGCCAGTATGTTTGGAAAACAGCACCATGTTATAAGGCTTGATTGCCGTTCACTGGAATATAAATATGAGCCGCTGCAAATGGAAGGATATAAAATTGTTTTGCTCGATAGTAATGTAAAGCATTCATTGGCATCTACTGAGTACAATGTTCGCCGCAAGCAGTGTGAAACAGGTGTGGCCATGATACAGCAGCACCTGCATGAAGTTAAAAGCCTGAGAGATGTGACGATGGAGATGCTGGATAAATATGTATTACCTCACGACATTATGGTTTACCAGCGGTGCAAATATGTAGTGGAAGAAAACAACCGTTTACTGGAAGGTTGCAAAGATCTGGAGGCAAACGACCTGGTGGCATTCGGAAAAAAAATGTTTGAAACACATCATGGATTAAGCAAACTGTATGAAGTAAGCTGCCCCGAACTGGATTTTCTTGTTACCCAGGTGCAGGATAATCCTACCGTTGTAGGCGCCAGAATGATGGGTGGCGGCTTTGGTGGCTGCACCATCAATATTGTGAAAGAAGAAGCTGTTGGTGATTTGATTAAACATACAACTTCGGTGTACAATGCTGCAATGCAAAAGGAACTCAAAGCCTATATTGTAAATATTGAAGATGGGGGCAGTGTGATAAGGTAAAAAATTGTTTTAATGAAACAAGCTAAGAAAATAAAGGGTGCAGAAGCTGTGGGAGTAAAAGTGAAAATATCCAAATCATTGGATAAATTTTCTGGCAAAGTGTTATTTCCTGAAAAATTAAAAACCGCCAATAAAATTATACGTAAACTAAAATTAAGTTGATTTTTTATTTCTCTCGTATTCCATTTTAATGTGGTATTGATAAATATTTTAAAAACATATAAACATGGGACATATAAAAGAACCACAGGGCATTGACTTTATAATTAACGGAAAGCCTTTAACAGAAAAAGAAAAAAAAGCTATTAGTGCATTTATTAAAGCTGATAAGGAAAAAACTGCAGGGCAAAAATTTCGTAAGAGAAGGATTGTTAAAGGCAAAAAATTAGTGACTGCTTAATTTGAAACTTTCCTTCAAACAAAATCAAAAAGCTCAAACACAGAATGGTTGGGGCTTGTCACAAAAACCAAGCAATGATATACTTCAGCATTTGTTAGCCGTAGTAATTCAATATCAATTTTGTAAAATATTATGAAGTACACATTAATAAATTTAGCATTAGTTATCTTACCAACCATCTGTTACTGTCAGGGGGATTTAGGATTTCAAAAAGGAGTAATCATAACTCAAAAACAAGATACAATCTCCTGTTTAGTTCCTATAGCTAGTTCATTCGGAGAAAAGATTGAAACTAAGAAAAACAAAGACAGTAAAATAGAAGTTATTTTGCTGGAAAATATAAAGTATCTGGTTACTGAATTTAATGTTTACGAACATATAACTTTCAAAAAAAAGGAAGATGAATTGCATAAACTTATGTGGATAGAAATTGAAGGGAAATTGAACCTGTACCTTGAATTGGAGATGACTACATTTGGCCCGTCTCGTAAAGAAAATAATTTGACGATAACAAACCCAAGAGAACCCGGCAGAACTTATGTTATAAAAAAAGCCGGCATCACTTACTTGGTTGGAGAAAAAAAAGATTTTATTGAATCAGTCAAACTATTAATTGCAGATGCTCCAGAGTTATTAGCTAAAGTTGAAGCTAAAAAATATACTTATAATAATATTGAAGAGCTTGTAAAAGAGTACAACAGATTGGCAGTGGATCACTAAACTATTGATCCTTTATATGGTAATGTTTATATAAATTTAAAAGCTCAATTTCTATTATTAATCTATCTAAAATCTAAACTAATCCCGGCAAAATAATTTCTTAATGGAGCTGCATTATAAAACCGGTTACCCACTGCATTAATATCATTACCCAAACTGTAATTTTCATTCAGCAAATTATCTGTGCCGGCAAAAAAATCCAGCATGGTTTTTTTGAAATGGTGTTTGTATCCCAGTTTGCATTGCAATAAATGATAGCCCGCTGCATAAAAACTATTGGCATCCGTAAGCGGTAGTTTTGAAGTATAATTATAAGTAGAGTTTAAATAAAATCCTTTTGCAGTTTCAATATCCACGCCACTTACAGTAATTGTTTTTGGTACACCCGTTAATTCATTACCAGAATAATCTGCATTGCCCACTTTATAATCTTTGAAAGTATAATCATTTAATGTGAGGCTTGTCCATATTTTTAAGTCGGAAATAAATTGTCTGTTATTGCGGAATAAATAATAAGCAACTGCAGCTTCCATGCCTTTTTGTTTGGTACCACCAGCATTGATAAAATATTCCCCACCATTATTCGCTACTCTTCTAACAATGGCATTGGTAAGATTAAACTCGTACACATTTACATCTATCTGTAAATGGTGTTTCAACAGATCACCACGGATGCCTGCTTCATAGTTCCAACCGTACTCCGGTTGCAGGTCTTCAAAAAAACTTCCTTGTGATGGACGAACCTCCGCCATGGTTGGTGCAGAAAAACCTTTGCTCACAGAAGCTCTTAAAGAAAATTGGCTGGTAGCTTTATACAATAATGCAAAACGTGGTGATAAAACAGGGTCGAATTTTTTAATTTTTTTTGGAGTTGCCGGATTGTCTGATGTTCTGATATAGCGGTAAGTAAAACCATTGTGACTGGCACCAATGCTTAACAACAACTGACTGGCAATATCAATATCTGCCTGTGTAAAATAAAAACGCTGGTAAGCATTCACTTCATCTTTTGACTGTACGGTATCGGCTACCCCATTTTTGTTTCCGTAATTATCAATATTGGCAAAAGTCGTTTGCCATTCTCCGCCAGCAATTAATTTCAGCGGAATGCCACCTGCTTGTGTCGCATAAATAAATTTTGTTCTTACTCCCCGGCTTGTTTCTTTTCTTTTTTCATAATTGGTAATAAAGGGATTTTTAAAATCAGTATGGTTAAATACCACAGAACTTACATTACTGAGTTTATCAGAAAAATGAAAAGTGTTGGACAATCCTGTAAAGATGGTTTTATTATAAATAGCAATCTTTTGCTGAATGGCAGAGGGCAATGTTTGAGTAGCCGGCCGGGATTGTTTTGGATTGGCCTGCCATTGAGCAAGATTCAATCCTCCCGGTGTTTGATAATACAGATCAGCCAGCAACAAATGAAACTTCAGTTCATCTTTTTTACAGATGCTCCATTGATCAGCAAAATGAACAACGTCTTTTCGTAAGTGGCTGTTATCACGGTATCCGTCACTTTGCTGATGCGTTTGAGATAACTGCAATCCATAATTATTTTTATTCATCCGCCATTGCGTATTTTCTCCAAACAAACCGTAAGAGCCACCCTGCAACTGTACCTTAAAATGACTGGATGTTTTATAATTTGACAACTCCTGAATCAGTTTTGGTTCATTTAAAATAACTGCACCCCCTGTGCCAGCTCCATACAAACTGCTGGCTGGTCCTTTTAAAATTTCTGCCGACCCCAATGCATTAGCATCAATCAAATTAAGATAGGTATTGCCTCCTGCATCTGTAAAAGGAATATCATCCATATAAATTTTTATATTACGAATGCCAAATGGTGAACGCAGTAAACTTCCACGGATTGACAACCGATAACTTCCAGGGGAGCGCTCTTCCATCCTTACACCCGGCACTGTATTAAAAACAGGCACCAATGAAATAGTGGAGTAACGCTGCATTGCTTTCTGACTGAGTATGCTTACAGATGCAGGCGTCTCCAGCAATTTGCGGTTGGTTTCAAAACCTTTTACCACTACTTCAGACAATAACTGTAAAGAATCAGCTGAACCATTTTGTGCTTTTACCAAAACTGAAATGCAAAGCAGTATTAACAAAAAGCAATAACGTTTTTTCATACATGGTAAAACTAAAATAAAGTTGATAATAAACAGTGTTGCTGATGCAAATTGTTAGGGTGCATTTATAATTGTCGGGGATTTAGTTAAGCTGCATTTTTAATCAACGCCACTACTTTATCCCATTGTTTATTCATGGATAGTACCCTTAGGTTT
>JAYVLZ010000205.1:0-7534 GCA_043759175.1 Chitinophagaceae bacterium | reverse complement strand
GGCTCACGGGCAAAAGCAACGGCTGGCAGATGGGGTTATTGGATATGCAGACAAAAAGTGTGGATGATGCTTCCATAAATGCCCACAATGTTTTTGTTTTTCGTACCCGGAAAGATATTGATTCGATTGGCAGTTTTGCCGGAGGTATTATAACCAACAGTACCAACACATCCGGCAACAATTCATCAGCCCAGTCTTTTGGATTGGGCATTGTAAAAAAACTAAGCAGCCAGGTAACAACTATCTTATCAGTAGCGGGGACAACAGTGAATGGGAGTTTTAAAAATATCAACGAGCGGATGGATGTTAATGCCGGTATTTTTCGTACAGCAAAACAGGGATGGTACTATGGGGCCGACGTTGACTGGATTGGTAAAGATTTTTCCCCTTCACTTGGCTATGTACAGGAAAATGACCTGCTGCACCTGAGAGGTGATATAGGATACAAATGGCAGGCAAAAGAAAAAAGCAAAAAAGCCTATTACTACCTGCACAGCTACCTGCGTTACAAATGGAAGCCAGACCTGAAAGAAGAAGAAACAAAATTCATCAATGCAGAAGCAGGTGTAAGCTTTAAAAATGGGGCAGCTATAGATATTACCCCGTTCGAATATCAATCAGACCTGGTGCTGGAAGACTGGCACCTTACTGATCATATCACTATCCCTTCAGGTGGATATAAAATGTTTTCTCCCGATATTAATTTTACCACACCCCAAAAAAGCAAATGCCGTGGAACCCTGTTTATTAAGCTGCTTGACTTTTATGGGGGTGAAAGAATTACCGTGACGCCTAATTTTACTTATGTATTTAATAAGCATTTTTTTACCGCGCTTGAATATGAATATGACCGTATAAAGTTCCCCAACAGTTTTTCTGATAATGGCGATGCCTTATTTCAGAGCAGCCTTGCCCGGTTAAATTTATCGTATTATTTTTCCATTCGTTTTTCTGTTAAACTGCTTTCTCAATATGACGGGCTGAGTAAAACAACCAGCACCAATTTACGCTTTCGTTATAATCCACGGGAGGGAACAGATCTTTACATTGTTTTTAACCAGGGCTTTAATAACGACCGGACAAGATTAACACCACACCTGCCATTTATCAGCAACCAGGCTGTTATTATAAAGTTTTTAAAAACGTTTAGTTTCTGAATATTGGAGGATGACAACCTTCAGCCTATCTTTGAGTGGGTAGCTGCAAAGTGAGTCAAGGTTTGTATATTTGTCAAACACGGAATGCTTTTTCAGAACAGAAAAACAACAGTATATTTTACCTTAGGTGCCGTTATACATGAAATTAAAAACAGAAAAGTTTACGCTAAATAATTATACCATGGATACAATGCTGATACAACTTACCAATCAAAAAGCCGCAGGGCTTTTGCATGAAATGGAAGAACTGCATTTAATTAAAGTGCTGAAAGAAAATATTACCACAGCAAATCCTAAACTCTCCGATAAATACAAGGGTATTTTTACAAAGGAAGAAGGGCAAAAACTAAACGAACACATACAACAAATGCGTAGGGAATGGAACAGTATTTAATTGACACAAATGCAGTACCCGATTATTTTACCGCTTCCTTCCCTGCCGCCGGTATGCAGTTTATGGATACCGTTATTGATGCTGTCCCCAATCTTTCTGTTATTACGCAAATAGAACTGCTTTGCTGGAAAACCGATACTGCTAACGAACAAAAAATAAAAGATTTTATCAGTGATAGTTTGGTGCTGGATATTAGTCCCACTGTGATTACCCAATGCGTAAACCTTCGCAAAGGAAAAAAAATAAAAACACCCGATGCCATCATTGCCGCTACGGCACTCGCTTTTGACTATACCATTATAACCAACAATGAAAAAGACTTTAGTAATATCAATGGATTGAAAATTATTAACGCTCATAAATTATAGCATGAAAAAAACAGCACCGGTTTTTACTGATGGCTTTTATATGCAAGTATCTATTGATTTTAGGATCATTCCAAGCGACTCTCATCGGGCAATGAACTGGGCTGAGAAACGTTGCTGGAAATGAGAGTTCTGTAGTATTTAGTGTAACAGATAATAATTTATAGCGCCTCACTCGCCGGGGTTTCATTCACTGCTTCAATTGCTTTGCTATGAAAACCCCGGCAGGACAAATTCATGATAGTTTTTGTATGTATTACGTCATCTTGTTGGGTATTCACATATTAATTGTAATGCATCATCTATAGCGTTATAAAATTTTCCGCCGCCTGTCCGCTTCTTTCGGCATACCATTCCAATGAAGTTTCATAATCTTTTTGTGCATGTTCATGCAGTATATATTTATAAGGCATTATTTACGGACTGCTTTTAAAATTTTCTGTATTCTTTTCCTGCTTTCCCCGGCTGTAACCATTTTTGCTTTACCACTTTTGTAATCTGCATAACGCTTGTCAAGCTCCACTTTAAATTCATCTGTATATTCAACAGCGCTTTCTTTTATTTCTTCTTCCATCATGGTATAAATTGCCTTTACTTTTTTATCTTCTGCTACTTCCAGGTAACTGTGCAGTTGTTTACGGATAGCTGTCGTTGTCATACTATTTTATTTTATACAAATTTACTTTTTTTTCTTATCCGAACGGATGATACTTTTTAAGTAAGACCCTTCAGACACAGTAAACTGATCATCCAATTGTACCGCTTCTTTCAACAGTTTCACAATCGCATCTTCATCAATATCATCTGCTGTGTAAAATATTTTATAAAAAATTTGTTTGTTAGTACCATGTATAAGGTAGTGGTCAATATCTTTTAATTTGTTCCCGTACCAGAAACCCAGCAGTACTCCTTTTTTAATTCCTCCTCTTGGTATACTGGAAGGCCAAATGATACAAATGCCTTTGTTACCATAAAAGAAAGGCACATTGTAAGATATTTTTTCTTTGCAACGGGCAGGTAAATTTTCAGTAATGATCTGTCTTAAAATATCAGTGATAATGCGCTCTTCATCGGGAAGCAGTTCATATAGATGAAGAATAGATTTTGTTTTTTTGTAAGAATCGTTTTTCATTCAATTCGATGTTTCTTATTTATTAACTGCCGGCTCCAGGTAATCCTTTAACGCAGTATGAATAATGTGTGTCCAGCCTTCCACAAAATTCTTTTTTGCGAAATCTTTATTTTCTGCCGGGAAAGTTTCCAGCCCGGTATGAGTCAATTTAAGCAGGGTGCTGTTACCCTGTTCAAACAATTCAAATGTTACAAATGAATTGCCGGCATAGCCATCATAACGCCAGCTGTAAGTAAGTTTTTGTCCGGGAACTACTTCTGTTACTTCGCAAAGATGCAGGTACTGCACTTTCGGGTCTGGCCCTCCATAGAACTGAAATTGAAAACCAACCTCTGCTTTAAATTCAGCCAAATCAAAGTACCAGATTTTCATTTCTGCTTTGTCGGTAATTGCTTTCCACACATTTGCTACGGGGGCATGGAAGACTCTTTCCATTATAATTGGTTCTGTGTTCATAGTATGTTATTTTTTTTGAAAATATTTTTTGTTGGTGATTGCATTTGACTTTTAGAGATGTTCAGGAGCATCCGGTTTATCAGCTCCAAAAAAATGTTGGGTAAACTTTTACTTCCTTAATTCTTTCTTCAGAATCTTACCAGTTGCACTCATTGGTAAAGCAGTTAAAAATTCAACATGCCGGGGATATTTATATGAAGCAACCCTTTCTTTTGTCCATGACACCAGGTCAATGTCTGTGATGGAATATCCTTCTTTTAAAACAACATATGCTTTTACTTCTTCACCCAATTCTTCATGTGGTATACCGATTACTGCTACCAGCGATACGGCTTCATTTTTAATCATCACTTCTTCAATCTCTCTTGGGTATATTTTAAATCCGCCCCTGTTGATCATATCTTTTGTTCTGTCAACAATAAAATAAAAACCATCCTCATCTTTCACCGCAATATCACCAGAATAAAGCCAGCCATTTTTTAAAGCCTTTGCTGTTTCAACCGGTTTTTTATAATAACCTTTCATTACGTTGTGTCCCCTGTAGAGCAATTCACCTTTTTCACCTGCAGGCACTTCATTTCCTTCAGTGTCCACCAACTTTACTTCCACACCCCAGATAGCAGTACCAACAGAGCCAGGTTTTCTGCCAACATTCAGTTGATTAAATGTAACTGCAGGAGAACCTTCAGACATACCATACCCTTCAAAGATGGGAACATGAAAACGCTTCTCAAAATCTTCAATCACTTTTACAGGTAATGAAGCTCCGCCGGAAATACAATACTTCAAAGTTGCAGCGATACTGTCATAATCAAATTTAGGATTGGTATAATGCAGCAGGCCCCAATACATCGTAGGTACTCCTGCAAAAATGGTGACCTTATGTTTTTGCATCATTTCAAATACTGTTTCAGCATCAAAACGGGTGAGCAAAATATTTGAACATCCTCTGTAAACACCTGCATTCATCAAAGCTGTCATTCCAAAAATGTGAAATAGGGGCAACACGATTAATCCCACATCAGTTGGTTTACTGTCTATTAAATCACAGAAAAAAATGGCATTGAAAAGTAAATTGGAATGTGTAAGCTCCGCACCTTTTGGTGTGCCCGTAGTGCCGGAAGTGTAGATGATCACACAGGTGTCATCTGCACTGCTCTGGTGCATTTCATAAATGGATGATTGTCCTTTCATCAAACTGTTTAGTGTTGCTGTTCCTTCAATGGAAGAAGGCATTGCAGCATCCGGCATAATCATAAAAAAATGTTCACAGGCATCCACTGCTTTAAAAGCAGCATATCCCATTTCACCCATAGGTAATTCAGGAGTGCCTGCAAAACAACAATAGGCTTTTGCATCGCTGTCTGCCAGGTGAAATTCAATTTCATCTTTTTTTAACAGTACACTCAGTGGCACCACCACTGCACCGGCTTTAATAATTCCATAATAGATAATGGGAAACTGTGGAAGATTCAGGCAGCTTAGCGCCACTTTATCACCAGGCCGGATGCCTTTATTTTTTAAACCGTTGGCCACTTTGTTGGCTGCGTCATTTACCTGTACATACGATAGATTACTATCCATAAAAGTAAAGGCAGTTTTTGAAGGATAGCGCCGGGCACTGTCATCGAGAATGACGGAAAGGTTTAGCATCTTTTAAGTTTTTAATGGTGGGTCAATGCCGTTTAGTTAAGAAGAATTTTCAATATTCTCCCGATAGCTATCGGGATCAATGTTCAATACTCATTTTAAAACTCAAGTGTATTTTTATTGAAAATTGTTTGTTGTTCATTGAATATTGAAAATTATTTTAGTTTTTCAATCCTTAAGTTATGATATTGAAAGGTGAATGATTAACTCCAAAAATCAAACAGGTCTTCTTTACGTTCTCTGTCTTTGAGTACTTCAAAATGATAAGGCTCACTATAGTATCCGATCACTTTTGGAATTTGCCTGCTGTTATATCTTGACCACATGCTCAATGTGTATGCACCAGCATCATGTATCAAAATATAATCCCCTTCAGATACTTCGGGCAATACAATATCTCTTGCAATAATATCTCCTGCAAAGCAAAGCGGACCGGCAATGATGTATTTATTTTTAACTGTTCCGTCTTTCAATTTTCCATTTTTGTCAACAACAGAAATTTGGTGATACCAGTCTTTCGGATTGTAACACTCCCTTAAAAAAAGATCTGCGCCGGTATGTGTCATGATGATATTATAATGTTTTTCTTTTTTTACATACTCTACTCTTGAAGCTACCCAGCCGGTATTTCCATGTAGGTGCCTGCCAAATTCTGTGATCAATCTGAACTCTCCTGTAAACAATTCCTTACAATGTTCCATAAGCAATGCATGATAAGCTTCCATTGAAACCGGAATTTTATCCGCATGATAGGAGACAGGTAATCCACCTCCAATATCAACAATTTCAATTCGGTTTTTAGCTTGTTGTTTTTTTAAATGTGTATTTACATCAATCGCAAAATCCAATACTTTTCTGATGCCCTCAATGATCATTGGAACAGGACAACCCTGTGAACCGATATGAACATGGATGCTTTTCAGCCACTCGTATTTTAAATAGTATGCTTTCAACTTTTCAGCATTATCATTCAATGCAATTCCAAATTTTGAAATGCTGCCGGCAACGCTGGTTGATTGTATGCTTCCTGATCCGATTTGCGGATTAATTCTTATACCGATAGTGCTGATTGATTTTACAGTTTTTAAAATTTCGGCTATCCTGTCCAGTTCATCAAAAGAATCTGCATTGAGATACACTCCAAGGGTCAATGCATACTCAATTTCTTTTCTTGTTTTGGCTGGAGAATCAAATACAATTCTCTCTGGTGAAAATCCGGTTGCTTCTGCTAAATATAATTCAGGTAAACTGGCAGCTTCCAAACCAACACCCAGTTCATTTAAATTTTTTAAAACAGCAGTAAGCGGATTTGCTTTTATGGCAACAGCATGTAAAGTATCGGATGGAAATAATTGCTGCAGGTTGATGATCCGCTCTTTTAAAAAATGCACATCATAAAATATCAACGCCGTATCCTCTTCTGTAATTAATTTTTTTTGAACAAGGGCAAGATGAAATGCGGTACTCATTTCCTTTTCGGAAAGATTTGATCTGATTGTTTTTTTTGTGATGGTGTTATTCATTGTGGATTGTGCAGGAAGTAATTTATGAGTTTGATTTAATAATTTAAAAAAGCTTTCATTTTTGCAGCCTGTTTTTATTGAGTTAAGAATAAAATATATTTTATAAGGTAATAAGGTTAAGGACAAGCAAATTATTTTTCTACTAAGGTTCAGTTTACTCAACGGAAAACCTTAGTAGGAAACAAAACAAAAAATCAACAACCTTATTACCTAATCAACTTAATAAAATAGTCTTCGTCTTTTTACACCCACAACTTTTCTTCCAAAGTTACTTATTCAAAAATTCAACTCATTCTTATGATCTTCCAAACTGCAATGACCCTTCTTGGAATAAAACCAAGCAACTCATATATCTTGATGGCCCGTTCATTTGTTTCGGCAGTATGAAGAAAAGGAATGATGCCTGCCTCCAGGTTTTGAGCAGCCACAAGCGATACTAACTGCTGTGCATATTTACGTCCCGTAAAATCAGGATGTGTAACCACTGCACTGATTTCTGTAAAGCCCTCCATCTGCATGCGTTCGCCTGTCATAGCCACCAGTTGACCATTGTGACGGATACCAAAATAATCTCCCATTAACCGGGTGGCAGGTTGATAATATCCTGGAAATACTAAATCCATCAATGCAACCATTTGTTCATCATCAGCTTCCGTTAACCGTTCTATTTTTACAGTGGCAGGAATTGTTTGTATGGTAGTGGCAATCATCTGCAAACAAAGCAGTTTGCTTTCAATGCTGTAGTTGGCAGGCAATACAGTCTAAAATCCGCAAGCCTTAAAACAATTCATAAATCTACCTTAGCTTTTGGATATGTTTTGCAAAAATGTGTAATAGATGGCAGAAATTGATTTTGA
>JAYVLZ010000204.1:0-12779 GCA_043759175.1 Chitinophagaceae bacterium | reverse complement strand
CGTCAGAATTTTGTATTAGTAAATGAAAATAAGATCAGGCTTACCTCACTTAGTATTTTAATACTTACTTTAATTTATTTATTCAACGGCTCATGGCTTATACCGGCCTTTTTGGTTTTGGACTCTTTTGCAAGAAGTTTTAATTTGAGTAAATACAGTATCCTGAATATCCTTAGTATTAACCTGGTAAATTTTTTCAGTTTAGAAGTTAACCCCGTAAACAAAGCACCAAGCCGTTTTTCATCAAAAATCGGATTGCTTTTGGGAATGGTAATAATTGCAGCACACCTGCTAAACTTAAAAACAACAGCAATAATTTTCTCAGTAATACTTGCACTGTTTGCATTCCTTGAATCAGTGGGGTATTGTGTTAGTTGTCATTTTCACACATGGTACGAAAGTATTTTCAGAAAAAATAATCACCCGGTGACTGATCAAATGTAAATGTCCATTGTTTAAAAAAATGCTGCCTTAAATAATTATACGCAAGATCAATATTTGTAAAACTTAAGCATTCAAATTATTAACTGCGGGCTTATCAAAAAAGTAGATGAGTACTCCTATGGATAGAATACCAATGCCAATAAGGCTTTCAACTGGCTTATCAATAATTGTAAAACCAAGCACCCACGCATTGAACAGCAGGAAGATAATTTGTAAAACAGGTTTGAATGGGCTTTTAAAAGTGGCTGAATTTTTATTTTTTAAAAACAAACTGGTGGCAACTGTTAACGAGGCCATCAGCTGGAGTACAAAGCCAGCATACAATAATACTTTTTCAAAAGAACCGGTTAGTGCCAGCACTATTGATATCACTACATGTGCCCAAACTGCAGCTACAGGAACCAGGTGTTTGTTTCTTTTGGATAGCGGTTTCCATAACTGGTGCTCTTTTGCCATTGCCCAGGTAACCCTTGGCCCCACCCACAAATAAGAGCTGATGGTTGCAATTAACTGTATAGCGATAAACACACTCACCCATTTACCTCCAGCACTACCCAGTAAATTATGAAACGAAATAAAAGTCACTTCTTCTCTTCCTTCCAGTTGCGGCACTGTTGCATTCCTCAATAGGGCGAACTGGAATAACACATACACCACTGCCACAAAAAGTGTACTTCCAATTAATGCCTTTGGTAAATTTTTAGATGGGTTATCAATTTCATCCACCACATATGCCGCAGCATTCCACCCGGTGTAAGCAAAGGATACATATACCATAGAAACAGCAAAACCGGGTTTTACTATTTCCTGCTGCCAGGTATTATCAAAATTGATAGCATTGCCACTGTGGTAAGTAATAAAAAACCCCAGGAAAATAAGTGTTACTATGAACAATACTTTTACTGCAGTAGTAATGTTTTGAAACCTGCTGCTGTGGCGTATGGTGAAGCTGTGCATCAAACCAATCAAAATGATTACTGCTATGGCCAGCCACTTGTTATCCTGTAAGCCAAAAGGTGCCAGGTATTTTGTACAAGCCATTGCAGCCAATGCTACCGGTGCAGAAAAACCAACAGTGAGGCCTGCCCATGCAGATAAATAGCCCAGTAATGGATGAAATATTCTTGACAGGTAAATATAATCTCCACCAGATTCTTTGAAGTGTGTTCCCAATTCTGCATAAGCAAATGCTCCAAACAAAGCCATTAAACCACCCACTACCCAAAGCAGTAAAATACTCCAGCTGTTTTGAACAGAAGATAACTGGAAACCTACACTGGTAAACACACCCGTGCCAATCATATTGGCCACTACAATGGAAGATGCAGTGATGATGGTTATCTTTTGTTTCAATTGATGAGCATTGTTGAGAAAGCAATAATAAATAAAAGAGGCTGTCTCAAAAGAATATTTATAGAAATTGTCACGGAGGAGCAGCGTACGCAGAGGTTGAAAAATAAATACTTTATTCTCTGCGATCTCTTAAACTCAACGTGCAAAAAATTCTTTTAAGACAGCCTGTTTAAAAATAGTTAATTAAATCAACCCTATTCCTGTGTATTATCTCTTCATACCGGGCATGCGGCCTGCAGGCAATTTGTTCATCATCTTCATCATGTCTTTCATTTGCTCAAACTGTTTTAAAAATTGGTTTACTTCCGAAATGTCTTTACCACTTCCTTTGGCTATTCTTATTTTTCTTCCGGGATTAATAACGTCCGGGTTTCGTCTTTCTTCCAGCGTCATGGAATTGATCATTGCTTCTATACCTTTAAAAGCATCATCATTGATGTCAATGTCTTTTATTTGTTTTCCCACACCGGGTATCATTCCCATCAGGTCTTTCAGGTTGCCCATTTTTTTAATCTGCTGCAGTTGCGTTTTGAAATCTTCAAAATCAAATTGATTCTTCCTGATCTTTTTCTCCAGCCTGGCTGCTTCTGCTTCATCAAATTGTTCCTGCGCTTTTTCCACCAGGCTCACAATATCTCCCATGCCTAAAATACGCTGCGCCATTCTTTCCGGATAAAACACATCCAGCGTATCCATTTTCTCACCACTGCTTACAAACTTAATTGGTTTGTTCACCGTGTATTTGATAGACAGCGCTGCACCACCACGGGTATCGCCGTCTAATTTGGTCAACACAGCTCCTGTAAAATCTAACCGTTGATTAAATGCCGCTGCGGTGTTCACTGCATCCTGTCCCGTCATGCTATCCACCACAAATAAAATTTCCTGTGGGTTAACAGCAGCCTTAATATTTGCCACTTCTGTCATCATCACTTCATCCACTGCCAAACGTCCTGCAGTATCAATGATGATCACATTTTTATTTTTGGTCTTTGCTTCTTTTATAGCGTTCTGAACAATGGAAACTGCATCCTTATTTTCTCTTTCTGAATATACATCCACACCAATCTGTCCGCCCAATATT
Organism: Chitinophagaceae bacterium; assembly: GCA_043759175.1. Taxonomy (GTDB): domain Bacteria; phylum Bacteroidota; class Bacteroidia; order Chitinophagales; family Chitinophagaceae; genus Ferruginibacter. The sequence goes on along the minus strand of JAYVLZ010000204.1, from coordinate 9,898 downwards.
TCCAGCTGGTCAATCGCTGCAGGCCGGTAAATATCCGCTGCCACCAGCAAAGGAGATTTTCCTTTTTTTGTTTTTAAATAATTAGCCAGTTTACCACTAAATGTAGTTTTACCACTACCCTGTAAACCTGCAATTAAAATGATAGCTGGTGCTCCTGTAATATTAAACTCACTTGCTTCACCACCCATCAGTTCTGTGAGTTCATCCTGCACAATCTTCACCATTTGCTGGCCAGGATTTACAGACAGCAATACTTTTGAACCCAGCGCTTTTTCTTTTACTTTATCGGTAAACTCTTTGGCTATTTTATAGTTCACATCCGCATCCACCAAAGCACGGCGAATATCCTTTACGGTATTGGCAATATTCAGTTCGCTAATTCTGCCTTCGCCTTTAATATTTTTAAAGGCACTTTCTAATTTCTCTGATAATGAGTTAAACATGTATTGGGATTATTATGATGATTGGGATTATTATGATTGATATGATGATTCGGGTTTAAAAAAGAATTTTATTGATGAAATAGTTTATTTACGAACCGGTTAAATTTTAAACTTGGGCAACCGAAATTGATTAATAAACCAACTTCCATATTGAATGCCTCAAGATAATTTTGTATCTGATTATACTCTTTACTGGCCATTTCGCTGATTGCTTTTATTTCCACTAAAAGGATATTTTCAATTATAAAATCAACTCTTCTTGTTCCAACCCATTCATTATCGTAAAATACATCCTGTGCTTTTTCCAGTACAAAATTTATTCCTGCTTTTCTTAACTCAATTGCTAATGCCCTTTGATAAACTTTTTCAGGAAACCCCAACCCAATTTTGCTATGCACTTTCATCGCCAGGCCAATTACTTTTTGAGTTAGCTCAGAATGTTTATAATTAACCTGGTCCATATTAATGATGATTAATAATGATTATTATGATTGATATGATTATGTTTACTATGATTACTATGATTCTTATGATTTGTACTTCTTTCTTAACAACAATCTAAATCTGAAATCGCTTTCTTTAAATCATCATCTATTGATTAAAACTTGTCCCTATTCGATTTCAAGCTTTAACCCAACTACGCCAATCATAACAATCATATCAATCATAAAAATCATGATAAAAAAAAGTGAACCCTACGGCTCACTCTAAATAAGGTTTGCAAATGTATGAAATCTTTATACTCCCAGGTACGATTTCAGCAGCTTGCACCGGGATACAGTACGTAATTTAGAAATGGCTTTGTCTTTAATTTGCCGAACTCTTTCCCGGGTAAGGTTGTAGCGTTCACCAATGTCTTCCAGGCTTAGCGCATGATCTACGCCTATCCCAAAGAAATAACGAATCACATCTTTCTGCCTTTCTGTGAGCGTACTTAAAGAGCGGTTAATTTCCTGGGTGAGTGAAATATTAAATATTAAGTTCTTATCGGAACTTTCTGAATTGGGATTTTCCATTACATCTATCAGTGTTACCTCTTCCCCTTCTGAAAAAGGTTGATCCATACTTATGTGCCTTGCTGAAGCTCCCATTGTGGCAGCAACTTCCTCTGTATCCACCTCCAGCAGGGTAGCTATTTCTTCTGCGGTTGGTTCTCTTTCAAATTCCTGTTCTAATTGAGAATAAGCTTTGCTGATGCGGTTAGTAAGTCCAACTTTATTCAGCGGTAATCTTACAATCCTTGATTGTTCTGCCAACGCCTGCAGAATGCTTTGCCTTATCCACCATACGGCATAAGAAATAAACTTAAATCCACGTGTTTCATCAAAACGCTGGGCAGCTTTTATCAGGCCCACATTTCCTTCATTAATCAGGTCAGACAAAGTAAGCCCCTGGTTTTGGTATTGTTTGGCAACAGATACCACAAAACGCAGGTTGGCCTTCGTGAGCTTTTCTAAAGCTGTTTGACTGCCTTGTTTTATCAGGATGGCTAATTTCACTTCCTCTTCGGGATTGATCAGCTCTACTTTCCCAATTTCCTGAAGGTACTTTTCTAAACTCTGGCTTTCACGATTGGTGATTGATTTGGTGATTTTCAATTGACGCATACTCATGAGCCTTTTTGTTTAAAGGGTTAAAAAAGAAGAATTTATTGATTTGACATAGAAGCAGGTACAGCTAAATTTTGATAAGTCTAATATAAACTTTTTAATCACTTCTGCCAAAATATATTTACCCGAATACAATGATTACGAGGGGCAAAAAAAACTTGTTTAATTTTTAGGCAACAATAACTAAACAAAAATAGTTGAGAAATTATTTTGTTCCCACATATTATTTGTTATTATTGCATTATCGTTGGATGACAATAAATTATTTGGATGAGTAAGAAAGTATTATATACGCTGGAATATCCTGTCAGGTGTTCACCCAGGATTTTGTATGATTTTTTAATAACACCTGCAGGATTTCAGGAATGGTTTGCTGATAAGGTGGACGAAAGAGATGGTGTATTCAGTTTTTCATGGAATGGCACTGAAGACAAAGCTGAACTGTTAGAAAGTGAAGAAGACAAATTTGTTCGTTATCATTGGTTGCACACACCCAAAGGGGAATACTTTGAATTTAGTATTGATAAATCAGAAGTTACTAACCAAACTATACTAATGATAAAGGATTTTGCTGATAAGAAAGAGATTAAAGATCAAAGCCAGTTGTGGGAATACCAGGTGAAAGATTTATTTCACAGATTAGGCGCCTGATCAGTTTTTATCAGTTGTATTATTTCTTCATAACTTTTTATTATAAAAGCAGGAACAGTTTGCCATGACTGCAGTGGTATTTTTTTGGCCAGTTTTACAAATGGCTTACGGCTTAGTGTAGCCGAAAAATGCTCTTGTGCCATTTCAGTTACGGGTAAATAATTATTGCTGCTAAAATCATGTTCCCACTGGGTATCATTGATGCAGATACAATAATTATTTTGTTGAAAATAATTAAAACTATCCTGTAAACGCTGCTCCATTTCTACTTTGCATTTTCCGGCCAGCTGCAGTGTAATGCTAAAAAAATTGCCCCACCAGAAAAAAGTTCTTATAGCAAGGATATCATTCTTATTAAAATACCTGGGGTAATCCAGCATTACATAAGGAAGCAGTTGATGATTTTCTCCTTTTGATATTTTTGCCCGTTTTGTAAATATTTCGTGTGGCAAAAATGCCTGAGCCTGCTCCAGTTCATTTTCTAAAACTGGTACGATATCTCCAAAAAGCTGAACGACTTTTTTTATAATAATATGTTTTGTAAAAATCCAGTCCGTATTGCAAACCAGTTCAAGTTCCTTGTCAGAAAGAGTTATTTTTGCTGCTTCAACCATCATGTGTTCAAGATAAACATAAGTTTTAAAACTATGGTTGAGTGATTGGCTTTATGATAAAAAAATTAGACAAGCTGATATTAAGATCATTCATTGGTCCTTTTGTTGTCACATTCTTCATCGCCTTTTTTGTACTGATGATGCAGAGCCTGTGGAAATATATTGATGACCTGGTGGGTAAGGATCTTGATTTTTTTACTATTGGCCAGTTTTTATGGTACGCCAGTGCCTCTCTTTTAATATTGGCAATCCCCATTGCAATTTTGATCTCCTCTATAATGACCTTTGGCAACCTGGGGGAAAGTTTTGAACTGGTAGCCATTAAATCGTCGGGCATTTCTTTACTCCGGTTTATGAGGCCGCTTATTTTCTTTTCCATTCTGCTTTGTTTCATCAGTTTCTTTTTTGCCAACAACGTTATTCCGTTTGCTAATTTAAAATTTCGAACGATCTATTATGATATCGTTTTTAAAAAACCTGCCCTTGACCTGAAAGCCGGCAGATTCTATACACAGATTCCCGGCTATGCAATTAAGATTGGTAAAAAAGATGCAGATCAAAAAACCATACACAATGTGGTGATCTATGAACAGCAGGGTATGCTGCAGGATAACAGCATCGTGGCAGAAAAAGGGACCATGAAAATTTCTGCTGATAAAAAATATTTAGAATTCACTTTACAAAATGGCTACCGCTACCAGGAACGGGGCAACATGGGTGATTCCAATACAGAATTCATTAAACTCGGTTTTAAACAATATAAAAAGCTTTTTGATGTATCTGCACTGCAAATGAAAAAATCTTCTGATACCCTGTTCAGAAATGATTCAAAAATGCTCAGCATCCGGCAGCTCAACAGGAATATTGATTCGTTAAAAAAAATTGAAGACAGTTTTAAAATACGGCTTAATAAAGAAGTGAATTTATCACTTCACTACTTAAACATTCCAGACAGCACCTGGAAAAAAGCAACCCCGGCAGCAAAGAAAATAAAAAGCTTTGAAGACCTTATTCCAGACTCGGCAAAATTCACTGTATTTGAACAGGCAATCAACAAGACGAATAATTTGAGGAGCAATTACCAGTTTACGGGTAACGACTGGGAATCAAAAAAAAAGGATACCCGTTTCAGTGAGATTGAATGGCACCGGAAATTCTCCTTTTCAATGGCCTGCTTCGTATTGTTCTTTATCGGAGCTCCTTTAGGTTCCATCATACGCAAGGGAGGTTTTGGTATGCCACTGGTTGCGGCCATTATTTTCTTTGTCATTTTTCACCTGCTGAATATTTTTGGAGAAAAATTTGCTAAAGAAAATGTCACTTCTACGTTCTTTGGCATGTGGCTTGCCATTTTTGTATTAATACCAATTGGAATCTTTCTCACCTATAAAGCGATGCATGACTCTCAATTATTCAATAAAGAATTTTATAACCGCTTTTATAAAAAAACAAAAACCTTTTTAAACCCGGTTGTTAATGTAGTAAACAAAACAAAATAGATTGTTTAAATTTATAGCACTAAAAAAGATTTTATGAAAAAAACATCCAGGAGAAAATTCATTACACATGGTGCCGCCATTGGATTTGGTTCTGTTCTGGCCGCCCCGGCTTTTGGTCATTTGCTGGCAGAAAATCAAATGCCTGAAAATTTTACAAACATGAATGATACAGGCTTTGATCAGACACCGCTGCCTTATGCTTACAATGCATTGGAGCCGTCTATTGATGCCACTACCATGGACATTCATTATAATAAACATGCAGCGGCATATTCCAAAAACCTCAAAGATGCTGCAGCGGCAGAAGGAGTGGATGCTAAAAGTTCCGTTGAGAAAGTACTTGCCAATGTTTCTAAGTATTCTGTAAAAATGCGGAATAATGCTGGTGGCCATTACAATCATGAACTGTTCTGGAAAACCTTGACATCAGCAGATAAATCGGGCCAGCCTTCAGAAAAATTACTAACAGCCATCAATGGTGGTTTTGGATCACTGGATGAATTTAAAAAACAATTTTCTGAAGCAGCCAAGTCAAGATTTGGAAGTGGCTGGGCATGGCTGATTGCTGGGAAAGATAAAAAACTCAGCATCAATTCCACAGCAAACCAGGACAATCCCCTAATGGACCTCCCTGGCGGACAGCCTGGAATCGCAGAAGCAAAAGGATTTCCTTTGTTTGGGTTAGACGTTTGGGAACATGCTTATTATCTAAAATATCAAAACCGCAGGGCGGAATACATTGATAATTTCTGGAAAGTACTCAACTGGAATTTTGTTTCAGAACGTTTTAACAGCATCTGATTTTTTTAAATTGGCTGTATGCCTAAGTATTTTTTTCTGCTCACATTCATTGGCACATTGCTGATGATAATAGTAATGCAGCAAACGGGTGCCCCATTAAAAACAAACGATACACCAAACGGAATGCTGGATCTTGAATTTGCAGGCAGTACATCAAAAGCCGATCTGGTGATTAATGCCTGGAAAAAAACTGAAAGCACTGACAATATCCAGGCAGCAAAACTGAATACAGAACTGGATTTTATTTTTCTTCTTTTTTATGCTATTTTTCTGCACCAGGGCTGCAGGTCAATTGCTGGTTTGCATACGGGAATAGTCAGCAACATTGGGTTAATATTGGCAAATGGTGCTATTGCTGCAGGCATACTGGATATACTTGAAAACATCGGTATGCTGCTCAGTCTTCATGGTTATATCAACAGTACCGTTATCCTGCTCACCTTTACATTTTCAATGATAAAATGGGTGCTGGCTTTATCAGCATTGCTTTATTTATTAGTTGGTGGGGCTGCATATCTTTTTAGAAAAAAAATAAAGCAGCCGAAGGTATTCAAGCCTTAAATAGACTCAGCCTTTGCAAAAGAAGCACTGCTTGTGCAACTTAAACAAAGGCTGATAATTTGGCAATCAATCTGAGACAAATATAATCTGGTATAAACAACTTCTGAAAAATTTTATTGCATTTTTGCAAAAAATTTTGTTTTAATAAAAGAAAATTTTGCCGCTTCAAAATCACTTAATTTTACCGCCGTTAAAATTGCTTATTTCAATTAAAATAATATCACAAATGCAAGTTTGGAAAGATTACCAGGAAAAAAATAAGGATCGTTTTTTAAATGAATTGCTGGAGCTCTTACGCATACCCAGCGTAAGCGCTAAAGGCGAGCATAAAGATGACATGCTTACCTGTGCTGAAGCAATAAAACAACGTTTAATAGAAGCAGGTGCAGATAAGGCAACTATTTATCCAACGGATGGACATCCGATAGTATATGCAGAAAAAATAATCGATCCTTCCAAACCAACTGTACTGGTATATGGTCATTATGATGTGCAGCCTGCAGAACCATTAGAACTTTGGAAAAGCGGCCCGTTTGATCCTGTGATCATTGACGGAAAAATATTTGCCCGTGGCAGTTGTGATGATAAAGGACAGGTGTACATGCATGTAAAAGCATTGGAAACAATGGTACAAACAAACTCCCTTACCACCAATATTAAATTTTGTATTGAAGGTGAAGAAGAAGTGGGTTCACCCAACCTGGGTAAATTTGTTGCTGCACAAAAAGAATTGTTGAAAGCAGATTGTATTTTGATAAGTGATACTGCCATGCTGAGTCTTGAAAATCCAAGTATTGATACTGGTGTAAGAGGGCTGAGTTATATTGAAGTAGAGATAACCGGACCGAACCGTGACCTGCACAGCGGTGTATATGGAGGCGCAGTCGCAAACCCCATTACCATTTTAGCAAAGATGATTGCCAGTTGTCATGATGAAAATAATCATATTACCATTCCTGGTTTTTATGATGATGTGGTGCAAGCCACAGCAGAAGAAAGAAAATTAATGTCTAAAGCTCCATACAATGAACAGGAGTATAAAGATGACCTGGGTGTAAAAGAATTGTGGGGAGAAAAAGAATTCACCACAAATGAGAGAACAGGCATCCGGCCTACAATAGAGTTGAACGGCATATGGGGTGGTTACCAGGGTGAAGGCGCTAAAACAGTTTTGCCCGGCAAGGCCAGCGCAAAAATATCTGCAAGATTGGTTCCTGATCAGTCATCAGAAAAAATTACGGCCATGTTACTGGAGTACTTCAAAAAAATTGCACCAGCATCTGTTACCGTTAGTGCATTTGAACATCATGGTGGTGAGCCTTACATGACCCCTATTGACAGTAAAGCTTACCAGGCAGCTGCCAAAGCAATAGAAGCTACTTTTAATAAGAAACCAATCCCTGTAAGAGGAGGAGGCAGTATTCCTATCTGTGCTTTATTTGAAAAAGAACTGGGAATTAAAATTGTATTTATGGGCTTTGGCTTAGACAGTGATAACCTGCACAGCCCTAACGAAAAATTTAACCTTGAAAATTATTATAAAGGCATTGAAACAATTCCTTATTTCCATAAATACTTTGCAGAAATGAGTTAGCATATCTTCAATGCTGTTCAATAAAAAAACCGTGATGAATGCTATCACGGTTTTTTTATTGAACTATTTTTTATACAATTACAAATCTTTTTTTCCAGCCTGATTTTCTTCATACGTCATTACCCGGTAGCCTGATTTAGGAAATTCAAATTTTGCAACCTGCAATGAATTCAAATCAATTTTTGTAATGGTATAAGTAAACTTTAGCTTCTTGGTTTCAAATTCATATTGCATTGGTAAACCATCCAGGTTTTTAAATAACACACTATATTCTTTATTGATTACATTCAGGTCTTTTGTGTAATACACTATCATTGTTGATCCATCTTTCAATGCAGCTGTTGCTTTTATACATTGATACCCCAGTATATCTTTCGTTTCTGTTGTTGGGCTAAATATCACTCCATCATTCTTTTTATTTCTTTCGTTCCAGTTTTGCCTGGTAAGCGTAATCATTAATTTCTGTCCACTGTATTCTTTTAAGATAACGGCATTACCTGTTTTAGAATCATGAATTGTTTTTTCGTTACCCAGATTGCTCACCATATCCCTTCTGCTTAAACCTCCTTTTAAATAAATGGTTTCTGTAGCGCCGTTTAAGGAACCGCCGGCGGCATCTTTTTTCAAAGGCTGGATATCAATATCATAAATTAAAGTGCCTTCCGATATAGTTTTCTGTGCAGTTGAAAACAAAAAAGCCGAAATAAAAAACGTTGTTAATGCCCACCTGATGTGCTTCATAAAATTTAATTTTCTTTATATAATAGAATCGCATGCCAAATTTACCAAAGTGCTGAAATAAAAAGAGCAATATTAATATACTGCTCTTTTTACTTTGAATTTTAACTATCTGTTATTAATTCTATTTCTTGTTTTTAAGATGCTGCACTTTTTTGTTTGCCTCCTGCATGGCCTGTATCTTTTCCTGCAATTTACTTTGCTTTACCGGCTTTTTCTTATTTGCTTCTATCTGGACTAATATTTTATCATGATCTATGATATACTTCTGTATTACTATCTGTAATATCAATGTGATGGTATTAGATACCGTGTAATACCAGGTTAAAGCAGAAGGTAATCCGTTGAATACTCCTAATAATAACACTGGAAATATATAAGGCATGTACTTCATTACAGGATTAGAATTATCCTGCATATTGCTCATGCTGTACACGGAAATCAGCAAACTGGTAAGGGTAGCCGTTAGTGTAAATAAACTTACATGATCGCCATAGAAAGGTATATTGAAAGGAAGATTGTAAATAGAGTCGTAAGCGGATAAATCTTTGGCCCATAAAAAACTCTGACCTCTCAAAGAAATATTAGATTGAAAGAAATAATACAGCGACATGAATATCGGGATCTGCAGCAAAGCGGGCAAACATCCACCCAAAGGACTAACCCCTGCAGATTTCCACAGTTTCATTTGTTCCATGCTAAATGCCTGCTGATCCATTGTGCCAGTCTTATCCGTAAGCCTTGCTTTCAATGCATCTACTTCAGGTTTCAACACTTTCATTTTTGCTCCACTCAGGTAGCTCTTATATAATATGGGTGAAGTAAGTAACCGGATAACCAGGGTAAGCAGCAGAATAACAATACCCATGCTGGGCACATTTTTTCTTAAAAGATCAAATACCGGCAACAAAATATGGCGGTTAATATATTTTACAAATGCAAAAACGCCGCTGCCATAAGGAACAATATTTTCTAATTGGCTGTTATAAATTTTCAACACATTATAATCGCTGGGGCCATAATAAATCTGCAGAGGAATCTTTGCATTACCGGCCGCAACAGGAACGTTCAAATTAAAGTTTGCCGTAGTTTGCGCAATTAAATGCGTGGCTGAATCTGGTACTGTCCATTGAGCAGTTGCCGATTGAAATTTATTTTTATTGATCAATGCTGTTACAAAAAACTGTTGTTTTACTGCGATCCAGTCAACAGGCTGCTCAAACTTTTTCTCATTACCTGAATTACCGAGATATTCAAAATCAAACTTGCCATCCTGTACAAAACCAATATGCGTTTGCTGCTTTTCATATGCCATGTCTTTTTCAATCTTTGGGGTTTGTGTTTGCCAAAGCAGTTTCATTGAATTTTGCGTCAAAAGTTTATCAGC
>JAYVLZ010000203.1:0-5590 GCA_043759175.1 Chitinophagaceae bacterium | reverse complement strand
CCGGAATCGTGGTTTCAGCAAAATCACATTGTTCAAAGCTGATGAGTTCTTCCACGCCAGCGATGCCGGCATTTACTTTGGAAATATTAACAGCATCTTCACTGATATCAGATGCGATGATCTGCAAACCATCCGGAGCCACAACTACCTGTCTTTCTAATTTAGAATAGGCGGCATCATACATTTCTTTTTGGAACCCACATACATGCATAAACGAATAATTGCTGCGGTATAGACCCGGTCGCCTGTTAGTTGCCATCAATGCGGCTTCTATGGCCAGCGTACCAGAGCCACACATGGGATTTACAAACGCAGATTGCTTATCCCAGTTGCCAGCCAATATCGTGGCCGCCGCCAATGATTCAAGCATGGGAGCCTTACCAGGTATCTTTCTGTAACCATGTTTGGATAATGTTTCACCGGAAGTATCTAAAAATATTTCTGCTGCATCTTCCTTCCAGTATAAATGAATCACCGCAGCATTCAGTTCAGATCCTGAGTTGGGTCTTGCTCCCGTTTGCTCTCTGAACCTGTCTGCAATGGCATCTTTTACTTTTACATTCGCAAACAAATTATTGGTGATGGTTTCATTACTCACATTGCTGCTGATAGAAAAATATCCATCCGCAGGAATGATGGTTTCCCATTCCATTTGCACCAACACTTTGTACAGATCATCAGCATTGTAAGCATTGAATTCTTTTAAAGAAAATAATACCTGGCTGGCACAGCGCAGGTTCAGGTTCAGTTGTATGCAATCCTGCAAAGTGCCCTGCAACTCCACACCAGTTTTAAAAACACGTACTGGTTTAAATCCAAGTTCTTCTATTTCCTTTTGCAACCAGGGAGATAAACGGTTTCTGCAGGTAACAATGATGCGGCTGTTGAGCGTAAATAAATTCAAAATATAGATGATTAACTGGAGGCAAATGTATGCAACAATATTGGGTTAACTAAGAAGAAAGGAATTTAGAAAAACCATCATCACTACTTGCAGATAAATATTTGGGTTTATGAAATATCCTGGTTATTTTGTATCAACTTTCAATTAAAAAATTATACCCTGATGTCAATAACCGGAGTTACCCTGATAATCATTGTCGCCGTAAATATTGCTGTTTCTTACAAAGGATTTACCAATCAACTATTCTTTGACTCTTACAAGTTTGAGGTTGATAAGATTCTTATCAATAAAGATTATAAAAGACTGATTACATCCGGCTTTTTACATGTAAACTGGGTCCATTTGATTTTTAACATGATCACCCTGCTTGCATTTAGTGAAAGTATTGAACGCTATCTTGGAAAAGCCCCGTTTTTAATTATTTACATAGCAAGTTTAGCAGGTGGAGATATACTTTCGCTGCTGGTTCACCGTAGCCATGGCGATTACAGTGCTGTTGGTGCATCGGGTGCTGTTTGTGGGATTATTTTTGCATCTATTGCGTTGTTCCCTGGTATGGGTGTAGGTTTTTTCTTCTTCCCAATATCTATCCCAGGCTGGGCTTATGGAATTTTGTATGTGCTGTATTCTATCTACGGTATCAAATCAAAAAAAGATAACATTGGCCATGAAGCACATTTGGGAGGAGCCCTTATTGGTATGATGGCTGCCCTCATTATGCAACCTTCTGCATTTGAAGAAAATTATTTCACGATTTTAATTATTACTGTTCCAATCATTGTTTTTATCTACCTGATTATTACAAGACCTCAGCTATTATTGATAGATAATTTTTTCTTTACAAAACATCAGGATGCTTATTCTGTTGATCATATGTATAATGCAGATAAGGCCAGCCGGCAAAATCAAGTTGACAGGATTTTAGATAAAATTAATAAACAAGGCATAAGCAGTTTGAGCAAAAAAGAAAAGGATACATTAAAAGAATATTCCAAAAGGATTCAATAAATATTTTCTTACAGAAAATTATCTGAATACTTTTTTCTAATTCTTCAAAATAGTAAACTCTACCCTCCTGTTCAGCTGCCTGTTCTCATCCGAAGTATTTGGCACCACCGGTTTGGTTTCTCCATAACCCTGCGAACGGATACGGTTAGTTGCAATTCCTTTTGATAAAATATATTCCATTACTGACCTTGCTCTGTTATCACTCAGCTTAAAGTTGTACTGGTCAGACCCCCAGCTATCCGTATGTGCACTCATCTCTATTTCCACCGCAGGATTTTCTTCCAGCATCTTCACTACTCTGTCCAGTTCTACAAAAGATTCCGGCCGCAGGAACCATTTATCAAAATCAAAATACACATTGTTCAATCTTACTACTGCTCCCACTTCAATTGGTATTAAGTACAGGTCTTTATGAATTTCTTTATATCCCAATTTTCTTAACGAATCTAAATTCAAATTTTCTGACTGTGCAAAAAAGTGATCTGCATTGGCACGTATCAAATAATTTTTATCAAATGGCAATACGATCTTGAATGCTCCATCTACCGGGCTGGAAATACCATTACCCGCCAGCGCTCCATCCGGCAATGTTTCATATATCAGCGAAGCACTCAGCGGTTCATTTGTTTTTTGATTATAGACATTACCACTCACCAGCATCACCGGGTCTGGTTTTTCTCTTTCTAATAATTTGATCCGTACAATATCACTCTCGCCATACGAATCATTTTCTGTGCTCATGTAAGCATATTCACCACCGGCATCCATTGTAAAAAAGCAATCAATATCATCGGTATTGATTGGCGCTCCCAGGTTAACAGGATCACTCCATTTTTGCCAGGTATCATCTAATCGCCTCGTCATCCAGATATCATTGTAGCCAAGTGTGCCCGGCCGGTTGCTGCTAAAATACATGGTAACGCCATCCGGCGCCAGGTAAGGTGTGGTTTCATTATAATCTTTCAGGTTGATTTTTTTGCCCAGGCTTTTTGGTTCTGTCCACGTATCATTTGGTTCTAAAAAACTTACATACAAATCATTGTTGATTCCTTCTTTTTCTTCCGTCATGTAAAAGATGATGGCCTGTGAATTGTTCGCCATCACGGCCCCATTCTGCCTGCCACGGTCGTACTTAGCGTAATTTTTTATCCGCAGCATATCGGGCTTGCTCCAGTAGCCATCTTCCTTCAGGTAACTCATGCTTACGCCATTGCCAAAATAATCGCCGTTGATAAAAGCATTGCGAAGCAGTATGCGGTTATTATCAGGCGATACCCAAAATACTGCGTTGAAATAATAAGTGTTCAACGGATAACCCAAATGCACCGCTTTGCTCCAGGTACCGTTACTGTCCTTTTCAGAAAACCAGATATCCTGTGAGTTTCGCAATTCATTGTATTTTGTATTTTCAGGATCATTTTGCCGGATAAAAAACAGCAGGTTGCCATCAGCAGAAATGGTAGGTCTTAATTCAGGAACATCTGTATTGATTTTGGTACCAAGGTTTTCAATTTTGATGATGGTCTCCGCCTTGATCACATTTTCTTTTTGCCGCTTCAGCACCCCCAAAGAGTCACTGTAGGAGTCTTGTGCATGCAACGATTGTATACTTAGCGATAAGATAAAAAAGTAGAGTGCTTTTTTCACATGGAATGGGTTTTCTGGAAGAGAACGAAAATTTCCGGGGGAACAATATGCAAGTGAGCATTTTTTTTTATCCCACGCAGAGAGGCAGAGGGCGCAGAGGTAAGAAGTAAATTGTTGTATTTCTTTATTGGCACTTTATGTCTGTGTGAAAAAAAATTTATTTCTTTCTTCCTCCGTGTACTCTGCCCCTCAGCGTGCAAAAAATTTCTTTCTCTCCTCTGCCCCCTCAGCGTGCAAAAATTTGCATTATCTTCAATTCTCATTCATCAAACTACCATTAACAAATGAAAAAAATAATTATCCTCATCATTATTGCACTTCCCTTATTTACAACAAGGTCTGTTGCACAATCAAAAAGTCTTTTCAATGGAAAAGATTTGAGTGGCTGGCATGTGGATGTTCCGGAAATGGATACCAATAAAGCTGCCATCAATCCCTTTATTATCCGCAATGGATTGCTTGTAAGTTTGGGCACACCCGGTGGGCACCTGATCACCAATGCTGTGTATGAAAACTACCGCCTCACGGTGGACTACCGTTTTGCAGGCAAGCCCGGCAACTGTGGTGTACTGGTGCATGCCTCTACGCCACGGGCTTTGTACAAAATGTTTCCTAAATCCATCGAGTGCCAGATGCAGCATGGTGATGCCGGAGATTTCTGGTGCATTGTAGAAGACATCACGGTGCCGGATATGGAAAAACGCCGTGGACCAAAAGACAACTGGGGTATTACCGAAGAAAAGGGCCGCCGCATTATCAACCTCACAGACAGTTCTGAAAAACCACTCGGTGAATGGAACAGCATGATAATTGAATGCCTCGGCACTACCATTAAAGTTTGGGAAAACGGCGACCTGGTAAATGAAGGCACCAACTGCACCGCTTCCAAAGGACAGATTGCCTTACAGGCCGAAGGTTCAGAAGTGGAATTTAGAAAAGTGGTATTGACGCCGATTGAGAAATTATCAGCGGCTGCACCAAAGAGTGAAAATTAATTTTGTCAATTAGGCATTAAGCAATTTTTTGTAGCCAGCTGAAGTGCTTGTGGCAGCATTGTCAGACTGTGCAAAAACTGAAAACGGATTTTTATCAATTTATTTTTAACTCCACAGTTACGTTTTTAATCTCATTAAAGGCAATTGAGCAGCTATTATTTTTATGCTGCTAAATATATTTCAAACAATGGTACCCTGGAAAAAGCCCTTAATAAGCCTGCCTTTGGTACTTTTGATACAGACCCACTTTTTCAGTTTGTCCAGCATGCCTGTAACGCCTATTATTTGTCTCGTCCTGAAAAAAGTTTACACAATTTTATTGATAGTCCTTTGCCAGATTTACAAATTTAAAATAATCCTGTATAAGGTTTACATTTGTTTTAGTGGACAAAGCGTAACCAAGCTCTGCTGAGGAGCAACCTGCAAGGAACTCGTCATCCAGCTTTGCAAAATGGTGGGCAAGACAAGCTGACATTGACCAAATAATAAACTCTTTCAGCAATACATTAGACAAGTTAAATCCGATTAGAAATAAGGCAAGTTTATCTCATCCGAACGAAGAGCTTTTAGAGGAAGACGAAGCAATGTTTGTAGTCAATTCAGCACAGACAGTTTTAAATTACTTGAACAGAAAATTTAAAAACTAAATGCAACTTGTTTTCGGTGGACACAATACGCCAGCAGGCATCATCCTATTCCTATTTTCCATTGATGTAAGCCTTCATTTACTCAACGACTCCCAGGCGGCCTTTGCCTGGCTTATAACCAATGCTGTTTCCAATTCCTCCAGCATCATATCAGGATAGTAATAATTGCTTTATAAAACGTACTGACTGATCCGTAAATGCAACCTTTACTTGTATACCGCTTAGAACGGTAATGGTAATCTGATCATGATTGACTGCAGGAGTAATATTTACTGGCAGAAAAGAACAGGTAGTGTACTGACAATTTAATTATGAAATATAGTGTTTAGATAACTTTTTATCTGCATCCTGCCGGGTAAACTTCCATTCTATACTGCATTTGTTTTTAT
>JAYVLZ010000202.1:0-15536 GCA_043759175.1 Chitinophagaceae bacterium | reverse complement strand
CAAACTGCGGTTGCGTTGCGTTTCATAATTTTTTGTTGTTTATTATTTGTTTTAAAATCCTGTTAATGCTGCATCAATTAAAAAATCTTTGATGGTTTTTTCGTCGGTTTCAAAGGCGGGTAAAAATTCTACCTGTTCTGTATAATCAATATCGCCAAAATAGCAAAGTTGTTTTTTAAATAAAATAGGATTGAAAACATCCCGAAAAAGCTCTTTTGCTTTGTCGGATATTTCGTCAACACTGTGATAATCTTTGATAATAAAATACAAATCTACATAGTCTTTCCATTTTCCTCTTCCTCCTAAAGCAAAAGCTTTCATTGCTGCCAATGTTAGTAAATCTGGAAACCTGAAATATTTCTCAAAACTATGGTTGCTATCGATAGTAAATGGAAATTGAAAAAAAGTAAGTTTTACAGCATTGATGATAAAATGTATTTGGTCTGAAAGCGAAACTATAATAGTGGAAGAAAAGCCTGATTGAGAAATATCTTTTTTAATACCTGTAAAATTTATTTTCTTCTCTGTAAACAAATCAAAATCAATTGAACGCCTGTGCCCCACATGAAAAGCTACAGCAGTACCACCAACTAAGTAATAGCTTTTTATATACTTCTTTAAAAAAGGAAGCAATTCAAGTTGCTTATCATCCAAAATTTCAATGTGCATATTTGGCAAAGTAAAGCGTAAAAAAATTTTTTGCCAGGGCGTTATAATTATTTGCAGCTCTATGTGATTTGTTAATTTGATCGAAGAAAACAGCAGCGGCTTTTTCTTTACCCACCAATGAAATTAAATGTTTTGCATCTTCTTCATCAGCATAATTCAAAAAAAATTCCAGCACCACCGGCAGGGGAAGGTTTTCTTTTTCACTGTCTTTGGTGTACCAGAACAGGTGAGCATTTTTGCGTATGAGTGCCTTTAATTCCTTACTGTTTTCCATCTTTTAAATTTACAAAAAATACACGGTAACGGGGCTTTTTAATCAAGTAAAATGCTTAATTTTTTTTCATCAAAACCAACCAATAATTCTTTTTCATATTCAATAACTGGCCGCTTAATGAGGCTCGTATTTTCCATCATTGCTTTGATGGCTGAGCTTTCATCCACTACTTTATCCTGCGATTCTTTTGATAAACTTCTCCAGGTGGTACTTCTTTTATTCAACAATTTTTCCCAGCCTGATTGTTTGATCCATTCAGCTAATTTCTTTTCTGTAATACCATCTGTTTTATAATTGTGCAAAGTATTTTCAATGTCATTTTGTTCCATCCATTTTATTGCAGCTGCTGTGCTGTCGCAATAAGGAAGGCCGTATACCCTTGCCCCCTCTAAATCTCCCCGCAGGGGAGACTTGAAAGAAGTATTATTTTTTATATCTTTTCCCATTTTAATAATTGTTTTTTAAAGCCTCCCCTGCGGGGAGAGCTTGTCCCGATTTTTCATCGGGATTTGGAGGGGCCTTTAAAATTCCGGCGCTGCAGGTTTTGTTTTCATGATTGTTTCAATTTTTTCCATTACCTCAGGTGTCAACTTTGCTGAAACTTCAATTGCTTTCAGGTTATCCAGCAATTGCTGCTTTTTAGTAGCACCCAAAATAGCCGTGCTCACATTGGGATTTTTAATGCACCATGCAATACTTAATGCTGCGGTAGTAGTAGCCATTTTTGTAGCCAGCTCACTCAATTTTTTTATTTTTTTAATCCTGTCATCCATCATCCACTTATCTTTTAACCAGTCGAAACCTTCTAATGCAAAACGGCTTCCTTTCGGAATACCATCATTGTACTTACCACTCAACAATCCGGATGCCAAAGGACTCCAGATGGTAGTTCCCAATCCAACATTTTTATAGATCTCTGCAAACTCCACTTCCACTTTATGGCGCTCAAATAAATTATATTGGGGTTGCTCCATGGTGGGTCCAATCAATTTATATTTTTCTGCAATGCGGTGAGCTTCCATAATTTCTACACCACTCCATTCACTGGTGCCCCAGTATAAAATTTTACCCTGCTGCAGCAAATGATTCATTGCCCACACAGTTTCTTCTACCGGTGTATTTTTATCGGGACGATGGCAGAAAAAAAGATCCAAATAATCTACCTGCAATCTTTGCAATGCTTCGTTACAGGCTTCTACCAAATGTTTCCTGCTGTTACCGGTTTGGTTGGGTTTATTGTCTTTACCACGCCATCCAAAAAATGCTTTGGAAGAAACGATGTAAGAAGTACGGTCCCATTTTTTCTTTTTAATAACACGGCCCATCATCTTCTCACTTTCTCCCAGTGCATATGCTTCGGCGTTATCAAAGAAATTGATGCCATTATCATAGGCAATGCCCATTAATTCTTCGGCTGTTTTATCATTGATCTGTTTGCTGAAACTTACCCAGCTGCCAAAGGAAAGTACACTCACCTGCAGTCCGGATTTTCCGAGTCGGCGATATTCCATAAAGTATTATTTTTTTTAGGGGATGAAGTTACAATAACATTCAAATGCCAATATTGTTATTGTTTTAATTTTCCTTAATTGGGAAATTGTGAGCCGGGTACTTTTACAAACCCGGTGGGTTGTACGATATGCCACTCTTTAAAATCCTGGCGGGCATCCAAACCTATGCCATCAATGATCTCCATCTTTCTTCGTATGCGTACAGGCTTATCCGTATAAAATTCCTGGTTGGTTTTTGACCGGTCCCAATAGAGTTCATTGCAGTATAACGTATCTCCCAATCGGTTAATCACCTTCACACTGTCTTTTAAAAAAACTTTGCTCTGCGATTCCTGGTATTTGGCGTAGTGAGCATCCAGCCTGCTTTCCAGCGTATCACCGGTGTCGTTATAAAAATCTACATGTATAGTTTTAGGAAACTCTACATAATTGTCTGCATTTAATACACGATACATTAAGGGGCTGGTGAGTACTGCCTTTTTTTTGCCACCAATGGAATATTTAATGTTTACATTGATCGCTTCATCCTTTCCTACAGATTTTGAATTGGCATTCTTTACATCTTCCAGTTTGTTTTCGCAACTGAATAAAAAAAAGCAGCCTGCTAAAAAGGCTGCAATAATTTTAATATGAGATATACGGCTGTTCATGAATAAAATTCATTAATCGTATTTAAGTCTGCGAAACCACAGATCACTTAAGGAGAAGCCAACACTAATGCGGAAGATGCTTTCCCTAAGATTGGATTGTTTATTTCCCCTGCTGCCAATTTCAAATGCAGTGTTTAAAAAAGAAGTTTGTGTTTCATAATACGCTCTTCTTATTTTCAGTGGAAAGCCTGCGCCAAAAGTGAAACCATATTCAGGAAGCTTGTTGCCAAGGTTCACATAATCGGAACCATAATAGAAACCTGCACGGTATCTTACAAAATTGAAATATTTTTTAATTGGGGTATTACTGCTGGCAGGAAAATACTCTATACCGGCTCGTACTTTCCAGCTATCCCGTACTTGGTCTGACTGATCAAAAAACTTATATTTATTCCAAAGCGTTTTTTCATAGTCTGCGCCAAATGACCAGTGATGGCTACTATCCTGGTAAATAAAACCAACTCCGAAACTGGCCGGGTAATTTACTGTACCATCTGATGATTTCTGGAATACACTGTCTATTTTAAATATTCCCCCTTCAGCGTCATAACTTACTGTTTCTACTTTTAACTCCTGTGAGCCATTTATTTTCTGACTCAATGCACCATAAGCTCCTAATCTTAAGATGCTGGCATTTTTAAATTTTATTTCATATTGAGTTCCGGCATTTAAAAAAACAGCGCCGAAATTTGTTTTGTTTGATGTATTTGATGGATAATGAAAAACAGTATCATTAGCAACAGACAGTTTGGTGCTGTAAGTCTTATTTCCAAAACGGTATCCACTGTTGAAGCCGACACTAAAACTTTTTATCTTTAAACCAAATCCCAGCATAGCCTCATTTACGCCGCCAGATCCCTCATACAGAGTAAGCATGCTGTCCTGGGCTCCAGGTTGTATAGGTTTAAGAGAATAGATTTTATAATTAATCTTGGAAACTGGCCTCAGGCCCATATTCATGCCAAGAAAAATCCCTTTCTTATTGGCTTTTTTTAATTTTATTGGCAAACCTAATTGCACATAAGAAACAATCAGGTTGGTAGAAGAAAATTTATCTGCAGGACTAATGCTTTTCAAGGTACGGGTATCCACTTCAACACCAAATTCAAAAGTAGATAAACTCAGGCTGCCATAGCTGGCGGGGTTTATAAAATTGACAGTTTTAAAATCTGCAAATCCTGCACTGATACCTCCCATCCCACGGTTCACAATATTCTGGCTGGGACTAATATCACCCAGTCCGTAACGGGAGTAAGGAGAATTTTCCTGGGCAATAGCAGCAGTGCAAAATAGTAAGGTAAAAACCAATCCGGTCAATCGCATCATGTTAGCAGTTATTAACTTCACTTATTGCGTAAAGTCCTTTGAACAAAAAATTTAAGTCCGCAAATATCTTGTTTTTAAGGCGACGGGCAAAATAGCCTGCATCCCCACCGGTTAAAACCACGTTAAAGTTGCCGTACCTGCTGCTGTAAAAGTCAATGTAGCCGTCTATTTCAAAGCTTATGCCTGCCAACACACCGCTTTGTAAATTAGTTTTTGTATCATAGGCAATTACCGGGAAATTCCAGTCTTTAGGTGCTAAAGGAAGTTTGGCAGTATATTCATGCATCGATCTAAACCGCATTTCCATACCTGGAGAAATGGCTCCACCAAGAAATTGATGATACTGATTAATAAAGTTGTAAGTAATACAGGAACCTAACCCAATTACCAGGTTATTTTTGTTGGGAAAAAAGTGTACTGCTGCCGCTGACAATGCCAGCCTGTCTGCGCCGATAGATTCGGGCTTACCAACAGCAGCGGTAAAATTTATTTTGGTATGAAGCGAAAGTTTATGAAAGGTGGAAGCAGCAGATAAAACAGTTTCCACTCCCGGGTTATGATTGATGACCGAAGACAGGATTGTCTTTTTTGGTTGATAACGGCTAAGGATGCCCTCAATCGTTTCATTGCCATCATCTGGTAACACAAATTCTTCTGTTAGGCGATCATTTTCAAATACCGCAGCCTTTAAACGGGTATTACCAAAATCGAAGCAGATAGTTATCATTTTTTTTGGTTTAGAAAGTTCAGGGTTTAGATGTTTAGGTAAGTATTTCTTAACCCTAAACTAAATATTAAATCCACTTAAATTTTTAAAATGGCCATTCAGTTTTATTTTGCTTTTTAACGCTTCCATTTCAGTTACTACGGGCAATACTTTTAGTATATGCTGTTTTAAATATTCCACCCGTTGTACTTCATGCAGCAGTTGCAGTAATTCATATTCTTCATTAATAGACATTCCGGCGTGGTGTGCAATATCGTAACTGCACAATGCCTGGTCTGCTTTTTTAAATTCCTTATTTACTTTTAAAACACTGTGTAATTTTCTGATTGCTTTTATTACCGTTTGCAACAATGCTTTGTTCCCCTTTTCTTCATTATCGGGATAATTTACAATAGCACCGCTGTATAATTTATCCGGTACTGTTTTTATTATTTCCAGTATCCTGAACACTTTTATGCCTCTCGTTTTGATATCCATTTCTCCACTATCGTACATCTGAGTAATTTCTGTAAGCTCCATCAGTGTACCCATTTCAGAAACTTTATCTTTTATTACAGACGGTATACCAAACATTTTTTTGCTGGTATTACAATCGTTAATTAATTCTTTGTAACGGGGTTCAAATATGTGCAGGTTTAATTCCTCTCCCGGATACACTACAATGCCTAATGGAAAAATAGGAATGAAATTCGTCATGCTTTGTAATAAATAATTTATTCGAAGTTAAAGAGGAAAGGTGAAAGGTGAATGGTTGAAGGTTGAAAGTTGAAGGTTGAAGGTTTGAATGAATGTTGAAAGTTAAAAGTTGAATTCTTTTCAAGCCATTTTTCTTTATTTCACAAACAACAATCAGGGTATCTAAATTAAACGTATTCACCATTGACCATTCACCATTGACAACAACATTTCTTTTTTGGAATTTGAATAAAGAACCTTGAATTTTGCCCGATGTGGCAACAATATCTGCAACAAATTCAGCAAGGCAATATTAAGGCATTGGCCCGTTGTATTTCTTTGGTGGAAAACGAAGTGAGCGGGTATGAATCCCTGATGCAGTTGTTACCTCCTTCTCACACTCCGGTTATTGGGATTACTGGCCCTCCGGGTGCAGGTAAAAGCACTTTGGTGGATGCTTTGATTGAACTCATAGTAAAGCAGCAAAAAAAAGTGGCCGTGGTTTGTGTTGATCCTTCTTCTCCATTTAATTTGGGAGCATTATTGGGAGACCGGATACGCATGAGTGAGTGGTATAATCATCCGGATGTATTTATCCGTTCATTGGCTACCCGTGGTTCATTGGGTGGACTGCACCCAAAAATTATTGAGATTACAGACTTGCTGAAAACAGCGCCTTTTGATTATATCATTGTGGAAACTGTTGGTGTGGGACAAAGTGAAATTGAAATTGCAGGGCTTGCCGATGTAACCATTGTAGCCCTGGTGCCCGAAGCAGGCGATGAAGTACAAACCATGAAAGCCGGCCTGATGGAGATTGGGGATATTTTTGTAGTGAACAAAAGTGACCGGCCCGATGCAGATGTATTTGTAAAGAATTTAAGAATGATGTTCCCCCATCCCCTAAAGGGAAGTAATGCAGGCGTTTTAGTGATCAAAACAATTGCTTCACAAAAAGAAGGCATTGTTGAATTGCTGAATGCAGTGAATGAAAAAATTAAAGCTTTAAACGATCAACGATCAACGGTCAACCTGCCTGCCGGACAGGCAGACGAAAAACGATACTGGCTGCTGGCAGAAAAAGTCTTTCATTTGATACAACAAAAAAGAATGGCTGCTGTTAATAAGGCTGATTTGAAAAATAAAATTAAAGCCGCAGGCGATACTTTTAACTTATATCAATTTATACAAAACTATTAGCATGGAAATGATCCCAAACACAGGACTGCCTAAAGTAGCCAAAACAGAGCCCGCCAGTTTTACACCCGAAGCCGGAAAAATTTACGCCTGGTGTGCCTGTGGCCTGAGTGAAAAGCAGCCTTTCTGTGATGGCACCCATAAAAGAATTGAACCCATTATCAATGAACAGGGAGAATCTGTAATACCTTATAAAAGTTTAAAATTTCAATGTGAGGTGGAAGAAGAAGTTTGGCTTTGCCAGTGTAAGCAAACCAAGACTCCGCCTTATTGTGATGACTCACATAAATGCCTGAAATCTTTATAAAATATGTTGAATAAAACTGTTTCGCTACTTGTAACAATTACCGGATTTATATTCTTGCTAAGTTCCTGCAAAACCTATTACATTTCTGTTGATAGTTTTAAACAGCAATTTGCTGCAGTGAATACTTTGAAATTGAAACAAGTAATAACGATGGGGCCTGGGGGTGATAAAGTGAAATATGAAACAACCCCAATTGAGATTATTAAATGTGTTGATAGTAAAGGCAATGCTGCGGAATTGAAAAATAGCCCATCGATAGAAATAAGGTTTACATATAATAATAATAAAAGAACAGTTTTTTATTTTGATTTAATTTCTGTAAATGATAGTTCAATAACAGGTGTGCAATCAAGATTTATTACCTCCATACAAAAAACAATTCCTATTAATAGCATAACCAGGATTGAAGTACAGGATGGGAAAAAGAAATTTCGGTATGTTGATCATTGATAAAATTTAATCTTCCAAATCACACCCAATAGGCGCTCCAGGCGGTATTGCTGCATGAATAGTTGGCTTTGCTTTTTCCGGAGCTTTCATTCTTTCCAATGCTAAAATAAAGTTTGCCTGTTGTGATTCATCCTTCACAATTTTTTGTTGTGCCTCAATATACTTTTTAAGATCGGTTAAAGTTTGTTGTGCAATGGATTTTGCCAGAAAAGAAAGGTTGTCATCTATTGAAGCAGCTAACAGGTAAGTAAGCAACACCTGTTCTGTTTGCAGCTGTATTAATTTTTCCATGCCAGCTTTTCTTGCTGCTTTCCATGTTTTACTGATCAGCGTTTGCAACATTTCATTTAAACCCAGTCCGCCATTTTCTGCCTGGTATTGAACCATGCGATTCATTCTTTCGCTGTTTAATAAAAAAGATAAAGGAAGATCGGCAGCAGTTTCTGCAGGGGCTAAGGCATCGAATGCAAGGCCTGTTCTTTTTTTAAAGAGCTCTCTTGTAAAGTTATAACCGGAAGGACGTGGCGGAATTAATTTTACAATGGATTCTGGCACAGTCAAAAATTCAGGCGACAAACAATCTAATACAGCATTCAAAGCTTTTACCTGTTCTTCTTTGCTCACCGGCCTGGTGATGATTTGTCCATCTCCACGAAGAGCATAAGTGTAATACATGCCCCCAATAATTTTTGTAACAGCTTCCACCTGATAACGGTGATACAAATACACTGGAACCAGCACATCTTCCAGCATCGCCATTGGTGTGCCAGGTTGTATATTCTTTTCTCCAAACTGTTGTAAGGCTTTGTTGCGGATCTTCATCATATCTTTTAATTCATCCACAGCATTGGTTCCATTATCCCACAAGTGTGCCTGCGGATGTAAGCCACCTGCAGCCCTTGCATCCCGGTCGCTGATAAATTGCAGTCCTTTTTTTTCTGCGTCCGACAATATTTTATTTAAAGCAGCAGGTTCATTGGTGCCTGCAGGAAAATCCTGGTAACCCCAGTTGATGGACACTTTATCCCATGCCCCTATTTTATCATCATAAGCATTGCTCAAATCAATCTCACCATTGGCATTTAACGTTGCCTGCGGATGTGGGTAATCCATTACGCTTGCTTTGTCACTTACACTGGCGGCATAGTTATGCATAAGGCCAATAGTATGACCTACTTCATGTGCTGACAATTGCCGCAATCTTGCCAATGCCATTTTCAGCATTTTGCCCCCGTCCCCTAAAGGGGAGTTATTCGAAAGATTTTCTGAATCAAATGGGGCTAATAAACCTGTTGCAATTAAATAATCCTGCCTTACTCTCAGGGAACCTAAAGAAACCTGTCCTTTGATGATCTCACCTGTTCTTGGATCAACAACTGCCGCTCCATAACTCCAGCCTCTTGTTGAACGGTGTACCCAGTTGATCATATTGTAACGAATATCCATCGGGTCTGCACTGTCTGGTAAAATTTTTACCTGGAATGCATTTTTGTATCCTGATGCTTCAAAAGCCTGGTTCCACCAACCGGCACCATCGAGTAAGGTATTTCGGATAGGTTCTGGTGTTCCATTGTCTAAATAATAAATGATTGGCTTTACCGGCTCACTAATCGCAGCGGTGGGATCTTTCTTTTTTAAACGATGACGGATGATAAAGTTTTTTTGAACAGGCTCATTTACCGGCGTACTGTAATCAAAATAAGAAGTGTTGATAAAACTGCTTCTTGGATCAAATATTCTTGGCGTAAAATCAGCATCGGGTAGCTGTACAAAAGAATGATGCATACGAAGTGTAATGGCTTCAGCAGACGGCGTAACGGACTGCACATAATTTCCCACTGTGCCATCTGTATTGGTGAGTGTGATAGTAGCTTCTATTTCTGTATTGAGCGGAAAGTTTTTTGTATGTTCTAAATAAATCGCTGAACGGGTTTTATCAAAACTGTAAATGCCCTGCTGGTTTGCTTTAATGCGGTTGCTTACCCTCATCGCATCCCTTACAATAAAATCAGTGGCATCTACCAAATACTTTCCATTGCTTTCTGCTTCCACCGCAAAGCCCCATAAAGCAGATTGTGCGAAGGATTGCTCCACCGCTCTTTTTTCGTTGACATCTTTTGTGATGGCACGGTAATCATAATTGGGTTGGATCATCAAAATTTTTCTGCCAACTTTATTGAACTTAATGATTCTTGTATCTCCGAGAAGCCCCCTGTCCAAACCTATATCATTTGAACCCAGGCCTGCCGGTAATGACTGCTGGTAAAGAATCTCTGTATCTAATTTTATTTCCAAAAATATTTTACCGGTAGTTTCTTCCCAATAAAAATTCAGGAAGCCTTCCTGTTTTTTACTGTCTTTTGTTTTTTCTTCTATGGTGGGAAGTTTTTGTGCCGATAAAAATGTGGGGAGAAAAAGGAATGTAAATAATAACCGTAGCATAAGCAGTATTTATTTTATGCAACAAGTTAATTAAGCTGTAATGAATGAAAAAATATTCTTACACAGTGCGGTCACTCTTCCACCAACGGTAACCAATAAAACCTGCAATGGCAAAAGGAGTGAGCATTAAATATAAAATACCTTTATTAAGCCCGCCTGCAGGTTTTTCACCTAACTGTTGTGCTGTCTTGGTACACATGGCGCATTGAGCTTTGCTGTTGATTGCAACAACACAAAACAAAAACAGGAAATGTACTATCAGGATTATCTTTTTCATTGACATCCCAAAGGTAGGAAGCATTTATTTATTTTCCTTTTTTGTTGAATCAACTCATTATTTAAATTGACAGGTATTTCATGACCCTATATCAGAAACCGTCTTCCTGGATTTCTTTTTATATTTCGCTGTATATTCCATAGATCCGCAGAACTGAAAACTTTTTGCCTGTTCCTATCAAAATCTTTTGCCAGTGTTTCTTTTACTTCTGTTGTAAGTACTTTAATTTCTGTTTTACTTACTGGTATAAACAGACCTAATGATTGCTTTTTCATAAATTATAATTTGTTGTTTTTAATGACTATTATTTTTCTATGTAAAGGTTATATTATTTAACCGCAGTATAAATGCAAAATGCAATGAAGCGTAAGGACACTACAACGAACTGTATATTTATTAAGATAAACTGGAAGGTTATTGCATAAAAAATCCGTCCAGCCTGAGGCGGAACGGATCATATTTAAAAGTTATAAAGCTTAAGCTATTTGCTGGGACATTGATTTGCTCACCCGCTTGCGGTCATCTTCATTCAGGATCACTTTGCGTAAGCGGATACTTTTCGGCGTTACCTCAATGCACTCATCCTGCTGGATATATTCCATACATTCTTCCAAACTCATCTGGATCTTTGGTGCTGCTTTGGAAGCATCATCTGATCCGCTTGCACGGTGGTTGGTAAGCTTTTTTGGCTCTGTTGCGTTCACTACTAAATCGCCTGGCTTAATATGTTCAGCAATGATCTGGCCTGCATAAACATCCTGACCGGGATCTACAAAAAAACGGCCCCTGTCCTGCAATTTATCTATTGAATAGGCTGTAGTTTTTTCTGTAGTTTTTGATAACAACACACCATTGCTACGTCCTGGAATAGAGCCCTTCCATGGCTTGTATTCATGAAAACGGTGAGCCATTACTGCTTCTCCGGCAGTGCTGGTTAGCATGTTACTTCTTAATCCTATCAAACCTCTTGAAGGAATATCAAATTCTAAATGCTGCATTTCACCCTTGGTTTCCATTACCAGCATTTCACCTTTACGTTGTGTAACAAGGTCAATTACTTTTCCACTGTATTCTGCCGGTACATCCACTACCAGTACTTCATAAGGCTCGTGTTTGGTACCGTTAATTTCTTTTACCAAAACCTGGGGCTGGCCAATGGTCAATTCAAATCCTTCCCTACGCATAGTTTCAATTAAGATACCTAAGTGAAGGATACCACGTCCGTAAACATTAAAGCTATCTGCACTGTCACTGTCTTCGACTTTTAGCGCCAGGTTTTTTTCTGTTTCTTTCATTAAGCGGTCACGAAGATGGCGGCTGGTTACAAATTTTCCTTCTTTACCAAAGAAAGGAGAGTTGTTGATACCAAACAACATACTCATCGTAGGTTCATCTACACTGATGGTTGGTAAAGCTTCGGGATTTTCTGCATCTGCAATAGTATCGCCAATATTAAAATTCTCCAGGCCTACTACTGCACAAATATCACCTGCAATCACTTCTGATACTTTCTTTTTTCCCATTCCTTCAAACACATACAGTTCTTTTATCTTCATTTTTTTGATGCTGCCATCAGCCTGTACTAATGCAATCTGCTGATTTTCCTTTACTACTCCACGGGCCACTTTACCCACCGCAATCCTGCCTAAAAAAGAAGAGTAATCCAACGAAGTAATCTGCATTTGTAAAGAACCTTCATTTGCTTTGGGTTCCGGAACATATTCCAGTATTGCATCCATTAAAGGAAAGATATTCTCGGTTTCAGTAATGGTGGTATTCATCCAGCCATTTTTGCTGCTGCCATAAATAGTAGGAAAATTTAATTGTTCTTCGGTAGCATCCAAGTTAAAAAATAATTCAAACACCGCATCGTGTACTTCGTCCGGGCGGCAGTTGGGTTTATCTACTTTATTAATTACTACTATCGGGTGCAGGCCAAGTGC
The DNA here is from genome assembly GCA_043759175.1 of Chitinophagaceae bacterium. GTDB lineage: Bacteria > Bacteroidota > Bacteroidia > Chitinophagales > Chitinophagaceae > Ferruginibacter. The sequence continues at coordinate 3,088 of JAYVLZ010000202.1, read as the reverse complement.
CAATGCTTTCTGCAACACAAAACGTGTTTGTGGCATTGGTCCTTCAAAAGCATCTACCAGTAACAGCACACCATCTGCCATTTTTAGTACCCTTTCTACTTCACCTCCAAAATCACTGTGACCGGGAGTATCAATTACGTTTACTTTTACACCTTTATAATTAACGGAAATGTTCTTACTAAAAATCGTAATACCACGCTCTCTTTCAAGATCATTACTGTCCATGATCAGTTCCCCGGTCTCCTGGTTATCCCTGAATACCTGGGTGGCGTGTAAGATTTTATCAACAAGGGTAGTTTTACCGTGGTCAACGTGGGCAATGATTGCTATATTTCTGATGTTCATAATTAAAAGCTTTGAGCCGAAAGCTATGAGCTGTGAGCCAGGCAGTTCTTGCTCGTGGCCCGAAGCTGATTGCTCATAGCTCCGATTTTGAAGCGGCGAAGGTAGGCTATTTCAGCCGGATGGCAAGGTTAAAAGTTAATTAACAATATGGTGAACCGGATTACTTTTGTAAGCCTGCAGTATTAAGAGTAAATAATCAAAAATGAATACAATAAGATTGATTGGAAAGCGTAAACGGATTGCATTAGTTGCACATGACAATAAGAAAAAGGATTTAATTGAATGGGCAAATCACAATGCAGTGATATTGGCAAAACATGAATTGATTGCTACCGGCACCACGGGTAAATTATTGGAAGAACAATTGGATCGTCCTGTTAAAAGAGTATTGAGTGGTCCGCTGGGAGGTGACCAGCAAATAGGCGCCATGATTGCTGAAGGCAAAATTGATGTGCTCATATTTTTTTGGGACCCCATGGAGGCACAGCCGCATGACAGTGATGTAAAAGCCTTACTAAGAGTAGGAGTGACCTGGAATATTTTACTGGCCTGCGACAGGGCTACAGCGGATTTTTTACTAACCTCCCCATTGATGCAGGGAGAATATGAAACTATTATACCTGATTATGATAACTATTTAAACAGGAAGGTAGTTTGATAAAATATTGCCACGGATACACGAATTAGCACGAATTATTTTTTATTAGTGTTCATTGGTGCATCTGTGGCACATTATACCCGTACATAAATTTTCTTCTTATCCAAAAAATAACCCATCAGCCAGCATATCAGCATAAAGCTTACAGCAAATAAGAAAGAACCAAAGTACTCACCTGCATGGATAAAAATATTTCTGTATATCCATTGAAATAAAGACACTTTTGGTTCTGCTTTGAAAAAATATAAAAGCGTTGCGCCGAGTTCTGATAAAAGATAAATGAACAAAGGGTTGCGGCCAAACACTTCAAAGAAGTAAGTCCAGTTAGTTTTATGCTTGAAATTAATGATGTAAATGATTACTGAAATAATGATGCAATCTAACCCAACTGTATGCAGCACAAAAGAGCTGGTCCATAATTTTTTGTTGATTGGAAAAGATAAATTCCAGCAATAAGCAATAAACAATAACAGCACGCCGGCTAATAGCAACTTTGTTAATCCTTCATAGGTGTTTCCCTTTTCCTGTATAAATTTTCCAACAATATAGCCACCCACTACATTGGCAATAGCTGGCATGGTACTCAAAAATCCTTCCGGATCAAAAGCAACGCCTTCGCCATGATACAAATGTTTTTCATTCAACAGCCACCTGTCAATTACTGATCCCAGGTTGCCCTGCATACCCAAGGGATCTGTTGCATCTCCAAAAGCATAAAGCAATCCCCAATAAACCAAAACCAAAACAATACTAATAATTAAAGATGCCTTTGGTTTTAGATAATAGATCATCAATGACGCAATGCCATAGCAGAGTGCAATTCTTTGCAGCACACCAAACACCCTTGTGTCTTCAAAAGGAGCAAAAATTAAATGATTGCTTTGATCGTATTTTACAAAAGGGAACCAGTACATCAGGTAGCCCAGTAAAAAAATAATGGCTGTTCGTTTTAATATCTTCCACAATACTTTGCTTTGTGGTAAATTTTCCCATTTGGGCATTACAAAACTCATGGCGTTTCCTACAGCAAATAAAAAAGAAGGAAACACTAAATCGGTAGGCGTAAATCCATGCCAGTGGGCATGTAACAAAGGAGAATACGTAGTGGCTCCATTGCCTGGAGTATTTACAATGATCATGAGGCAAACAGTGATTCCCCTGAAAACATCAAGGGCGGTAAAGCGTTGGGAGGTTGTGGTCATGTTGTAAGGTTGAAGCATTCAAATTAACCATTTTATTTTATATCACACGACTTGAGGTTTGCATCTTTTAAAAAATTGCTCCATGTAAAGAATTCAAAGTAATGATGAATTCTAAATATTATCAGCTAATAACGATAGTTATGTTTTTGGTGCCTGGGATAGGAATCTGGTTATTATCTTTAAAAAAATTACCTTTTCAGAAAAGCAAGTGCCCCCAAACATTACCCTTAGCATCCTGCTGGATGTAATCGGCATGGCAGCTGTATTTTCAAGTCATTGGAATAATTTGGAGCAGGTGAAATAACCTGCCTGTTCTTTTAAGAAAGTTGTAATTTTGATGATATGGTTTTAAATAAATCAGACATCATAAGCACCATTAAAAACAATGAACAGCAACTGCTTGCTTTTGGTACAAGCAGGATTGGCATATTCGGTTCTTATGCAAAAGGTACCGCTGTAAAAGAAAGTGACATTGATATTTTAATAGAATTTAAAAAGGGAAAGAAGAGTTTTAAAAATTATACAGGTGCCTATTTGTTTTTAAAAGAATTGTTGAAAAAAGATATTGATTTTATTACGCCAGAATCTTTAAGTCCATATATCGGCCCTCATATTTTAAAGGAAGTAGAGTATGTCATTTTCGGAGATTGATTATTTACTTCACATACATGAGGAACTTTCTTTTCTGGAGGAAGATGCTAAAAATTACAATTATGAATTTTTTTGCAGCGATAAAAAAACCATACTTTCTTATACCAGGTCATTAGAAATTATAGGAGAGGCTTCACTATCGTCTTGTTATAAATCGAATAGGTTCAATTGATTACAATCTTGTTCTTTGACATATTGCGGATAAGTTTTAGAAAATAATTCAAGCAAAGGT
>JAYVLZ010000201.1:0-3671 GCA_043759175.1 Chitinophagaceae bacterium | reverse complement strand
ATTGCCGGCAGTTATCCTGCATTTTATCTTTCTGCATTTAAATCCATAAAAGTTTTAAAAGGAAATTTTACCAACCAGATTTCAGCTGTGGGTATTCGCCGGGGATTAGTAGTGTTCCAGTTCGTATTATCCATTACGCTTATTTCGGGTATCATCATAATTTATAGCCAGCTGAATTATATTAAGAACAAAGACATCGGATTTGAAAAAAATCAAAAATTGATTTTTACATTTCATACCACTGATACAAGAAGCAAGAGCAGAACTTTTGCCGGAGACCTGCGGCAGCTTTCAGAAGTAAAGACCGTGAGCAGGGCCAATAATTATCTCAGCCAGCCCATACTAAACGACTGGACATTTTATCGCCCCGGTGCTGATATGGCAACAGGGCAAGTAGCACAATTTATGCTAACCGATCAATTTTTTGTACAGGCCAATGGGATAAAATTAGTAAGCGGAAGAGATTTCAGAGTGGGGGATTCAGGCAGGGTGCTCATTAATGAAACGATGGCTAAGAAAATGGGTTTGAATGTTGAAACTGCTATTGGTACCAATATTTATACAAAGCAGGTAGAACAGGCACCCCAGGGTTTTGAGATAGCTGGCATAATGAAAGACTTTAATTTTAATTCGCTCCATGAAGATGTAAAGCCAATGCTCCTGCGGTTTAATGATAAAGACGAATATTTATCAAATGTTATAGTAAATGTCAGCACTACTGATTACAAATCTTTATTGAAAAACATAGAAAGTATCTGGAAGAAAAATTTACCAGAAGCTCCGTTTGAATATGCATTTTTAGATGATGAAGTACAAAAGCAATACGAATCTGAAATTACATTGTCCAATATTATCAATGCTTTTACAGCCATTGCAATTTTCATCTCTTGTCTTGGATTGTTTGGATTGGCAACCTTTAGTGCAGAGAACAGGAGAAAAGAAATTGGCATTCGCAAAGTGCTTGGTGCAAGTGTCAGGGGCATTACAACTTTATTGTCAAAAGATTTTATAAAGTTAGTGGCGATAGCGATTGTTATAGCCACACCTGTTGCATGGTGGGCAATGCATAAATGGTTACAGGAATTTGCATTCAGGGTTACTATCACCTGGTGGATGTTTGCAATAGCAGGATTGATTGCTGTTACCATTGCTATGATCACCGTAAGTTTCCAGGCCATCAAAGCGGCAGTGGCAAATCCGGTGAAGAGTTTAAGAACAGAATAAAGCATTCTGAAATACTTTTTTAAAAGCTATAAATAAACAACCATGAAAAAATTAATGATGATCTTATCAGTAACCTGCTTTAGCAATATGCTGTTGGCGCAGGAAGCATTTTTAATTAAAAATTTTAAAGGCGAAGCAGTAAAAGAAGTTGAATCAACCACCTCGGGTGGAAATATTTCAGTAGAGAGTGTTGCTGGCGAACAGCAACGGGTAGAAGTTTTTATCTCGCCATCCAACAGGAGCAAAGGTTCACTTACAAAAGATGAAATACAAAAGAAGCTGGATGAGCTATATGACCTGACTGTGGAAGTGGCAGGTAATAAATTGACTGCCATTGCAAAGTCTAAACATCGAAATATGAACTGGAAAAATGGGTTGTCCATTTCATTTAAAATTTTTGTCAATAAAGATATTACCAGCAATCTCACCACCAGCGGCGGCAATATTGATTTAAGGGCAATATCCGGTGATCAGAAAATTACCACCAGCGGCGGCAATCTCATGGTTGATCATGTAAAAGGAAAATTAAAAGGAATAACATCCGGCGGTAATATAGAGGTGAAAGACTCAGACGATGATATTGATTTAACTACCAGCGGCGGAAATATTGATGCCAATAATTGTACCGGTAAAATAAGACTGTCAACATCAGGTGGTAATGTTTTTTTGGTGAACATGAGCGGCGATGTAACGGCAACCACCAGTGGCGGTGATGTAAAGGCAAATGATGTGAGAGGTGAGCTTAGTGCACATACTTCCGGCGGCAATGTTAACCTGGCTGATCTGGCATGTAATCTTACAGCAGGTACCAGCGGCGGCGATGTAAAAGTGGCCATAAAAGACCCCGGGAAATTTATCAAGCTCAGTAATTCAGGTGGCAAAATTGAATTGCAACTACCTGCGGGCAAAGGATATGATTTTGATTTATCCGGTGATAAAATTAAAACAGAAGGGCTGGTGAATTTTAGCGGCAAAGTGGAAGATGATCAATTAAAAGGAACCATCAATGGAGGCGGAACCAAGGTGACAGCCAATGCAGGCGGCAGTAAAATTATACTGACATTGAAATAATTTTAAAACACAGCAAACGCCTTTCGGTTACTTATTTAAAAATATCAACGAAAAGAAATATTATGTAATAGACTGTAGAAAGGATTAGTTAGAGCAGGTTAACTGCAGGAAGAAAATATTTTAATTCAAAATTAGATAGCCATGATTAAGAATTATTTCAAGTTAGCTTTCAGGAATTTACTAAAGCACCAATTTATTTCCTTCATCAACTTATTTGGATTAACAGTTGGATTAACCTGTTGCCTTTTGATCACAACTTACATCATTGATGAATTGAGTTATGATAAGTATAACAAGAACGCAGATAATATTTACCGTGTAACAAGGACTTTTAAAAACACAGATGGTGCAGTATCACTTACGCTCAGCACGGTTTCTCCACCGTTTGGTTATTACATGCCAACAGATTTTCCGGAGATAAAAAAAATGACCAGGCTGCTGGATAATGGAACGGCACCCATGAAGTACGGAGATAAAAAATTCAATGAAAAAAATGTTTTTTTTGCAGATGAAAATCTCTTTGATGTATTTACAGTAAATGTGCTGAAGGGAAATCCGCAGAAAGCTTTGGCCGATCCGTTTTCTGTAATGCTGACGGAAGAACAGGCAAAAAAATATTTTGGTGAGGAGGATCCGATAAATAAAACAATCCGCTATAACAGCCAGCTGGATTTTAAAGTAACCGGTATCTACAAAGCATTTCCTTCCAACGCACACATGCATCCCACCATGCTGCTTTCATTCAGCACATTAAAGGATACTGCTGTGTATGGAGCAGAAAATTTAAGAACCAACTGGGGCAACAATTCTTTTTTCACTTATTTATTATTGCCGGATAAAAATACTCCTGCAAAAATGGTTGCTCAATTTCCTGCATTTATTGACAGGCATATGGATCACAAAGATTATCAGGGAAAAGATCCTTCTAAGTTTACCACACTGGGCTTGCAAAAATTAACAGATATCCATCTCCGTTCACATACAGACTATGAAGCGGAACCTAATGGTGATATCAAACGAGTGTATATTTTTTCAGCCATCGCTTTATTCATTTTATTGATTGCCTGTATCAATTATATGAATCTCTCTACTGCCCGTTCTGCATTGCGGGCCAGGGAAATTGGTATCCGAAAAGTAATTGGCGCAAGAAAAAAAGAACTCATCCTCCAATTTTTAGGCGAGTCTGTTTTAGTTTGCTGGGCGGCTATCATCCTGGCTTTCCTGCTTACTTATCTTTCTTTGCCATTACTCAATCGTGTTGCCGGAAAAGAAATTGCTTTTAGTATTTTATTGAGCTGGAAAGTGATCATTCCATTATTATTCACCCCATTTATTGTCGGCATTCTTTCAGGAATTTATCCTGCATTGTTCATGTC
>JAYVLZ010000200.1:0-8395 GCA_043759175.1 Chitinophagaceae bacterium | reverse complement strand
ATAAAACACACCTTGGGTTTAACACAAGCCCATATGGAACAAGCTTTGAATGGCGTGAGATGGAAGACAGTAGTAAAAAGGGACTTACCCAGTGGAATCCTTTTGCAGAAAACACAAAATATTTTGAGCCTTCAACAAAAGACTTTATGATAAACTACAGGGTAGAGAATTTGGAAGCCTTGGTTGAAGAATTAAAAAAGGAAAAGGTAACTATCGTAGACAAAATTGAAGATTCTGATTATGGAAAGTTTGTTCATATTTTAGACATTGAAGGAAATAAAATTCAATTGTGGGAGCCTAAAGATTAGAATATGATTAAATTGTTGGTGGACGAACGAAATAAATAACTCAAAAACGCCTACTGCATATAATTGTTTACGGAATTCGCTGCCTGAATTTAACTATTATAAAAGTTTTTACAGGTATTGTAAAAATAATACACCTTGTTTTTCCAGGGCCTGTTACCTGTATAACTATGGTTTAAAAATAAGTTTTTATTAAGTGCTTTTCATCTAAAATTTTACGGGCAGCAATTTATATTTTATAACAGCCGCATAGTGAATAATTTTATCTTCTCCCCTCTTCCCTTCAACCCGCTTTCCTTCAAAGCTGTTATTTGAAACTGTGCATCCGGGTGTAGCCTTTCTGTTAAATTGCCGGCAATAAATATGTCAACTTTATAGGTGTTGCAAAGGCCCTGCATACGGGCCGTTGTACTGAGTAAAAAGAGACCCGGGAGTCTTTTCTATTTGCTTCTCATTAAATTAAATCACACCTCATTAACGTAAGCTACTATAGTGCCTGCTGCAATTGTAAACAACCTGACACTTCCCGTCAATAATATCCACTGCATTTCATTTTTGTAAAATAGCAGACAACCATCCCTCCTGCTGTGTCTTTTCTTTGTTATTCAAAAAAAACAAGTTTATGAACACAACAAAAAAGCCTGCTTATATAGTACAGGTAATGAAAGAAAAAACAAAACAGGAACGCATACTTGGATATGTGATTGCTGTGATGATGCTGTTACTGGGTGTATTTGTTTCAGTGAATGTGCATGCACAAAGCAGCAGTAAATATTTTAATAATGTAGATGCCAACGGTGTGATACTGGATGGCTATGATGCAGTGGCCTTTTTTACTGATAACAAACCAGTGAAAGGAGATGCTCAGTTTCAGTACCACTACCAGGATGCCAGTTACAATTTTGCTTCGCAGGAACACCTGGATCTTTTTAAAGCCAATCCTGAAAAATACAAACCGCAGTTTGGCGGCTGGTGTGCATATGCAGTTTCCCTTGGAAGAGTGGCACCGATTGATGTGAATACTTTTTCTATTGTGGATGGAAGATTATTCATCCAGCACAACCAGCGGGCAGTAAATGGCTGGAATAAAGATGTGCCCGGTAATATTGTAAAGGCTGATAAATACTGGCCTGAGGTAACTGCCAATAACGGCAAACAAATTAAAACAGAAGAAGAGAAAGGATTTTTAAATAACACCGATCCGGATGGTGTTACCCTGCAGGGGTATGATGCGGTGGCTTACTTTACGCAAATGAAAGCCGTGAAAGGTGATCCAACATATTTTGCAAGGTATAACGGTGCCACCTACTGGTTTTCTTCAGAAGCCAACGCAGGGATGTTCAAAGATCATCCTGAAATGTTTGCTCCGCAGTATGGCGCTTTTTGCGGCTATGCCATGGCGTTAAACAAACTACGTCCCATCAATCCTGAAATTTTTGACATCATTGACGGAAGACTGATACTGCAGCATTCACAGGATGCCTACACACAGTTTCATAAAGATGTGCCGGGGCTTACAGCAAAGGCTGATGAAAACTGGCCGGGCCAGGTAAAAAAACATGCTGGCAAAAAAGTAAAGTTTGATAAACCTGCACAACCTGCTGCTGATACAAAATAATTTTTTTGTAACCAGCCGCAGATCATCAATGAACATCGTTGTGTCACTCCCTTCTACGTTCTGTTCATTGCTGAACAAAGTAAATAAAGGTACAAGTGACACAAGGATGTTGATAAATGTTACAATCGTTTGTAAACAAAATAAAAAAATAAAAATGAAAATAATTAAAATAGCAACAGGACTCCTCATCACAGCAATGACGATGATTGCCGGCGCTGCCGATGCACAGTCATCTCAAAAAAATATCACACTGGAATCTGCAAAAGCAATAGTGGCAGAAGCAATAAAATATGCAAAGAGTGTAAACGCTCCCGGTGGCGCCATTGCTGTAGTAGATAATGGTGGTAACCTGGTTTACTTAGAAAGACTTGATGGCACATTTGCCGCAGCCAGCGAAGTGGCAACTAAAAAAGCAAACACTTCTGCGTTATTTAAAGCACCTTCTTCCAAATTAGAAAACTCCATCAATGGTGGCAGGGGTGCATTGATCACCGTTGGTCATACATTTTTACAAGGCGGTATCCCCATCATTTTTGAAGGGCAGCTAATAGGAGCAGTGGGTGTAAGCGGCAGTGCCAGTGCACAGCAGGATGAAGACATGGCGAACGCAGGAGCAAAAGCAACTTTAAAATAAAACCATGAAAAACAATTTTATCCTTTTCATCCACCGGTATTGCTGTTGGGGTATCCGCAGGCGTTGCCAATAACAACATACCGGGATGGACATCCTGGGGAATAGTGGTTGGTGCTGGCGCCAGGATGCTGATAGAATCATTTATGAAGAAGAAAAAAATTTGAGAGACTATTTAAAATTATTGCAATGAGAAAAGTTTATACCATCATCATACTGCAGCTTATTTTTTTGCTGTCCATCATTTATGTAACCAATGCACAGGAAACAAGACAACTGTCAGTGGATAAACCACAGGCCATTGCCGATTTGAAAACAACAGCAGGTGCCGCATTGGTAAATGCAAACTGGTTTGTTCAACCAGCACATATTGTGGAGGCAGATTTTAAATCGCCGGGTACAGGCCCAACAGACTCATTGAAATTATATCCCACAGGGATGAAAATAAAAACACATACCCTGCATCCGCAAATAAATGCAGCAGATTTTGATAAAGGTTTTGTTGCGGTGAAGCCAACAGATTTAGAAATGCGTGAAGGCATGGGGCTGATTTCTGCAGCATGGTATAAAGTGGATGTTACAATTCCTGCAGCAATTGGTAAGCTCAATACAACCGGTACTACGGCTGTGTTTGAGATAACAGTGGATGATTATAGTGAGATATGGGTGAATGGAAAACAACAGCATGGTTTTGGACAAAGTGGTAATGGTGTTATCAGCGGCTACAATACACGGAACAGGGTAATACTAACAGATAATGCAAAACCGGGAGATCATTTTTCCATTGCAGTGCTGGGTATCAATGGCCCCCTGGGAATGATTCCGGATAATTATATATGGGTACGAAATGCAGTGATTGATTTTTATAAGAATGGTTTGCCAACGAATGCTGCATGGAAAGATATTGGTAAGATCTATACCATTGATGAGAAGCTAAATTCCATCATTGCACCCGGAACAAAAGTGGAGAAAGTGGCTGATGGTTTTTCTTTTACTGAAGGCCCTGTTTGGCATCCCGATGGATATTTATTATTCAGCGATCCGAACACCAATGTTATTTACCGTTACAATCCGGCTAATCATAATGTAACTGTATATATGAGCCACAGCGGATATACCGGTGCAGATATTGGTGAGTATGGGCAACCAGGCAGCAACGGTTTGGCGATAGATAAGGAAGGAAGGTTGATTATTGACCAGCACGGTAACAGGCGTGTGATACGAATTGAAAAGAAGGGGCCTGTTACGGTGTTGGCTGATAATGCTGGCGGTAAACGTTTCAACAGTCCGAATGATGTGGTATTGAAAAGTGATGGCACTGTTTACTTCACAGATCCCCCTTATGGGTTGCCCGGTTTCTTTACTGATGCAAAAAAAGAACTGGATTATTCCGGTGTGTTTATGATTAAGGATGGTAAGGCAACAGTTGTTTCAAAAGATTTGGGTGGGCCAAATGGTCTGGCATTTTCTCCTGATGAAAAATATTTTTATGTTACCAACTGGGATGTCCGTGACATTCATCACACCAAAACACTATGGCGGTACGAAGTAAATGCAGACGGTACTCTAAAGAATGGAAAAATATTTTATGATTTTAGTTTTACAGAAGATGATGAAGCACTGGACGGAATGAAAGTAGATAAAGAAGGTAACCTGTTTGTAAGTGCACCCGGTGGTTTGTGGATATTATCTGCAGAAGGAAAATTATTAGGTAAGATTGTTACGCCGGAACGTCCTGCAAACATGGCGTGGGGAGATGATGGAAAGACATTGTACCTGACTGCACACAGCAGTTTGTATAAATTAAGAGTGAATACAGGTGGAAAGTTTAGCTGGCAGTAAAACTTTATGAACGAATATTTAGAGGATGTAATAAGGTCATAAAAAAGCTAAAAATGAAAAAGTACATACTTTGCATAACTGCATTACTTCTGTGTGCTGCCACATTTTCACAAGATAAAAAGCCTGTCAAAGTTTTATTACTTGGCACTTTCCATTTTGATAACCCCGGGCTGGATGTTGCAAAATTTAAAAGTGCGGATATTCTTTCACCAAAACGCCAGAAAGAAATATTGGAAGTGGTAAACCAGCTTAAGGCTTTTGCTCCTGATAAGATATTTATTGAATCAATACCAGAAAGACAGTCAAAAACAGACTCTGCTGTAGAACAATATAAGTCAGGGAATTTGCAACTTGATGCAGGGGAAATTGACCAGCTTGCATTAAGGCTTGCAAAAGATTTAGGGCTACATACAATTTATGGAGTTGATTACAGGGATGCTGATTTTCCTTTTGACAGTTTGATGAAATCTGCAGCGGAGGCAGGCCAGGTGGATTTTATTGCTGATGCACAAAAAACATTTGACAGCGTAGAAAACGCTTTTAATGAGTCGTTGCAAAAATCAACCGTAAAAGAACTGCTGCTGCATCAAAATACAGTACAGGATAGAAATTTACAGGTAGGCCTGTATTTCAAATTTCTGGCTGTGGGCAAATCTGGCAATCATGTGGGAGCTTATTTAACAAGTGAATGGTGGCGCAGGAATATGATTATCTATGAGAATATCCTGAAAAGGCTTAGTGGTAATGAAAAAAAGATATTAGTCATTTTTGGATCGGGGCATACAGCTATACTTAACGAAATGATGAGATACAACCCAGCTTTTGAGTTAGTACCGGTTGCCAAAATATTAAAGTAAGAAGCTGTTTAAAACAAAATTAATATTCACCGGTGAAAATAAATTGCTGTGCATATTTTTTATGAGCCCGCTGTTGTGTGTGAACAGGCCTTTTTCATCCATTTGCATACTTAAAATTGTAAAATCAGAAAAAATAAACAACCACGGAAAATAAATTTGCTTTAAATAATATTACCGGCATAAAATAAAAAAAATGAAGACAGCTATCATCACCGGAGCCTCCGGCAACTTAGGCCAGGCAGTAGTAAGAAAATTTATTACTGAAGGATATAAAGTAATCGGAACAATTCTTCACAATGATAGTGTATCATTGGATTTTCCCGAACACCGTTTTGAAAAAGTGGTGGTGAATCTGATGGATGAAAAAGACTCACAAAAATTTGTGGAAAATATAATTGCCAGACATGGTTCAATTGACGTAGCTGTGTTAACAGTGGGTGGCTTTGCTATGGGAAATATTGCAACTACTTGCACTGCTGATATCATGAAACAATACCAGCTCAATTTTGAAACGGCTTACAATATTGCACATCCGGCTTTTGTACAAATGACCAAACAAAATAGCGGAAGAATTTTCATGATTGGATCAAAGCCTGGGCTGGATGGTAAGAATGGTAAAGGAATGATAGCTTATGCTTTGGGTAAGTCACTTATATTTCGCCTGGCAGAACTAATGAATGATGAAGCACATGGAACAAATGTAGTAACTGCTGTGATAGTACCCAGCACCATTGATACGCCATCCAACCGGAAAGCTATGCCTGATGCAAATTTTACCAACTGGATAAAAGCAGCAGATATTGCAAATGCAATTTATTATCATTGTACCAGCGAAGCCGCTACCCTGAGGGAACCGCTGATAAAGGTTTACAATAACGCATAAATGGCAGCTCGAAAAACTAACATTTACATTACTGCATATTTAATAATTTACATTATTGCTGCAGCAATATTGGTTGCTGTTTTTAATGAACCGGTTAAGGATATACTTACTGTATTTATTCCGCTGGGTGCTGGCTTTTCTTTGGCTGCATGGTATTTAACAAAAAACATTCACTGCAACAAAAATGAAAAGCCTGCCTTCACAAAAGAAGCAGGGTTACTTATTTTATTAATTGCCTGGATCGCCTTGTACATTACTTATGGCAGTGGTTTTATTGACAGCCTGATTCCAAAAAATATCTTACAAAATCAGCAGGCATATTTTTTAATCATTCTTGCCAGAAAGTTATTGGTGTTTGTTATGGTGCCATTCCTGCTGTATCAATTTTTTAGTTTCTCATTAAAAGATTTTGGATTGGGTTTAAAACGAAAAGAAATATTCACACAAAGAAATACATTTATCTTTTTATGCCTGTCCGTAATGGTGCTGGCCTTTCAGTATTATTTAAGTAATGGTGGAAAAAATTTCAGGCACGAAAATTTTTCTGCATTTCGGTTGATCAAAGGTTTTCCATTTGTATTTACCTGGCTGTTGATTGAAGCAGGATTAGTGGAGGAGTTTTTCTTTCGTGGATTATTGCAGTCCCGGTTGGCTGTGTTGCTTAAATCACCTGCAGGCGGCATTGTAATCAGCGGACTTATTTTTGGAGTCGTTCATGCCCCGGGTCTGTATTTGAGGGGAGCGGAGAGTGAAGGCATTGATGAACAATTGCCTTTCCATTTCTTCGCTGCTTACACAATTGTGTACATGAGCATTGCCGGAATTTTTTTAGGCATTGTCTATAATAAAACAAAAAATCTTTGGCTGGCGATGGCGCTGCATGCGATGGTGGATCTGATTCCTAACTTCAGCGATTTTGTACATACATGGAACTTGTAATTTTTTGCAACCAGCTTTTCAGTTGTTGTTAAATTTCAAATGCGTTCGTGATTGCATAGCGCTCAAAGATTTTCTTTTTTTACCTCAATATTGTATTCTTCCCGACACCTGTTTTTTTGTAATTGACAGAACTTTAGGTAATAAAATAATTGGTTATGGATACGTCAATTTTAAAAAACAAAAAAGTACTGATCACGGCAGGCCCCACAAAGGAGGCTATTGATCCCGTTCGCTATATCAGCAATCATTCTTCCGGCAAGATGGGCTTTGCTATTGCAAATGTATTTTTACAACTGGGCGCTGAAGTGGTGATGATAACCGGACCTACCAGTATGAAGCTGGAGCATGACAGGCTGTTTATAGCAGATGTAAATTCAGCTTCAGAAATGTACCTGGCCTGCTGCCAGTATTTTGAATCAGCAGATATTGCAGTGTTTGCTGCAGCCGTTGCTGATTACCGGCCTGAAAAAATAGCTGATCAAAAGATAAAAAAAATGAATGATTCATTTGTGATTAAAATGGTAAAGAATATGGATATTGCCTATGAGTTTGGCAAAATAAAAACTCCCGGGCAAATTTCTGTTGGCTTTGCACTGGAAACAAATGATGAACTGAATCATGCAGTCAGCAAACTAAATAAAAAGAATTTTGACATGGTGGTGCTCAACTCCATGAATGATGCCAACGCCACTTTTGGATATGATACTAACAAGATCAGCATCATTAAAAAGAATGGCCTGCAAAAAAATTTTTCTTTAAAGAATAAAAATGAAGTAGCCAGGGATATTGTAAATGAAGTGGAGCTGGTGTTGTTGGAAAATAATTATGAAACAGTAAGGGCAGAACGCTTACAATATTTCAATTAACCGGTTCTCGGGAATAGACGAAACAAGGCGGGGATATTTATTTATTTGTAATAGCTGCCACCTGGTGAAACAAAATTCAGCTAATGGTTGATCTTATGTTTATACAGAAATTGGCAATTGAATAATAAACTCCGAACCTTCACCTTCTTTCGTTTCCACTTTCAACTCACCACAATGGGCTTTTACAATATCATAAGCCTATGATAAACCCAGTCTCGTTCCCTACCTGTTTTTTTAAAAAAGCCGTAGGCTTGAAACATTTTGTAACAACGGATTTTAATCCGTTGATTACTGACCTAACAATAGACAGAGTGCCGTAGGCACGGTCCATATTTTGCACAAGCGGTAATTAATATATGTGCCGAATCCCGAAAAAATCGCATTGGCGTAAAGTTAAGGGAAATGCACATAGGTGGAAAAGTAGTGTGGTATTGGTTTTAAAAAGAAAAAGCAA
>JAYVLZ010000199.1:0-6589 GCA_043759175.1 Chitinophagaceae bacterium | reverse complement strand
GTTAGCTGCTATTGATCACCAGCAGGATTCTTATTTTGGATTAACAAAGTATGATGCCAGGCAACAAAACTTTTACAGCAATTTAATTTATCAATCCATAATTAATAATACCAATCATAAGTTCAGAACCGGTATTAGTTTTTTATATGATCAATACAACGAAAATTTTAATGCCAATAATTACAAACGCAAAGAAATAGTGCCTGGTGCATTTTTTGAATACACATACGATTACCTTACTAAACTCTCTGTGGTGGCAGGTATCCGTACAGACCACAATAATTTATTCGGCTGGTTTGTTACTCCTCGAATCAATGTTAAATATGAACCAATAAAAGGAACTATCATTCACCTGAGTGCTGGCCGTGGACAAAGAACTGCCAATATCTTTGCAGAAAATACCAGTGTGTTTGTAAGTGCAAGGCAGGTAAATATTTTAGGTGCATCAGCAGGTAAAGCTTATGGCCTGGATGCGGAAGTGGCCTGGAACAAAGGCATCAGCATTGATCAGAAATTTAAATTGTTTAGAAGGGATGCCATGTTTAGTGTTGACTTTTACCGGAATGATTTTACCAACCAGGTGATCACTGATATTGAAAATGTAAGAGCAATAAGTTTTTACAATCTTAAAGGAAAATCTTATTCAAACAGTTTCCAGGCAGAGCTAAGTTTGGAGCCAATAAAAAAATTAGATGTTAGAATTGCTTACCGCTATTTTGATGTGAAAGCTACATTTGGCGACCAATTATTGCAGCGCCCTTTCATTGCTTCCAACAGAGCTTTTGCTAACTTTGCATATGCTGTGGATGGATGGAAGTTTGATTACACCATCAGTTACAATGGTAAAAAAAGAATACCAGGTACAGAAACAAATCCTGTACAATATAAAAGAGAACAATATTCTCCTGAATATGTATTAATGGGTGCACAGGTAACAAAATCAATTGGCAAAATAAACCCGGTTGATTTTTATATCGGGGTTGAAAACATCGGCAATTATTTTCAAAAAAATGTAATTGTTGCAGCTGATCAGCCATTCAGTCCTTACTTTGATGCATCTTTGGTTTGGGGTCCTGTATCCGGCAGATTGTTTTATACCGGGCTTAGATTTAAAATTAAATAAAATGAAAAAATTCTTTCTGTTTATATTATCACTCTTTCAAAAGAAAAATTGTTGTAAATGAAAAATGCAATTACAGTTTTTTTACTGCTGTTATCAGCCACATTACAAGCACAGGTAAAGGTTGGGCAACAGGCACCGGAAATTTCTTTGCCCAATACAAAAGACAGCGTTATCAACCTGTCATCATTAAAAGGAAAAGTGGTACTGATAGATTTCTGGGCAAGCTGGTGTGGGCCATGCAGGGTATCTATTCCTTCAGTAGTGAAGCTGTATGATAAATACAAATCAAAAGGTTTTGAAGTATATGGTGTTTCTATTGATGACAAAAAAAATGCCTGGCTAAAAGCGGTTAAACACGACAACATCAATTACACACAGGTAAATGACAAAGCCGGGTGGTATGCAAAAGTTACAGAAGTATACGGCGTAAATGAAATACCGGCTACATTTTTACTTGATAAAAAAGGAGCGGTCATTGGGGTTAACATCGAAGGAAAAGAACTGGAAGATAAAATAAATGAATTGCTGCAGTAGATTTTACAATATCTGTACAATTAAAAATTTTAAATAGTGTGTATATTCCTGACCTCTTATAATTGGGTGGTCTGCAGACTGTGCATTAAAAACAACCTGCCGCAGTTTTCGCTTGGCATCTTTTGCGGCTGCATAAATCGTATCTAAAAATAACTCTGGCTGCACTAAGTTAGTGCAACTGGAGGTTACTAAAAACCCACCCGGCTTCACCAATTTTATACCCCGTAAGTTGATCTCTTTATAACCGGCAATTGCTTTATCAATGCTGCTGCGGCTCTTGGTAAATGAGGGCGGATCAAGCATCACCACATCCCATTGCCTGTTTTCTTTTGTCCAGTTTTTCAGCACATCAAAAGCATTCACACATATGAACTCACATTTATCCTGCAACCCGTTTAATGCTGCATTTTTATTACACATGTCAATGGCATTTTGAGAAATGTCCAAACCCAGCACCTGCTTTGCCCCATAAAATGCAGCGCTGATCTCAAAAGAACCGGTATAACAAAATACACCCAGCACATCTGCATCTTTTACGATATGCTCAATGGCTTTGCGATTATCCTGCTGATCTAAAAAGAAACCTGTCTTTTGACCATTGGCAATATCCACATTAAATTTTATGCTCCTTCCGGCAGAGCCATCGGGACAAGCATTTTCATTAATGATAATATTGGTATCAAACTCAACAGATAGAAAACCTTTCTGCTGCTGCAATCCTTCCAGTTCCCTTACGGGTACATCATTGCGTTCATAAATTCCTTTGGGAGAAAAAATTGCTTCAATAGCTTTTACAATGGCCGGTTTCCACAAGTCTATTCCCAGCGCTAAAGTTTGTACTACAAAATAATCATTGAATTTATCAATGATCAATTGAGGCAAATCATCGGCCTCACCAAAAACAAGGCGGCAGTTTTCAGAATAGCCAATTTTCTTTCTGTATTGCCAAGCCTGTTCAATCTTTTTTAAAAACCAGCTTTCATTGATGGTTTCATTTTTATCTCTCGTAAGCAACCGCACCATTATCTGCGATTGAGGATTGGCATACCCTTTACCAATAAATTTCTTATCATGTGTGTACACTTCCACTATCTCACCAGCCTTTGCAGCCGTATTCAATGCCTTGCCCCTGTTTACTTCATTGGCAAAAATCCAGGGATGCCCCAACTCCACACGTCGGCTGATATTTTTATTCAGAATAATGCTCTTCATGCCGCAAAGGTAACTTTTTGAGAGCCTGCTCATCCATTATGGCTTTTACCTGCGCCAAACCTTGCCAATTTGACCGCAAAACAAGGCTTGGCAAAATGTTTGACAATTGTACCTTTGCAGCCAATTTAAAAATTCAATCAGCCCCGGTACCACATACCGGGGATACTAATAAAAAATGATTATGGAACAAAAAGAAACGATGAACCAGGCCCAGGATACGGCGGAAAACCTGGATAATTTTGAAGGATTCAATATTAATTCAGATGCTGATATTCCCGGCAATAACCATCTGAGCAACCCTGAAGCAGAAAATGCAACGGAGAAACTACAGGCAGAACTGGATGAACAAAAGGATAAATACATCCGGCTGTTTGCAGATTTTGACAATTTCAAAAGAAGGAATGCCAAAGAGCGTTATGAGTTGATACAAACTGCCGGAAAAGAAGTGATCACTTCATTGCTGGATGTACTGGATGACTGCGACAGGGCAGAAAAACAGCTACAGGCTACTGATGATATTGATCAAATAAAACAGGGAGTACAGCTGGTTTTTAATAAACTAAGAAATACACTCCAGGCCAAAGGTTTGAAAGAAATGGAAAGTATCAACACCGAATTTGATGTAGAAAAACACGAAGCCATTACGGAAATACCTGCACCAACAGAAGAACTGAAAGGCAAGGTAGTAGATGATGTGCAAAAAGGATATTATTTAAATGATAAGATCATTCGTTTTGCAAAAGTGGTGGTGGGGAAGTAAAAGCAAATGTGCAAATAAATAAGTTGGGGTAATTATAATTTGAAAAATAGTCTTGGGTAAATAAAAAAGACCCTTGCATTAAAATTTGCAGATATGCACATTTGCACATCTGCACATTATTTTTTATGAAGAAAGATTTTTACGAAATATTAGGTGTATCAAAATCTGCATCGCAGGATGAGATAAAAAAAGCGTATCGCAAAACGGCCATGCAATACCACCCTGACAGAAACCCCGGTGATAAAGTATCAGAAGAAAAATTTAAAGAAGCTGCAGAAGCTTACGAGATTCTCAGCGATACAGATAAGAGAGGGCAGTATGATCGTTTTGGGCACCAGGCATTTGGACCGGGCCGTGGCGGTGGCGGAGGTTTTAGTGGAGGCGGTATGAATATGGATGATATCTTCAGCCAGTTTGGAGATATTTTTGGTGACGACAGTCCTTTCGGCAGTTTCTTTGGTGGAGGTGCTGGAGGCCGCAGATCTTCAGCAGGCCGCAGCCGTGGCGTAAGAGGCAGCAATCTTCGTATCAAGATAAAACTGAATTACGAAGAAATGGCCAAAGGTGCCAGCAAGACCGTTAAAGTAAAAAAATATGTAACCTGTACTACCTGCAGTGGTAGTGGGGCAAAAGATAAAAATAGTGTACAAACGTGCGGCACCTGTGGTGGCAGTGGCCAGGTAAGAAGAGTGCAAAATACTTTTTTGGGTCAAATGCAAACTGTAACTACGTGCCCTACCTGTAGTGGAGAAGGTTCTACCATTGCTAATAAATGTACTGTGTGCAAAGGAGACGGAAGGGTTTATGGTGAGGAAACGGTTACAATTGATATACCAGCAGGTGTACAGGAAGGCATGCAGCTAAGCCTGAACGGAAAAGGAAATGCCGGCGAACGTGGCGGAGCCAATGGCGACCTGATCGTTTTAATAGAAGAAGAAGCGCATGCACAGTTGCACAGGGATGGATTGAATGTAGCATTTGATCTCCATATTTCTTTTCCTGAAGCAGTTTTTGGTACACAGGTAGAAGTACCCACCATTGACGGCAAAGCAAAAATAAAAATACCTCCTGGCACACAAAGCGGCAAAATCTTCAGGCTGAAGGGCAAAGGTTTTCCTGCTGTGAACAGTTACGAAAAAGGTGACCAGCTGATACATGTAAATGTATGGACACCACAGCATGTAACATCAGAAGAAAAAGCTATGCTGGAGAAAATGCAGGCAAGTCAAAATTTTGTACCTAAACCTGAGAAGGGTGACAAGTCATTTTTTGATAAAGTAAGGGAGATGTTTAGTTAATTATCTTCTTCTACGGCTGCTTTTTTCTTTCTTGACTTTGACTTCACATATAATTTTTTGGCAGTATCCACTAACTGGATAAATTCTTTCTGAAGGTAATCGTTGGGATCATAAGCATTGAGGGCAATGGACTCAATTTTATCCCACCAGTCTTTACCAGTCATGTATTTTGAATGACGCAATTTCATTCCAAACATAGCGACGGCTGTACCAAATTGCAGATCTTTTTGAAGACTGCTGAATGGGGTAAGCGGCCCCTCACAATTGTATGAAAGGTGTTTGATTGTTTTAGTATTTACGGGGGTATACCGTAAGCTTACTTCTGCAAGGTGTTTATTCAATAAAGCAACATTGAGCAAACTATCGTTTGTTTCAGTGGGTGTTACTTCAAAAATAGCCAGCACACTGTTGCCACTTCCAATTTCCCCACCTTCTAATATACCAGTGCTGTCTGCAATAGCATCCCTTTTATTATCAAATCCAATCAGCCGGTAATCCTGAACTATTTCGGGGTTGAACTGAACATTTAAAAACACATCATCAGCTACTGAATAAAATGTTTGTGTAACTTCTTTCACCAATACTTTTTCAGCCTCCCTTATATCATCTAAATATGCGTAATTACCATTTCCTCTTTTAGCCAGGGTTTCCAGTTTGGAGTCTTTAAAATTGCCCATACCAACACCCAGGCAGGTAAGATATACGCCTGTTTTCCTTTCTCTCGTAATCAGGTCTTCCAGTTCTTTTTCAGTTACTTCTCCCACATTAAAATCTCCATCTGTTGCCAGTATCACCCTGTTGTTTCCATTTTTTATAAAAGTGCTTTGTGCTACCCTGTATGCCAGCCGGATGGCGGATTCACCGGGGGTATCACCACTCGCCGTCAATTCTTCTATGGATTGAATAATTTTTTGCTTTTCTGCACCACTGGTTGGTTGCAACCATACTGCCACAGCACCACCGTACATTACTATAGATACTGTATCAATTGACCTTAAATTTTTTACCAGCATCTGGAAAGCGGCTTTTACCAATGGCAAACGGTTAGGCAGGTCCATGCTTCCGGATGCATCTATCAAGAATACGAGGTTGCTTGGAGGCACATTTTCCAAATCCAGTTTACGGGCATTTACATTCAGATATAGTAATCGTTTCTGAGAGTTCCAGGGGCAACCGGCAAAATGAGATTCCACTCCAAAAAATTCATTTTTAGCAGGCTCCTTATAATTAAGATTAAAATAATTCAGTAACTCTTCCAGTCTTACCGCATCTGGCGGCACGGTACTTTTCATAGTTAAAAATCTGCGGATATTGCTATAAGAAGCTTTATTGATATTTAGTGAGAAACCGGTATTAGGAAATTTTTCCGTGTGTACTACTTCATTCTCTACCAGGGAAAAATAAGATTCATCCCCTACACTCCAGTTGTATTTAGATGTAAAAGTTTGATCCTTTGTAATAGATATTAATTTAGGCCGGCTTTTGCTGGCATTAGAAGACAGGGGTTTCATGATAATCTGAACCAGCTCACCACCGGTGACTTTAACAGTTTTACTTTCATAACCTTCCAGGCTTAACGTTATAGAATCTTTTGCTACAGCGCTGGAAATTCCAAAACCACCAGTATTGCCGGAATAATAAACCATTTTATCTGAGTGGAGA
>JAYVLZ010000198.1:0-19353 GCA_043759175.1 Chitinophagaceae bacterium | reverse complement strand
AACCCCGAAGGGGTGAAATTTCACCCCTTCGGGGTTTTGAAAACTCGAAAATTATTCATCTCTATAATAATAACATCCCTTCGGGATTGAAACATGCTGCTTTTTCGTTGTAACTGGTTTTAATGCGTTTGCCCTGTGTATTTATTTTTTGCACATAGTTTACAGCTATTTTTGCAATAAGATAAATACAGATGTTCTTTAAAAAATATTCTTATCTATTATTTTCTTTAGTATTTCTTTTTCAGGCCCTGCAGGCTTTGGCACAGGATGGCAGTACTATCCGGGGCAAAGTATTTACTAAAGAAACTGCACTGGAATTTGCAGGTGTTTCATTGTTTAATAACAGCGATACTGTTAGTGCTGAAAAAAATACAATTACTGATTCCGCAGGCAACTTTATGCTGGAAGCAATTCCATTCGGAAAATATATTTTAAAGATTCAATTGATTGGATACAAACCCCGGCAGATAAATTTTGTACTCAACAATGAACATACCAATTATGATGCAGGTAATATCAATCTTGCAATTGATTCCAAACAACTGCAAACAGTAACAGTAACCTCTCAAAAAAACATCATTCAAAAAACCACACAGGGATTTATTGTGAATGCAGGTGCAAACCTTACGCAAACAGGCGGCACTGCAACTGATCTGCTGCGTAATACTCCCACCGTGGTAGTGGATGCAGAAGGAGCCATTACGATGAGAGGTAAAACTCCGCTGATATTGATCAATGGTAGAAATTCCACTGTTGGCAGCACAGACCAGATACCTGCCAGCAGTATTGAAAGTATTGAAATCATTAACAACCCATCAGCACAATATGATGCCGATTCAGAAGCTGGCATTATTAATATCAGGCTGAAAAAAAATAAACAGTTTGGCTCCAATGGAGCCGTTGCCGTGGGTGCAGGTGTTGGAGCAAAGGGCCGTGTGAACAGTTCTTTTTTACTCAATCATAAAACAGCAAAATGGAATTACGCAGTGGCTTATGATAATCGCTTTGCAGGACGCATAAGAAACATCCATGCCAACCGTGTTAATTTTGAAATACCCGATGAATATTTTCTTAATCAGCTTCGCAACGATGACCGGTTTGACCAGGTTCAAAACCTGCGGCTGAATATTGATTTTTCTCCCAATGCAAAAAACAACTGGAGCTTTGAAGCAATTGGCAGCAGGGAAGGGCAGGACAATGATGAAACATTGACAACTACAATTGAAACACAATCCAGCAATTTTAATTCTAAGAATACCCGGCACTCCTTAGAATTAGAGAGAAGTAAAGTGGCTGAGTTTGTAATTAACTACAGCCACAAGTATGACGAGAAGCGCAAAAGTTTTTCAGGCAGTATCAGCTCTTCTTTTAGTTATGACAGGGAGAATACCGATATCAATTCTCAATCGCTGGCGAAAGATAACAGGACTATTGATGATCCTTTTTTTCAGCAAACACACAATTATGAAAATGCCAATGTTACCAATATAAAAGCAGACTATGTATTTCCTGTATCATCAAAGGCTGTAATTGAAACGGGTTACAAAGGCATACTCCGTTTCCTGGATGCCAGCTTTCAATCATTGGATAAAATTGATGGTTCGTTTATCATTAATCCTGCAGCCAGTAATACTTTTAAGTTTAATGAACAGGTACATGCGGCTTACATACAATACAATGCTTTTATTGGTGATAATGATAATCCTAAATGGAAGTATGATGCAGGTCTGAGGGCTGAGCAGGTAACGAACAACGGAAAAGTAGTTAGCCCCAATGCTCCTTTCAGCAACAATTATTTTAATTTATTTCCATCTGCTAATATTGCTTATTACAAACAGCAAAATGAATTTTGGAAATTAGGATACAGCAGGAAAATAAACCGGCCGGGGCTCGGCCAACTGAATCCTTTTATCGACATCACTGATTCGCTGAACCAGCATGGCGGCAATCCCAATTTAAAACCAGAACTGATTCATTCATTTGAATTGGGGTACAGCAAAGACTGGCAAAAATTATCTGTTTATTCTGTATTGTATTACCGGTATGCCACCAACAGCATTCGCCAGTTCACTGTTTTAAAACCAAATGGGGTGGCACTGTCGCAGCCTCAAAATTTTGGTACGGTGGTTACTTATGGTATTGAAAACATCATCACTGCAAAGCCTTTTTTAAAATATGATTTCAACCTGAGTTTTTCATTTTTTAAGCAAAATATTAATGGTATCAATACCGGGCAAGAGGTTACCAATGATGTTTTTAGTTGGTATGGAAAACTCATTAATAATTTTGTGCTATGGAGTGGCAGCAAATTACAAATTACCGGAGTGTATAATTCACCTGTTGCCACACCGCAAGGCAGAAGAATTGCGATCTATAATGTTGACCTGGGTTTTCAGCAAAAAATAGGTAAGGGTAACGGAAGACTTGGTTTTGTGGTAACAGATATTTTTAACACACAAAAGAATGGTTTTTATATGACAGCTTCTAATTTTACTTATAACCGAACAGGTAAGGTAGATTCCCGGGCTTTGCTTATTACTTATGCTTATACTTTTGGTACCAGCTTTAAAGAAAAACTGTTAGAGAATAAATTTTCAAACGATTGATTATGCTGCCATCAACAAACTGGCTGAAATTTGCTGACTCTGCCAGTTCATCAGCCGCTGCCAAAATAGTTTGGCGTTTTACATGTTGAAACTTTAGCGTTTTAGTTTTTTTTCCTGTTGTCTTTTCATTTTATTAGCTATAACTTTATAAGCATTTAAACTCATTAAATTTTCTGTATTGCTTACCCTTTGACCGGCAGGAAAGTGACGATTTTTTTAATTGTTTAAAACTTTCACAATGCCATTACTCAAACTAATCCCCGACACTAATCAGCCACCTGCACCTGCTGATTTCGATGTGCAGGAAACATCATTTTCATTTGATATTTTAGGACGTTATGTTTGTAATACCTGGGATGAAATAAATTCAGGTATAAATAGTGGGGGCTACCCTTTTGATGTTGTTATTACAGGCGCCGGTATGTTTGGAGGATATATTGCCGAAAAAATTTACCGTGCCGGCAGAGCATTGGCGCTTCGTATCCTTATTATTGAAGCCGGTGATTTTTTACTTTCTTCACATATACAGAACCTGCCCCAAAAACTGGGCGGTAAAATTGGCGGAGTTGATACATTAAGAAAAACAGATGATGGTAAAGCCCAGAATGTAATATGGGGCATGCCCTGGATAAGTAATGAAGGGTTTCCAGGCCTGGCATATTGTATTGGTGGCCGTTCGTTGTTTTGGGGCGGATGGTCTCCCCGCCTTACAGATGAAGATTTAGCAAGCTGGCCTGCTGAAATAAAAACCTATTTAAAGGATGTTCCCCTTCCGCAAAAAGGCGCTTACACCATTACTGAAGAAGAAATTGGTGTAAGCCCCAGTACAGATTATATAAGAAAGGCAAGTTCATATACTGCCCTGGATACGGCATTTAAAACTGCGATGGCATCCATCCCGGCTATTACCGAAGTGGCAGAAGCGCCCCTGGCTGTGCAGGGTACTTCTCCGGGGTCCGGCCTTTTTGCTTTTGATAAATTCAGCAGTTGTCCTTTTTTAATAGATGCAATCAGGGACGACAGTGCTGTTAATAGCAGTCACGGCGATGTAAGCCGCAGAATTTTTTTATTGCCCAAAACGCAGGTCCTCAAACTTAATAAAACAGGCAGCAGGGTTACAAGTATAGATGTGAGTACTAACGGCCAGGCACAAAGGATTTTTCTTTCATCCACTGCTGCTGTTGTGCTGGCAAATGGTACCATTGAAGCAACAAGGATAGCGCTTGATTCATTAGGCGTTGGTTCTTTGCTCTTCGGGTCACCCCGTGCCGGAAATTTGATGGGGCACCTCCGCAGCAATATCACGGTAAGGATTAAACGCTCTGCATTAGGACTTGCCAGCCCTGCTGCTGAACTTGAAACATCCGCACACATTGTAAGGGGAAAGGCTTTTGGAAGAAGGTTTCATTTGCAGGTAACTGCTGCGGCAGTGGCAGGAAACGATCCGGAAAAAAATATGTGGAGCATGGTACCTGATATTGAATTGCAGGCAAATTTACTTGCTAACCAGGATCCCGACTGGCTCGTAATTACATTAAGGGGTATTGGCGAAATGGAAGATGACAGGAACATTAACCCTGACCCAACTAAAAGCTGGATTGATTTAAGCAATGAAACAGACCGCTGGCAGAACAGGAGGGCTTATGTAAACCTGGTTGCCACAGCTAACGATAAAAACTTATGGCGGGAAATGGATAAAACTGCTTTTAACCTTGCTGCTGCCATAGCAGGTAGTACCTCCAGCATTCAGTACTGGAATAAATTATCCAACAGTTGGCAAAATCAGCAACCCCAGCCCGATGCTAACGGCAACGGGCCGTGGCAGGATGTTTTGGGAACAACTCATCATGAAGCAGGAACTTTATTTATGGGTAATCCCGGAAGTTCATTTACAGATATAAATGGAAAATTTCATAACACGGATAATGTGTATGTGGCAGGGCCTGCAATATTTCCCACACTTGGTTCAGCCAATCCTTCTTTAACTTCCTTTGCACTTGCAGGAAAAACAGCGCTTGCCATCATTAATAGAAACTCACCCGTACCAGAGCCTGGTTTTACTGCCCTTTCATTAGCTGTAAATGACTGGAAGATGGTGCAGGCACAAAATACAAACCCTTCTATAAAAAATTACGGAAAATTATTTGAAACAATAAATGGCTACGGATTGTACTGGTATGTGAAAGAACAATTTTCAAATTTTATTTTACGGGTTGAATGGCGGGCAGGAAGAAGAGATGATAATTCGGGCATATACATCCGCATACCCGGGCCGGATATTCCCAATGCTTTACAGGAAGCAGACAGCAAAGGACATGAAATTCAGATTGATGAAAGGGGATTTGATTCTCAAAATAACGCAGAAGGCGACTGGATGAAAATTACGGGTGCTGTGTATAATCTGCAGCCACCTTCGCAGCTTGCATCTAATCTTGCTGGTGAATGGAATACTTATGTTATTGAAGCAAATGGCCCGCAGATAACAGTGCAACTGAACGGCCAGTTAGTAAATACCTATCAAAGCAGCAGGCAGCAATCAGGATACATTGCATTGCAGGCACATCATTATACATCGAGGGTGCAATTCAGAAACCTGCAAATAAAAAAAATACCGTAAACAATTTTTTTGCCACAACTTACAGCGTGTAATTTGGTTATTACTTAATAAAAAACAATGAACAGAAAAAACTTTTTAAAAGCAGGAACATTAGCTGGTGCAGCCACTTTACTTTCTACAAAAAATGCATTTGCTCAAAACCTTACAAACAATCCAATAGATAAACTGGTGGATGCTAATGGAAATTATATTCTTAACCCACTGCCATACAATGAAAATTTTTTAGAGCCTTATATGGATGCAGAAACAACACACCTGCATTATACCTTTCATCATGGCGGAGCTGTAAAAGCTGCTAATAAAGATGTGGCTATGATAAAAAAAGCACTGGATGAAAACCTGCCTGCCGGACAGACAGGTAATTTGGAGACTGTAGATTACTGGACAAAAAAACTTTCCTATCACTTTTCATCTCATGTTTTGCATTCAATATTCTGGACAAATCTTACCAATAAAAAAACTGAACCTGCCGGTGATTTACTGAAACGAATTGAAAAAAACTTTGGCAGTTACGACAGGTTGAAAGCGCTGATAGCAGAAACATCAAAGAACGTGGATGGCAATGGCTGGGGCATTGTAGCCTATCAGCCATACAGTGACAGCTTAACTGTTTTGCAATGTGAGAACCATGAGAAACTTACGCAGTGGGGATGTATTCCATTGCTGGTAATAGATGTATGGGAGCATGCTTATTACCTGAAGTATAAAAACAAACGGACAGATTTTGTGGATGCGTTATTTAATATCATCAACTGGGACAATGCAGCACAAAGATTAGACACCGCTTTAAAAATAACCAAATAAAATTGTATAATACCGCTCAATAAAAAAGTAAAAAATATTACCCTATAAATTTGGTAGACTAATAATTATCTTCTTATATTTGCATCCGAACTTTAATTCATGACATTTAATTATAGCACTCAAATACATTTACATTAAAGGAAACAAAACAGCATATCTTTTTGTAA
The DNA here is from genome assembly GCA_043759175.1 of Chitinophagaceae bacterium. Classification (GTDB taxonomy): domain Bacteria; phylum Bacteroidota; class Bacteroidia; order Chitinophagales; family Chitinophagaceae; genus Ferruginibacter. The sequence continues at coordinate 13,159 of JAYVLZ010000198.1, read as the reverse complement.
CGGGGTTCAATACCCCAAAATGGGCGACCAATTTTTCATTTGATAACAGATCAGTTGGGGCATTGTATTATGCCGAAATTACTATAGATGGATTATTGAATTAAATAATACAGCCTTTGTGTAAACATGAAAGTGATTAAGCATCGTTTTATATAGTCACATACGCAAGTCGAAAAGCGTCCCTGTTCACGGGGATGCTTATTTTCAGGCTGGCATCGCTATATTCGTGTTGAGGGTTTCAGTTAAAAGATTGAGCGATTATGTTTGGCTTTAATTTATCACAATTCGTTTTAAAAATATTTATGTTGATACCTGGATTTATGAATATTCAATATGATCAATCATGACCATCGGTAAAAAGCAATTTACTTTACACGAAGACTGGGCCGTGGTAATACTCGGCCTGCTTACCATCTTTATCACAATTGTTGGTTTGGTTTTACCGGTACCCATTTTTAACTGGAGCACTTCAACCGAATTATTTTCAAAAGTGTTACCTGCGAAAAATCTGCAGATCATTTCATTACAATTTTTATTTGTGATTATTGTTGCAGGTGCTGGTGCATTGCTCACCAATAAGTCATTGAAAAATTTCATTCCTGGTTTTCCTGTTCTTTATCTGTTAACCATCATTGCATTAATTCTTGCAGGCAGTGCAGCAGTCAGGGGATTAAACCTGGAAGCAGTGATCATTAGCCTCGCTATTGGTTTAATCATCAGTAATTTTTTTAAAGTACCTGGATGGCTGAAAGAATCTTTATCAACGGAGTTGTATGTAAAAGTGGGATTGATCCTGTTAGGCACCAGTGTAATCTTTGGCGATATTTTAAAAGCCGGAACACTGGGATTAGTGCAGGCGTTGATGGTGGTAATATCTGTTTGGTATTTTGCTTTTTGGGTAAGCAAAAAATTAGAAGTAGATGATGAATTAACGATGATGCTTTCAAGCGCTGTTTCTATTTGTGGTGTGTCGGCAGCCATTGCCACTTCAGGCGCCATTAAAGGAGATCCCAAAAAATTATCTTATGTTATTTCGTTGGTATTGATAACGGCTGTTCCCATGATGATTGGCATGCCGTACATAGCGCATGCGCTGGGTCTTTCGCAGGAAGTAACAGGGGCCTGGTTAGGCGGCACCATTGATACTACAGGTGCCGTGGTTGCGTCTGGTACGCTGGTGGGTGAAGAAGCTTTAAAGATCAGTACCATTGTAAAATTTTCCCAAAATGTTTTGCTGGGCGTAGCAGCTTTTGCTATTGCTGTTTACTGGAGTTATACCAAACATCCGGGTGTGGAAGGAGATCAGGTAAAACCTACGCTGGGTGTAATATGGGAGCGCTTTCCAAAATTTGTGTTGGGATTTATTGCAGCCTCCCTGTTGTTCTCTTTCTTCATCCAGCCATCAGTAATTGCTGAAGTAAAAGGTTCTTTAAAAAATTTGCAGGGGCTTTGGTTTACACTGGCATTCACCAGCATCGGTCTTGAAACAAAATTCAGTGACCTGTTTAAACATGAGAATAGAAAACCATTGTATGCATTCCTGATTGCACAAACCTTTAATATTTTTATTACACTGATCATTTCTTATTTTCTATTCCGGTAAAAAGATGAAATCATATACTCCTGTTTTTATTTTTTCTATTGCATTCGTGCCTTTATTTCATATGAATTTGTTTATTTATTTATCAGCAAAATTGTGTTATGTATAAAACGATAACAACGGTTATAATATTTTTTATTTCTAAAACACTGGTGGCACAAAATAAAGTAACGCATACAAACCTGCTGTGGTTTAACTATAATAATTACCTTACGTTAAATCAAAAATGGAGCATTGTAAGTGATATGCAAATAAGAACAAGAGACTGGGCAAGTCATTGGTCTCAGTTTGCATTAAGAAGCGGTGCAGCTTATAAATTGAATAATAAATTTACTGTAACAGGCGGTTTTACGTGGTTTGGAAACGTACGTTATTTTAATGAGGAGCCAATAGTGGCTAATGAATGGAGGCCATGGGAGGAAATAGCTTTTCAAACAGCAATTGAAAAAAATCTGCTCATACAAAGAGTAAGATTGGAACAACGGTTTTTGCAAATAGTTTTAGCAGGTAAAAAAACGAAGGAATATGAAAAGCGCCAACGGTTTAGATACCGCATAGAATTTGGCTTTCCATTAAAGAATAAAAAAATGGAAATCCATTTGGGCAATGAAGTAATGGTAAACCTGAACTATATATCAGACAGTCGTTTTTTTGATCAGAACAGAACCTTTGCATTTATTAATTACAAAATTTCTCCATCAATACTTTTTCAATTCCAGTACATTAAAATATTTCAGTGGCAGGGAGTAACTAAAGTGATGGATGATCAAAACGTTTTCAGGTTTAGTATTCATCAGCAAATCAATGCACATCAACCATTAAAATAAAATGCTTACTGAAGCTTTATTTTTAAGAATCAATAATAGTTTAGACAATGAAGCGCTTTTGTTTTTTTATGTTGCTTATTTTTTACAGGTTCATTTTTCCTATGCCCGGCAAACAAAACAAACAGAACATATTAACCGTCTCTGGTTTGCTTATTTTAATCAAACAAGGTTTAGTGATAGATAGGGTATGTGGGCGGGTCTTCATTTTGCGTACAAAAGAAAATTTTCTTTTCATAAAATTACTTCAATAAATTATTTTGTATTTCTATAACTCAGCCGCCATGGTTTTGTGCTCTATCACCCTGGCTGGATTTCGCCAGCCAGTTTTACAATTACAGTGTATTTTTAAAATCATCCGGGCTATTGATTTAGACAGCTTCTTATAAACAGGTATCAAACCAGTGAATTTATTTTTTAATACAAAATATTTTACACAATTAAAAGATGAGGTATATGAATTATTACACCTGATTCCCAAAAAAAATGAAAAAGATTTACTCCTTTTAAGCTCAAAAAGCAATTTTATTTTTTTTGAATTTATAAACTCAAAATTTTATTGGAATTATAAATAGCTGATTAAGAAGCAGGTTATAAAACTCAATATTTTTTTGAAATGTCCTGATAGATTACAGGCATAGTTATTGCTAACCTTTATCAGAAAATAAGTAGTTTACCTTTTTATTAATAATTTTTTGAATAGTGAAATATAGTTTTTGTAAAAGAAAATATCGGCTCAATATCCGGCCTCTCAGAAGAACCAATGACAATCAGCCTAAATTATAAGATCAATTCCAACAAAAATTTTAATTAAATGCTTTAAATGGCTACACCACTTTAAGCATGTATTAAAACTACTTTTTGTGCAATACTACATTCATTATATGATGAATATAGTAAGCAACAAATAATTACAACGGAGGTATAAAGTATAACATAGTATTTTTTTAAAATCATATCTAAAAAAAACCAAAAATGAAACATTTAAAAAACAACGTTAGCATAGCTGTATTGCTTGCTGCCAGCCTTTTTTGGACCGGATGCCAAAAAGAAGTATCCAATATGTCACCCGAAATTCAAACCAATCAGTCAACCACTGCCCGTTTGGGAGGTGTAGTAAATGACAACCCGAACCTTGTAAGTTTGGTACCGCTGATAATGTCTTCCGGCACTGGAAGTTTACCAGTAATCGCTTTAGGAAAACCAGTTCGTGGGGGCGGTGGTACAACGGATGCTACCCCTCCTGCCGTTAGTATAACTTCCCCAACTAATGGAGCAACTGTTTCAGGTTCCGTGAGTGTAGCCGTAACAGCTACAGACAACGTTGGCGTTGCCTCAGTAAGCCTTAGTGTAGATGGTACAGTAAAAACTACGCTTACAGCAGCTCCTTATAATTTTACATGGGATGCATCGTCTGTTATTGACGGCACACATACTTTAGCGGCAACAGCCAAAGACGCTAATGGTAATTCAAGTTCATATACTATTACTGTGGCTAAGAATACGGTAATAATTATATTACCTCCTCCTGCATTACCTTCCAGTTATCAGTTGACTACTCCGCCAATTGCAGATCAGGGTAATGAGTTTACATGCGTACCTTTTGCTACTACATATGCTGCCCGGTCAATTGAACAATATTACAGAAGCGGTGCTTCCAGTTATAGCCTGTCAGCAAATATTTTTAGTCCGGAATATGTTTATAACCAAACAAGAATTACCAGCGACTGTTCCTCAGGTACTTCTATAGGTTTAACATTGGATTTAATGAAAAACAAAGGCGTTGCTACCTGGCAAACCATGCCTTATTTCGATAATAATGGTTGTGGATTAATGCCTACCGCCGCCCAGGACGCAGAAGCTGCCAATTATAAAATAGGTGGATATTCCAAGATTATAAACACAGATCAAACTGCTATTAAAACAATGATTGCAGGTAAACATCCGGTTATGACCTCACTCTTAATAGATGATAACTTTATGAATGCCGGCACTGGCTTTATCTGGAAAACATCTGGCCTTGGCACCGCCCCTCACAGTTTAATTATTTGTGGTTATGATGATAGCAAACACGCCTATAGGGTGATGAACTCATGGGGAACATCCTGGGGTGATGCAGGATATGGCTGGATTGATTATGATTTCTTCCCAACCAAAGCCGGATATTATGTTTATGTGATGAATTATTAATTTGTTAAGGAATTAATTATTTAATTAATCAAAATAAAAAAAGCCGTCCCGCTTATACGGGACGGCTTTTTATTGGTTAACGGTATTGAGTTTTGAGAAGTTTCTTTTATTACAATATCAGGATTATGTATTTATACATGTATACCATCTTTTTTAGTCCAAAGTTATACGATCGGTATTTAACAAATACCTTCACACAAAAGCTTTACATCTGAAGTGCCCCGGCCAGTAAAAAGAAAGGTGCCCCGCTTTTGGGGCACCTTTCCAATTCATATTTAATTTAATTTTTTAAGGTTTATAATTGGAATTTCTATCACCTGGTAACAGCTTACCACGAACAGACTGGTTACCAACACTCAGTTTATACACAATTGGCGCCCTGCTTGAAACAGGAACTTTGTATTTGAGTGTCATTGGAACACCAGCACTTACATTACCCTGGTAAACTATCGCCAGCTTTCTTCCAACAATGTCATAAACTACCAAAGCTGCTTTACCGGATTTTGGTGAAACAAAATTGAAAGTTACAGCATCATTGTAAGGATTTGGGAATGCTGTTACTGACAGGTCAGTAATTGAATTAGTACTAATGGCTTTCGCCTGTGCAACGGTTGTTGCAGGCAAAGTACAACTACCAGGAAGAGGAGTGTTATCTGAACAGTTTGGTTTTAAGTTAATATTACCAGTACTGCCTGAAACAGGGCTACCTCCAATTGAACTTACAAAAGTATAAGCTACGGTTGGTGCAGATCCTGTAAAAGTAGATATAGTCTCTATGCTCTTTGAATCGTACTTAACCTGTATAATATAGGTTTGACCCGCTACTGCTCCAGTTACTATTGCTCTTCCCTGACCTGGGCTAAACTCACTTACTGTTGCGGCTACACTTCCACAATTCTTAGTGTAAACATTAATCTGGCTACCCTGTTGAATCCTGAAGTATTTAAATCCGGCATTGTTGTTAGTTTGTAAAATATCAACAGTAAAGGTTGAAGACGGAGCTTTTACCTCTGCAAAATAGAAGAATACTCCTGGTGTAACAACTGAAACCTTACCACCTGAGTGCTTGTAACAAAGATTAATTAACTGTGTCACTGTACCCGTTACAAAATTGCAACAAGTGGTTTGTGTTGGGAAAATGTGGGCACAACTCAACCTTGTAAGTGTTTGGCTGCATGTTGCGGATTTGTTACCACATGCATCAACAGCCTGCCATGTACGTGTAAGACCATCTGCAGAAGTGGACACAACCACAATCTTTGGAGTGGCATCACAATTGTCTGTTGCTGTTGGGTCATCAAATACTGGTGTTGCAGTACATTCAATTGTTCTGCCAGGTTTACAAGTAATCGATGGCGCTTTGGTATCTACCACTTTAATGTGCTGTACACAGGAAGAACTATTGCCTGCACAATCTTTCGCTGTCCATGTACGGTCGATATGATAGGTGGTACCGCAATCTGCTGTCTTCACATCACTGAAACTCACTGATGGATTTGCATCACAATTATCTGTGGCTGTTGCTTTACCTGCATCTCCTACTGCATCACATTCAAAGGTTACATCAGCAGGGCAAGTGATTACCGGTGCTTTATCATCTTTAACTGTTATCTTTTGAACACAGGTCGAACTGTTGCCAGCACAGTCGGTTGCTTTCCATGTCCGGGTGATAGTACCTAATCCACAAGCATCTAATGTGCCTGCATCAGAGAAGGTAACTTTCGGATTCAGATCGCAATTATCTGTGGCTGTTGCTGTACCTGAATTGCCAGCTTTACAATCAAAGGTTGCATCAGCAGGGCAAGTGATTACCGGTGCTTTGTCGTCTTTAACTGTTATCTTTTGTACACAGGTGGCTGTATTACCACAGGCATCAGTAGCTGTCCATGTCCGGGTGATGGTACCTAAACCACATGCATCCAATGTACCTGCATCAGAGAAGGTAACAACAGGAGGCAAGCAATTATCTGTTGCTGTTGCTTTACCGGGATCTCCCATCTTACAATCAAAGCTGATATCGGCCGGACAAGTGATTACCGGCTTTTCAGTATCAACAATATCAACTTGCTGGTTGCATGGCGGAATGGTAAAACCACTTGCTGGTTTTATGGTAAGTATTACTTTGTATGCAGCTGTACCACAGGTGGCACCGGCTTTTACATCTACACATACTCCATTGGTAGCGCCAACAATTGTTGCATTGCCGGAAACACTCCATTCGTAACTATAGTTGGTAGGAATACCTCCGGTGGTGAAATCTTTTGGACCACAATATGTATTGGTTGAACCAGGGCAAACAGGTGCCGGACCGGTAACCTTACATGTCAATATACTGCCAACGTGTACTGTAACAGTAGCTGTTGCAGGACAAACAGAAGGATCTGTTGGTGTAGCAGTAACCTGGAATACCAGGTCCTGACCTGCATCAGCAAGGCCTGCAGTATATGTTGCCGTAGCTGAAGTAGCATTAGTTAAACTACCTGCAGTTCCGCTAAGTGCTACCCATTTATAAGTGTAGGCGCCTAAACCTCCGGGAAGGGCACTGGTCACTTTTAAGTCCGCACTATGATTAGCCGCCGCAATATCTATACAACCTTCTCCTGTTACAGGAGTAGAACAATGCGGAGAAACATCTACTGCAAGGGTAGCCGCCGATGCAGAACTTCCCGTTTGCCGGTCACCATCCGCACATTTTATATAGCCCGAGGCATAGCTAAAGGTTGGATCGGGAGTCAGGGAAATATCATATGCCGTCCCGATAGGATAAGTGGCACATATAGTTCCAAAGACCGCCTCATTGTTGGTGATGGTTCCAAATGTCATTAATAATGGATTGGTTGGAGGATTGCTTCCTGTACTTACTACTGTAGTTCCGTCTTGCTTATAAGTAGTATAAGAAACACTGGTGGCTTTTCCTGTTTCATCCTTAATAGCCCATCTTCCTGCACTTCCCCCATAATTCAAACATACTGAATAGGTATTATTATTATTACAGGTAACCTTTTTAGTGTCGAACCCCAAAGCACAAGTGGCACCACCGCAACCAAACCTTGATTTGTACACAAGGTTCATGCTACCAGGAAATGTAGTTACGGAAGGGTCTGCCATCCACATAGCCAAATAATAGTTAGTAGGCTTTTTAAAAGAGGGAACGGTGATAGTGGTCCAGCCATTGCCGCTAAACCCGCAGGCTGGGTGAGAAACACCACCAATGTCGATAGTAGCAAATTTAAGATTGGCACAATTTCCTGATAAACCAGCATCAGGTACCGGGTATTTAGTACCTGTTGTTACACCAGTAATGGGTGCGGCATCGGCAGGGTCAACATTAAATAAAACGAACCCCACATTTTCATTGGTTACAATCTGGAATTGATAGGTACCAGCCAAAGGGCGGATATCAAAATTAAACCAAACTATCTGCTCTCCCTGTGTTGGAGCCGAAAGCGTATTTCCAAATGTTTCAGATACCATACTGAAACAATCCGTTTTTGGCAGTACGGCTGCAATAGGATTGCTCGCAATATCGTAGGTTCCGGCAAAAGCTTGTAGCCCTGATTCTGTTTCAGCAGAACTGGCACAACGAACAATTCCCTTCGGCTGCAAACTTGGAGCTGATAATGTTATAGCCTCCCATTTGTTAGCAACAGTATTATTAGATGTGTTCTGTCGCCAGCCATCACCGGCAAACCAACGATGTGCTGTACAGGGTGTTCCTGCACCTGCCAATAATGGCAGGTCAGCAGTATTTACGCTGTAAGCAGATTCGTTATAAATAATACCATTCTCTGCAGTATATTTCCGGTAATCCAGCTTAATGGGATTTTGAGGAGGAAAGTTAGCTGCCCAGGTTTTTTCATTGGCTATCTGTAAACTATTTACCGTTTTGTTTACATTTTGCCCAAACGTTATTGAGTTACTTATAAAAACTAATAAGAAAAGTGTTATGAAATTTTTGATCGTTGATGTAAATCCATGGCACCATGGCCTGGATAAAGGCAAATGCCTACATCGCTTGGTAAGAATGTACATGATATTAATTTTAATGGTTATTGAATGAATAAACTTTTAAAAGTTTCTCAAACGAATGGATAGTATTGCTGGTTATCACAGAAATTAAATGATTGAACACAAAAGCAATAAACTGATCAATACAGGTTAATACCTACTATTTTTTGACTACAGGGTCTAACAGTTGCAGTAATTTTTTTCCAGTGTCCAGAAAAAATTATTTGTAATCTCAGTTTGATTGATTAAAGAAATAAAAGTGTTTTAAAAGTGAGCAGTCTATCCATAGGCAATTCTATTTAAGGTTTATGGGCATTATAATTTTGATAAAAATTAATACAATCATATTGCGACAAATTTTTAGGGAACAGATATACTTTCTGCGTAGAGAGGAAATACTTTCCTGAAAAAAACACCTAATTTTTAAGGAATTAATTTCAGAAGATTGAAAGAAAAATGGGCTTCAGACTAAGACACTGCAGAGCTTTTATAGGAAGGATATTTTATGAGTGTCTGATTAAAATAAAATTGAAACAATTTTTTAAAGGGGATCTAATTAACCATTTGAAAATTGAAGAATTTACTTTGTAAGATTTTAAAGGGGCTAGATCAATTTAGGATAAATAATAACATAAATAATAATCTAAATTATATAATCCTTTTTCTTATTCCTAATAATTTAACACTTTTTTTTAAAATATTTTTTAAAGCGGAACCCCATAAGAGAACTACTTACCTGAGGACAGGCCGGAAACTGAAAGTAAAGAGTAAGAGGAACTTAATCAACGTAAACACATAATTAGATAAAGCATATTAATCAAGCCGCTGTATGCTGAACGGCACGTACGGTGGTGTGAGAGGACAGTGAGGGTAATAATCCCTCACTTCCTGCTCCATTAATGATTGGGGTGTTAATATTTTCTGATAACTCATCATCAAATATTACTTTCGCAGAAAATTAATAGTTAAAAATAAAGTGTATGAGTGAAGTAAAATTGACAACAGGTGAGATACACACCAAAAAAGGTGTGCTGAAGTTTGAACTGTATGATGATGATGCACCCATTGCAACAGCGAACTTTAAAAAATTAATTGGTGAAGGATTTTATAATGGATTGACTTTTCACCGTGTAATTCCAGACTTTATGATACAGGGTGGATGCCCCAATGGTACAGGTGCCGGTGGCCCGGGTTATACCATTCAGTGTGAAACAAAAGGCACTAAACAGATTCATGACAGGGGTGTAATATCAATGGCTCACCGTGGCCCAAATACCGGTGGTTCACAGTTTTTTATTTGCCACAACCGAAGCAATACAAAACACCTGGATGGTGTGCATACCTGTTTTGGAAAAATCACCGAAGGCCTGGATATTATTGATGAGATCAGGGGCGGAGATGTAATGGAAAAAGTTATTTTGACATAGATGAAAGTTGAAGGTTGAAAGTTGAAAGTTGAAAGTTTGAAAGTTGAAAGTTTGAAAGTTGAAAGTTGAACCATTAATCATTAACCATCAACTTTCAACCATCAACAACAGACTTTCAACCATTATCATCCATTCATTTTATCGCCGGGCCTTTCAAAAATTGAAAACAGTTTTAGAATGCCCGGCACGCCTGCACCCAACGCTGCTACATAAGTAATGATCCTGGAATAAGATTCTTCCTGCGACATTAATAAAAATGCAAGGATAGAGAACACCACTATCAGCAATGGGTTTTTTAATTTACCCCAGTTGCCATTATCGTTTATCTGGCTCTTTATTTTTTTTGCTTCTGTATTACCGATGGCGGTGAGGATAAAGTTTCTAAAGCCCTTATTGAATAATTTAAGTGTGCCATCCGGCCTGATGATAACACCCTTGCCAATCAGCATACTGAGATTGTAATCATCAAAAGAATTCACCAGGTTATCTTCTGCAAGATCGTACAGCAAAAATTTTTCTTCCTTGGTTAAAGATTGCCAGATGTACATGTAAAAATAATGCGACGTTACCTGTAGTTTAAAAGCCAGCTCATCCGATTTGGCTAATCTTTCTTCGGGTTGTAATTCCAATGTGATGTCAATGGCAGATGGCTGCATTTTTTTAAGGAAGTGGGTATAGTTGGTTTCTGAACGTATCCTGTCTTTCCAGTTGTTGAATGCTTCTTCCAGTTCAATAACAACCGCTTCATTATTTTTTTCAATAGTCAATTCTTCAGTGATGAATCCCATTGCTGAAACAGACAGTGTAAACGGTGGTACAAAATTAGTTTGCAGCAAAAAATTACCTTCTTCATCTGCATACGTTTGTATGCTGGTATTACTGATTTTTATTTTTGCATTGGATAAAGCACTTTGTTGTTTCATGCTCATCACTTTTCCTGAAATAATAATTGCTGTTGTGCCTGTTTTTAAAGTAGCGGGGCTAAAATCCAGTGGCAGCAATGCTATCCTGTAATGCCCCAGCAGCACATGCCACCTTTCAAGGTCTTCACCTGGTACAGCTATTGCTGCCTGGGAAGTTGATTGTGAAAGTACAGAGTCCAGAAATGCTACCGGGTGAATGCTGGAGAGAATAATAATGTTGCTGTTTTCTTCCAGCATCAGCCTTTCAAGAAAGTTTAGTTTTTTTCTGTTTGTTTGAGCATCCTGTATATTGTATTCAAAATGGTTTACCATGATGAGTTTATTCTTGCTGTTAAAAACTGTTCTCACATACTGCTGCCATTTATCTTCACCGGCAGCATCAGTGGAGTCAGGAATATTGATCAGGTCGGCGATGAATACATTACTCCTGTCATCGTCTCCTTCAATGTATTTCAATGTTTCATTTCCTTTCAATTTTATTTCACCATTATTTATCTTATTAATGATATGATATTTTTTTCCTGCACCCGGCAGGCCAATAACAAACACCAAATTATTCAGGTCCTTATCAGTAAATATTTTATTATCCAGCGCTTTCCATACAGACATGTCCGGCAGGTTGAGTGCAAATAATTTTTTGATGATATTGTACAGGATAAAATAAAACATGATCAAAGCCGACAATAAAAAAAACCAGAATACAGATCCTTTAAAAAATGCCCCGTCATAATGAAAAATAGTTGGAAACTTATAATTTAAATTGGCAGAACTAATGCGGATATATTTGCCTGGCTGTGTTGACTGCAGGTAAGTGCTGGTGCCATTTTCTTTTATACAGGCATCGTTTAAAAGATGATTAAAGAAAAAAGAGGAATCGCCGGCATGAGCAGTATAAAATTTATCTTCTGTAATGGACATATCGGTAAGAAAAAGCCGGAATATTTTCAGATACTGTATAGTATTATTTTGTTCTTTGGTATAAGGATGAAAATGTTCTTTGTTCAATTCATTTTTTTGAGTAAAGTCAATTTTTTTTATCCAGCTGCTGTCAAGATAAACACCAGGCTGCAGCTGATTGTTTTTAATTGTTTGTTCAAGTTCGGTAGTGGTTGTTCTTTCATTCAGGCTGTTAATAAAGTTCAGATGCCTGTACCTGATATTTAAATTTTGTTCATAGTTGTAAGAAGAGAAATAAAAAAACACAATGGGAATACCACTGGTAATTATCAAACGGGTAAGTCCCATAAATGTAAAGCTGTTAATGTATCCCCACCTGCTTAAGAAGAAAATTTTGTGCTGCAATGCTTTAGCAAAGCCTGATACGTATGTTCTTGCAGCGTACAGCAGCACTGCAACTGCCAGTGCTGCAAATTCGTACAGCAGTAAATTATATGCATGTTCCCTGTCTAATAATCTAAAAGCAGCAATATCTGTAATGATAATAATACACACGAGGCAAACAATTGCTGTGACTTTAAATTGAAGCACATTTCTTTTTTCATCAAAATAGCGCTTGGCAAAAATGCTGTTTAGAAACAGGGGAATAAATGAAACGGTGAAAAGCAGTATAAAAAAATATTCAAGAAAAGTACTCCTTGAAAATAGAATGATTAAAAGAATGATCAATACAATATTAAGGCAGGCTGAAAGTGTATATTCTTTTTGACAGGATTTTTTAGGGCCGATCCAGGTGGTATCAAATAATTGGTTTTTAAAAAATGATTGCCTGGCTGACACGATAAAAATAATCATCAGCTGTGCAAACAGGAAAGCAAAAAACAATATCATCATGGAAATAGTAAAACTGTATATTTCCATATCTCTTGTTTCTTTAAAAGCAGTATCGCTAAAGATGAGGATAAAGTAAGGAAGCCCGGCAACCGGCTTTACCAGTACATTGTACCTTTTTCCAAAATAATCTGTTGAAAAAACACCCGGCGCCTTGGCCTCAAAATAACTGCCTAAATCCTCCTTCTCTGAGAATTCCTGTAAAAGATTCCCGGTTAAATTTTTAGATTTTTCTGAATGGTATAATACCTTACCGTGATGATCAGTGACTGCAAAAAGATAACCTGCAGGCAGCACAACGGAATCGAGACTTTTTGCATTGAACGACAATGCAGCCACCACTTCATTTCCTTCAGTACTTAATTTAGAATGAACAGAAACCAATGATGTAAAAATTCC
>JAYVLZ010000197.1:0-12842 GCA_043759175.1 Chitinophagaceae bacterium | reverse complement strand
ACTCTTTGGGCTAAAGCCCGGAAGAGAGAATAAATTATTTTATCACTGCCCTAAAGGACAGTGCAATTAAAGTTTTTAATTTAAAAATATCCTTAACTATATGACATTGCCCTGAAGGGGTCGGATAATATTTCACTCTTAACTTAACGACATTGACTTATATATCTTAATTTCAAGCTTCAAATAATTTGATTTACCACTACTGCAAGCAATACATTTATTTATATGAAATCAACTATCATTCACTTCTTTTTTCTTTTTTGCTTTTCAGTTGCCGCTGCACAAAGTGCAAAAAAGGATTTGAACCAACTGTCTCTGAAAGGACCTGTAAAGGAACTGGAAGTACGTACTTATATGGCGGTAGATAATTTTGGAAAACCCACCAAAGGCCAAAGAGTGAATGATAATGCCAGCTTTATTTTTAATACCAGCGGTAATCAACTGGAACAAAATATTTATAATAAAAATGGAAGTCTCCGGGTAAGATGTGCATACCAGTATAATTCTATTGGCAAATTGCAGGAACAAAACCAGTACAATCCGGGCGGCGCATTAAAATCAACATTTACCTACAAGTACAATGCACAAGGCAACCTGACTGAACAAAGTTTGTTCAAACCAGACGGGAGCGTAACCTCTAAGTATGTTTATGTGTACGATAGCAATATGAACCAGGTGGCGTATAGTTATTACAACTCAAAAGGTGAGCTGGATGAAAGGGCCATCTTTAAATATGATGCAAGAAGGAATCAGACAGAATGGACCACTTTCAGTGCAACTGACGGCACAGAACAGGTAAAAGTACTTTATCAATATGATGATAAAAATAACCTGCTGGAAGAAAAATTATTAAAAACAAAGGATAGCATGGATAAGAAAACCTTATTCACTTATGATGATAAAGGCAACAAGACAGCAATGGTTTTATATGATGGAGATGGAACAATATTAAAAAAGAACACCTGCGCTTATGACCAGCAAAATAATATTACTGAAGATACCTGGTTAGATAAAGATGACCACCAACTGGAGCGGTTTACTTACAAATACTACTACGATAAACAACTAAACTGGACAAGAAAAATAACCTTTAAAAATGGTGTTCCTGTTCTGATAACAGAAAGAGAATTTATTTATTTTTCTGGTAAAAAATAATTTTTGCTGCAATAGTAATCTGCTTTTCACTATCCCATTTTTATTTCATTGAATTGTACAACAGGTGTACTGTTAGTAAAGTTTGTTTTATCAAACCAATGCTTCATACAACACTTCCACCGGGTGTAATGCTTTTCTGCCAGTACCATCTTTTACCTGGTGGCGGCAACTGGTTCCCGGTGCAGCAATGATCACATCCTGAGGTTGTTTACGTACTGTTGGGAACAATACCAGTTCGCCTATTTTCATAGACAGATCATAATGTTCTTTTTCATAACCAAAAGAACCAGCCATACCGCAGCAACCAGACGGGATGATTTCCACAGTATAGTTCTCAGGCAATGATAACAATTTAACCGAAGGCGCAACTGAAGACAGTGCCTTTTGCTGGCAATGCCCATGCAGTTTTATCAAACGCTTTTCTTTAGTGAACAGATCTTTGCTGATATTGCCTTTCCCTATTTCTGAAGCAATAAATTCATCAATTAAAAAAACATTTTTTGCTAATGCTTTTGCTGCTGCAAAATTTTTATCCGTTGCCAAATCAATGTACTCATCTCTGAAAGTAAGAATAGCACTTGGTTCAATCCCAATTAAAGGTTTGTCTGCAGTAACAATATCTTTTAGTAATTCAATATTTTTATTGGCGATCTTCTTTGCTTCTCTCAATAAGCCTTTACTCAACCATGCCCTTCCACTTTCAATATGATTTGGAACAATAACTTCATAGCCTAATCTTTCCAATAATGTAATTGCCTTAATGCCAATCTCTGTATCGTTATAGTTAGTAAACTCATCGCAGAAGAGATACACGATGCTGCCCCCATCTCCTAAAGGTGGGTAAGGCACGGGTTCTGTACTTTTTTTAGCAAGTTTATTTTTATTGTACCAATGATTTAATGTTGTTTTATGCATCGTTGGCATACTCCGCTCTGCTGCAAAGCCACTCATCTTTTTAATCATCTTACTGATAACCGGAGTTGTCATCATAAAATTATAAATGCCCGGTGCTATGGCTCCTAATTTCGCAGTCTTGCTGAAATTCGCAATCAGCTTACTTCTGAAAGGCACACCATTGGCATCATAATACTGCTGGAGAAATTCTGCTTTTAATTTTGCTACATCCACGTTACTGGGGCATTCACTTTTACATCCCTTACAACTCAGACACAGATCCATTACTTCATAAATTTCTTTATGATCAAACCGGTTAAGTTTATCCGAATTGGTAAGAAACTCTCTTAAAATATTGGCCCTTGCCCTGGTGGTATCTTTTTCATTTTTGGTAGCCATGTAGCTGGGGCACATAGTACCACCACTCAGTTCCGTCTTGCGGCAATCACCACTACCATTACACTGCTCTGCATGCTGCAATACATCCTGGTTTTTATATCTGAAGATGGTATTGAACTTAGGAGTTTGCTGACCGGGTGTGTACCGCAGCATCGAATTCATCGACGGTGTATCCACAATTTTGTGAGGATTAAAAATATTTTCAGGGTCCCAGGTGCGTTTGATTGTTTTGAGTAATGCATAATTTTTTACTCCTACCATCTGCGGAATAAATTCTCCTCTCAGTCTTCCATCACCATGTTCGCCACTCAAAGAGCCATTGAATTTTTTTACCAGCGTGGCAATCTCCTCTGCAATGATCCTGAAAAGATGATTGCCCTCCACTGTTTTTAAATTGATAATTGGCCGCAGGTGTATTTCGCCACTGCCTGCATGAGCATAATGTACTGCATGCAAACTATATTTCTCTAATATTTTATTAAATGCTGCAATGTATGCAGGCAGGTCGTTTACATCCACGGCCGTGTCTTCAATTACTGGCACTGCTTTTTCATCACCCGGCAGATTGCCCAGCAAACCCAGCCCTGCTTTTCTTAACGTCCAAATCTTTTTACTATCCTCACCAAACAATAACGGGAAGTGATACCCCAGTCTGGCAGTACGCATAGCCGCCTCCACTTCCGAAGCAATGCTTATAATTTCTTCCCTGGTATTTCTGCAAAACTCCACTACCAAAATAGCACCGGGATCTCCCTTTACAAAAAACCGGTTTTTGTTTTGTTCAATATTATTTTTGGTACATTCTAAAATATAATGATCGATCAGTTCGCTGGCACTGGGTTTAAACTGCATGGCAATAATATTTGCCCTCAGCGATTCATCAATGCTGTTAAAATGAATACACAATAAACCAGTTTCCTTCGGGGGCAGTTCATTCACATGCAGTTTTATTTCTGTAATAAATGCCAGCGTACCTTCTGATCCGGCAATCAGTTTACAAAAATTAAAATCTTCTTTACCTGCTGTGAACGGAGCAGATTCCAGCAGCACATCCACCGCATAACCGGTATTTCTTCTTTCAATAGAAGGTTTTGGAAAATGTGTTCTGATCTCCTGCTGATTATTGTAATCACTCAGCAGACTTCTTACAGTTTTATAAATATTCGCTTCTAAATTATTGCCTTCACATTTCGCATGAAAACTATCCAGGTCAAGCGATGAAAAAACTGTTTCGCTTCCGTCACTCAGCAATGCTTTTACTTCCAGCAGATGCTCACGGGTGCTGCCATATACCACCGAGTTACTACCACAACTGTTATTGCCTACCATGCCACCGATCATTGCCCTGTTGGCAGTGGAAGTTTCCGGCCCAAAAAATAATCCATGCGGCCGCAGAAAAAAATTTAGTTCATCCCTGATAACGCCAGGCTGTACCCGAACCCATTTTTCTTCCGTATTTAA
This sequence comes from Chitinophagaceae bacterium, assembly GCA_043759175.1. GTDB lineage: Bacteria > Bacteroidota > Bacteroidia > Chitinophagales > Chitinophagaceae > Ferruginibacter. Next base: position 8,933 of record JAYVLZ010000197.1, on the reverse strand, counting down.
TTCAATGATCTCTGTAAAATTTTTGGATACATCCACCACAATGCCATTGCCCACCACCTGACCCGCCAATGATGTACCGGCAGTACGTGGTATCAAAGATGTTTTTTCCACACGGGCAAACGTGATCAGTTTTTTAATATCCGCTACTGTTTTAGGTATGGCTACCGCCAGTGGCAGTTCCCTGTAAGCAGATGCATCTGTGGCATACAGCAGCCGCATAGTTTTATCAAAAAATAATTCGCCCTCTAATGCAGTACCTAACAATTGCAGTTTTTCATTCATTGGTTGTGTACCATTTATTACGGCGCAAAATTACGTAGAGACAAGGCAATGCCTTGTCTTTTTTATATTAATTGTTAAATTATTTACGAATAAAACGTATCATCCTTCCAGTTTGATGGGTTGTTGGCAATATAATTCTGTATCCGTTCAAATGATTCCGCATTGCGGATAACATGATCATGAAACAGGGATTGCCATGCAAAACCGGTATTGATGAAATGTGCATTTTTTGATACCACTGATTTATAGGAACCCACGATGGATGAAATGGTATTTTTTCCCTGGTTTTGAAAACGTTGTTGTCCGGGGGATTTTTTATTTGAATCATTGGGGGCGGTTGGATCGGCGTTGTTAGAGACAAGGCAGTGCCTTGTCTCTACGCCGTCACCGTCATCCGGTTTATTAATAATCAAAATCCCATGCACATGATTCGGCATTACCACAAAATTACCCAATTCAATAAATGGAAAATGATTGGGTATTTCCAACCAATATTGTTCTGTTAATTTTCCAATATCATTCAAATGCATTTCTTTATTGATTATTTCTCCAAAAAAATGTTTCCTGTTTTTGGTACAGATGGTTATGAAATAGGCGGCATTGCTGCCGTAATCCCAATTTTGCAAACGGGTGGATGCGATGCGGTATTTGTTTTGAAATTTATCGGGCATGTTTTTTCAGCGTTTAACAAATATAATAATGCTAATGCAACTATTTTTTACAACAACCTTTTAAAAATTTTATTTAATCATTTTATTATTATGCGGCAGGATACAAGGCGATGCCTTGTATCTACCACCGTATATTTGCAGGCACATGTATCTGAAGGATCATTATAAAACACTGGAACTGGCGCCATCGGCCACGATGCAGGAAATAAAAAAGGCCTATCGTAAACTGGCGCAGCAATATCACCCTGATAAAAATATTAATGACCCTTATGCAGAGGCTTATTTCAATGAAATAAAAGAGGCTTACGAAACACTGACGAACCCGGCTAAAAAAGATAATTACCTGCAGCAGCGATGGTACAACAGGGCTACCGGCAATAACAATACAGAACAGGTTATTACTCCCATCAACATCCTGAAACAGGCGCTTGAATTTGAAAAATATACCTCCACACTGGATGTATTCAGAATGAATACCGAAAGCCTCTTTAAATATATGGATGAATTACTCAGCGACGAAACCATTAGGAAATTATTGCAGTTCAACCAGGCAGATGTAAATAACCTGATTATGCTAACGCTCCTAAAGCCGGTAAGATTTTTAAAATCTGAAAAAGCAATTGCAATCACGGATAAACTCACCAGGCTGATAGCCGGTAATCTCCCAAGCCAGGAACTCATCAACAAAACCTTAGTTCAGATCCGGAAAAAAGAAAAATGGGAAAGAAATAAGTGGATCGTTGTTTTGTTGATTACGATCGCTATTTGTGTGCTGATAAAATTTGTTGCTGATTAAAAACTGTTTAAACTCTTCTTTGAATGCAATCCTTCTCTGCTAAAATATTTAAGATCGGCATCAACCCTTATGTGTTAGTTCCATCAGCAGTTTTAAAAAAGTTGTTTAAAGAAGCAGGAAAGGATAGAGGACATATTCCAATTAAAGGAACCATTAACGGCCATGCGTTTACACAAACATTGGTAAAGTATAGTGGCAAATGGCGCCTGTATCTAAACACACCCATGCGTAAAGGCTCCAACAGTGATGTGGGTGATATGGTGGATATGGTAATTGAATTTGATCCTGCAGACCGAACGGTGCCAATGCATCCAAAACTTTTTTCAGCTTTACAAAAAAACAAAAAAGCCAACAACATTTTTTTGCAACTACCACCCTTCCGTCAAAAAGAAATTTGCAGGTATATTAATCATCTAAGGTCAGACGAATCTGTAGAAAAAAATATAAAAAAGGCAATTGATTTTTTACTGGGTAAAGAACGTTTTATCGGCAGGGATAATCCTTAACTTATACTCCGAAAGGGGTAAAACAGTGAGTTTTATTTTGCCGGATAACATTAAAATGAATCGGTATTTTAATTTACAACACAATTAAAGATCCTTATAGGTGGTAGAAGGGAGTACTTCGGCTTCGCTCAGTATAAATTACAACGATGATGCACATAGCTGCTCTTTCGTTCGGACAAAAAACTTTGACTCACTTTTTTAACCCTTGAACATTATAAGAGCTTTCAAGACCTTTTCTGATTAGCCTGTGCAAACAAGTTGCATAGTTTCTTTTAATATCTTGCAACACTAATAAAATCTCCATGACCAAAGAACAACTCCTGAATGAATTAAGCCTTCATACCTATGTAATGATAAAACCTTCTACCCTGCACGGCATTGGCGTATTTGCTCTCTGTGCAATTCCTAAAGGTCAGCGTGGGTTGTTTTCAACAGGTATTGGAGAATGGATACCGGTAAGTAAAAAAGAAGTGGCACAATTACCACAGCACACTATTGACCTGGTAGAAAATTTTTGCCTGTACGATGAAGAAAATTATTTTATTCCCGACTATGGTTTTAAAGCAATGGACCTGGTGAATTTTTTAAACCATTCAGAAAGACCAAATATTATTTCTATCAATGACGGAGAAGATTTTGAAACCATCAGTGATATTGCAGCCGACGAAGAATTGCTGATCAATTATGGTGACATTGTGGATGGTGAGTAACAATTAATGATTGCCTATGAGTGCTGCCACCTTTTCTGTAAATAGATCCGCACCCTTACCGTTCAAATGCCGGAAGTCTGCAAATAACTGCGGCTGCTGTGTATAAAAACTGTCTCTGGAATAGTCTATAAAATTTATATTATACTCACTGGCAATTTTCTTTGCAGTTTCTGTAGACAGGTCATTTCCCACAGCATTAACCAGGTATGGCGGGCAAATAATATACAAGTCTATATTTGCCTTAATGCATTCATTGATGAATGCTTTGTAGATATTTATTTTTTTGGAATCCAATATATCCTTGTGGGTAAAATCCATTGTACGCAATGGACCACGGATTGTTTTTTTAATAGGTATATACCCTTTGATATTATCATACCTGTTTTTACCCTTTTGCAAATTACCACTTACAATGGGCAGCAGTAATGAATTATATGGATAGATACTGGAAATGTTTTTTATTTTTTCATAAGGTCCTTTCAAATTAATTACTGGTTCTATTTCCGGGTTGCTGTCATAATATGGTAAAAGGCTGGATATCCGGTCATAATCTTCCTGGTCTTTTTCAAAGTTGCCTGCATCAAAACTTAAAATGATCTTTTCCGGTGTATAACGTTTCAATACTGATTTTAAAACAGCGTAATGATAAAAAACAGATTGCCCAACACGCCCTGCATTAAAACATGGAAGGTTCAGCACCTTTTCCATAACGGAAGGATTAAAAATATTAACAGCTCTTGATGATCCGAAAATCATTACCGGATCTTTTGCCTGTTTAATAGAGAGAGTGGTGAGATAGTCGTACCCAGACTTTTGGCGGAAATATGTTTTCTTTAATACTTTCCCGATTATTATATCTGCAGCAGCTACTGTAATTGCGAAAAACAACAATTTTATAAAGAAAGTTTTAACGCCATTATCTTCTAATATTTTTTTCATGTTAATGCTGATTAAAACTGGAAGTAAATAAATTGCCCGCCATCATATACACCTACTATCAATATTAATAATACTAAAACTGCATAATATGCATTGCGTACCCAAAAAGATTGATGATAGGATAAGGAGAAGGAGTCGAAAAAAAACTCCCTGCGTAACTCTACAAGAATTAAAAAGCCGATGGCAAATAATGAATAAACGATCATAGTTGTGCTCTCATTGAATAAAGAGCCATTAAAAACAAACATCTTTTTTATAATTGACAGCGCCTGTCCAACATTTTCTGACCTGAAAAAAATTCTTGAAAACCCGATTAGTGTAAAGGTGGTTACTATTTGAATGGCGGTATTTAACCAGGGGATTTTATTGATACCAGTAAGTGACCAGCACCGTTCTCTTATTTTCTTTGTAATGAGTGCAAATACCAGGTAAAAGCCATTGATGCCTCCCCATATAATAAAAGTCCAGTTGGCTCCATGCCATAGCCCGCTGATTAAAAAAACGATCATCAGGTTCAGGTACATCCTTGGCAATGCAACCTTATTGCCACCTAAAGGGAAATACAAATAATCTTTAAACCAGGTGGATAATGATATATGCCAGCGTTTCCAGAATTCACCGGTACTTCTGGCAAATATGGGGCGTTTAAAATTTGTCATCAGGTTAAAACCCATTACTCTTGCTGTACCAATGGCAATATCTGAATAGCCAGAAAAATCGCAATAAACCTGGAACGAAAAAAAGATGGTAGCCAGTACCAGCGCAACACCACTTTGCTGTTCATAATAATTGTAAGTGCCATTTACATATATTGCCAGCCTGTCTGCAATCACCAGTTTTTTAAATAATCCCCACGTAATTAATTTCAACCCATCAAATACTCTGTCGCTGTCGAAATGATGTTTTTCCCGAAACTGGTGCAGCAGGTTTTGCGGCCGTTCAATAGGGCCTGCCACCAACTGAGGATAAAACATTACATACAAAGCATACAGGCCAAAATGGCGTTCTGCTTTTTGATTGCCCCGATACACTTCAATGGTATAACTCATTGCCTGGAATGTATGGAAAGACAAACCGATGGGGAGCAGTATGGAGAGGTAAGGAATGGGATTATCAAGGCCAAAGCCTTTCAGTAAAAAAGAAAAATTATCATTAAGAAAATTGAAATATTTAAAAATGAACAGCGTGCCGATATTAGCGACCAAACTGTAAATTAAAAATAATTTTCGCCGCCTGCCGGTTGCATTTTCAATAAAGATACCGGCAAAATAATCCACGATAATGGTGAAACCCAGTATAAATATATATATCGGCACAAAGGCCATGTAAAAATAACAACTGGCAGCCAGCAGCCATATCCACCGTTTAGTATGAGGTAAAACGAAATAAATACCGGTAACGATAATAAAGAAAAAGAGGAAATGAAAAGAGTTAAAAAGCATGACTTAAGGTTAAAATCCAGGTTTACAAAAAGTTCTTGCTTTTGATAAAGGATTTTAGTCAATCAATCTTTTCATTGTTTGAACGGCTAAGATATGAGTGATTTTATTCATTTCAAAAAAAATTGTTCACAATCTTAGGCTGATGATATTTTTTTGCCTGTTTGTTGTAGTATAGAACAAGGAGGATTTTTTAAACCAATAATACCATGATTTTGAAATACTTCACATAAGGATGATGATATATTCCGGATACATATTGTGCCATAATTTAAATCAGCACAATACCAATTGCTCATGTAAACGAACCAAAGTGAGAGCTGGATCTTTACATAAGCCGGGATGTACCACAGATGTCTGCAATATGGTGCTGCGTTTAGCAGTGAGCCAGCGAAAACGGGATGCAATATCCAATGCCGCAATTGGCCCGGCACTTGCATCACCGGCAATGATTTGTTCAAATGCTTTCAGGTGAGATTGTATTTCTTCCATATCAATCTCCGGATATAATGCCAGCAGGCGTTTTTCATTGAGTGTAATCGTTGTTTGCAAAAAAGCTGGCTTCTTACAATACACAATAACACCCACATTCAGGAATTCTTCCCGTTCTACCCTGGGCACAACCCTGATGATAGCGTATTCAAATAAGTGATTCTCTTGCATGCCTGGCTTCATTTACAAAAACAGCAGACTGGTTAAGCCTGTTAATTAAAAAATTATCATACACAATTCTCTTATCTGCAGGTGTTGCAGTGTCGCCTTCATTTATTAACCAGCTATTTGGTATCAATGCAACAACAGCCTTAATTTTTTCGGGGGTGATATTTTCTTTCATGAACACATCTGCCTTATCCAGTTCGCTGGCCTGTGGCAAGAGTACATGATCTTTTATCTGGATAAAAGATTTAAGCGATTGCTCCTCCCAGTTATGCCAGGTATGATGAAAAAATAATGCAGCACCATGATCAATCAGCCAAAGCTCTTTGTGCCACATCAGCATATTGGTATTACGGGCAGTACGGTCCACATTGGTTAAAAAAGCATCCAGCCATACAATTTTGGAAGCAAGCAACTCGTCGATTTTACCCACTGCCGGATCGTAAGTGATGGCGCCTGATAAAAAATGAACACCCAAATTCAGTCCTTTGCTGGCACGAAGCAGGTCCTGTATTTCTTCATCGGGTTCAGTGCGGCCAAAGGCTTCATCCAGTTCTGCAAATACCAGTTCAGGCACTTTCATTCCGGCAGCCCTGGCTATTTCGGCACCCAGCAAATCTGCAATCAATGCCCTTGTTCCCTGCCCTGCTCCACGAAATTTGATCACATATAAAAATCCATCGTCTGCTTCTGCAATGGCAGGCAACGAACCTCCTTCTCTCAAAGGAGTTACGTAGCGCATTACCTGTACTGTTCTTATTTCAGATTGCTCCACACCCATATTTATACATTCATGTGTATCAAAATTTTTATTTGGCTAAATTATTCTAAAGTTTGGGTTCAGGGAGAAAAATATTGGTATATGATTTTATAAACAATTAGTTGAGTTGAAACATTATATCATCATGAATAATATTTTTAAACTAATAATTTCTATGGCCATACCATTGACCATTGGAGCCCTTGGCAGTTATTTTACAATACCACAAATAAGTAACTGGTATCAGTCAATTAATAAACCTTCCTGAAATCCTCCCAACTGGATATTTGGTCCTGTATGGACGATATTATATATGCTGATGGGAATTGCACTATACCTGGTGTGGAAATCAGAGAACAATAATGGTATAAAAACAATGGCTGTTTCATTTTTTATTATACAGTCAGTGCTTAATTTTTTTTGGTCAGTTATTTTTTTTAACCTGCATCAAATTGGTTTTGCTTTTGCCGAAATCATCCTGCTCTGGATATTTATACTACTCACTATTTTTTCTTTTGCCGGTATCAATAAGATTGCTTCATGGCTGCTTGTTCCGTATATTTCCTGGGTTAGTTTTGCCATGATATTAAACTATAGTATCTGGCAATTAAACAAATAAAAATTATACCAGCAACCCAACGCTTCAAAATAAAATGGATGCATCAGATGCTCTAAGGAAGGTTTCAATGATGACCTAAAAAAACCGTTACAATAAAATTTAATTCATTTCAAAATCATTTAACAGACAAAAAACGGGGGTAAAGACAAAAAATGTAAATTTACAGCGCAATGAGCCGCTACTTACTATTATACAAATATTTCACCTTGGTTTTGCTGGTATTTTTTTTTACCATCAAAACCGAACAGCTCCATGCACAGTATGCCGTAAATGATACTATCGTGTCCTATGCTATTATATATGATGGAGACACCATTGAAGCGAAAACCCTGCAGGCCATTCCCTTATACAGGCGGCTGTCTGACGAACAAAGAAGAGCCAGGGCTGAATGGACCAGGCTCCGGAACGCCATCTATGTAACCTTCCCGTATGCAAAACGGGCCGGCATTATTATGAATGATATTAACGCTCATTTGGCCAGTGTGAATGATAAAGAGCAAAGAAAAAAATATATCCGCTCAAGAGAAAAAGATTTACGAAAAGATTTTTCTGATCCCATTACCAATCTGTCCGTTTACCAGGGCAAAGTATTAATGAAACTGATTAACAGGGAAACCGGCAATAATTGTTACGAGATCATCAAAGAATATAAAGGCGGTTTCACTGCAAGGTTCTACCAAACGGTTGCCTTCTTTTTTGGCAGCAACCTCAAACAACCTTATGATAAGGAAGGTGATGAAAGAGAAATGGAAAAAATAGTAAAGGAAGTGGAACGGATGTATGGTTACAGGAGTTGAAAAAGGTTGAAAGTTTAAGGTTGAAAGTTAACGCTTACAATATTTCAAGATCAAACATTGATAAAAATTCTACCTGCTGTCTTTGACGGATGTAAATCTTTGTCATTAAACTTCTAAACATTCTAAACACTAAACTTGTAACCAGATAAACCTCTAACCAACTAAACCCCTCAACTAAAATGAAACTTGATATTCTTGCTTTTGGTGTACATCCGGACGATGTGGAATTATCCTGCAGTGGTGTTTTACTGTCAGAAAAATTGCTGGGCAAGAAAACAGGAATTGTTGATTTAACCCAGGGAGAATTAGGCACCAGGGGCACAGCAGAAATCAGGAAACAGGAAGCTGCAGCATCAGCAAAAATTTTACAGGTGGATGTAAGGGAGAATTTAGGATTGGCAGATGGTTTTTTTAAAAATGATGAAGCTCAGCAACGCAAAGTAATTACTGCCATCAGAAAATACCAGCCGGAAATTATTTTATGCAATGCCCCTGAGGACAGGCACCCGGATCATGGTAGAAGTGCAGCGCTTGTTGAAGATGCCGCTTTCCTTTCTGGTTTAAGAAAAATAGAAACCTGGGAGGAGGGTAAATTGCAGGAACCCTGGAAACCAACATATGTTTTTAATTATATCCAGGACAGGTATCTGCAGCCAGATTTTGTAATAGATATTTCTCATGTGATGGATCAAAAACTGGAATCGATCAAAGCGTTTTCTACACAATTTTATAACCCAGATCTGGATGAACCGGCAAC
>JAYVLZ010000196.1:0-5900 GCA_043759175.1 Chitinophagaceae bacterium | reverse complement strand
GGTGGGATCTGAAATTGAATTTACTATCTCTGCAAAACGGACCTCGCCATATACCAGCATATAAGATATCATTTCTGCCCAGTCTTCGCCTGCCTCGCTGGAAGCATAAGCCGTAATACAACCTTTTTCTCTGGCCGCTGCATCAGAAATATTGATCCAGTCAGTAGAGTAAGCACTCTGCGTAACATTATTAAATTCATCGGGGCGCTGGCGTATTTGATCAAAAATATGAGAGAACTCATGGTGTATGGTTAAGTAAGTTTCCTTTTGTACAATAGTATCCTGGGGCACATGGCCCGGTACGCTGTTTGGACGGAAATAATTTAACTGGAACATAGTGATCTGTCTTCCATCCCCTGCCACACCTAACAGAGCGCTTCCATCAGGAAAATAAGCCGCACTGCCTGCCAGTACAAAATATTTGGGTGCATATTTTTTTAAGAACAGGCTGTTTGTTTCAGCAGTGTAAGGATTGGCCCATACATTTATTACTGCCGACTGCAATACTGGTATTACCACTTCTTCTTTTGGCGGCACCACATTTTTCTCTATCTGATTAATGGAAAACTGGTTCCATTTATATTTTACGTCTATATTATAAGGCAGTGTAAGATTGGTGTAAATAAAACTGTCGATTGGGCCCTTTACCCAGGTGTCTCCACCAAGGCCGGGAATATTTCCCACCTCACCCAGTTTTTCTTCCTTTTTGCATGATGCTGCAAAAAATACAATCAGGAGAATACAACTTAATTGGTTTAATATTTTCATAAACTTTTTTGTTTTTACTTTAATCTGTTTTATCTGTTACCAGGTAGTCCAGCCTGGCTCATAGCTGTTGCTGGAAGCTCGAAAACCCTGTGAATATTATTTGCATCAAGTGTATAAGTTTTATCAATAACGTTTCCGTTATTTTTATACTGATTGTGTGTTACCACCATTCCATATCTCAATATATCAAACCAGCGTAAGCCTTCCTGCGAAAACTCCAATTGTTTGTAATCGAGAATTATATTTATTAACCCGCCTGTGAGATTATTTACCTGAGAAAATGGTGTTGCTTTAAGTAAGTCTGGATTTTGCTGATAAAAACTTTCTATTTTTTCTGCATCAATATTATCTACGGAAGCATTGTATCCATCAATACGTGTGCTTAGATAAGTATTTAGTAAATCAATTGCTTTTTGGTTTTCTCCTTTATAAGTATATGCTTCAGCAAGGTTAAACAATACTTCTTCTGCACTTAAAAGAACTACTCTTGGCCATTCGTTTCCTATGCCGCTCCCGATAGAGGTTTCCACAAAGTTGTATTCAATTTTCGGGATAGAATTGTGTCCTGTAAGATAAGCCCCCACCCGGTATGCCCATGGGCCATCAGAAATATGTGCATTTCCGCCTGCATAGCCGGACAGCACTTTTGACATACCATACCGTCCAAAGTTTGAAATCCTCCACCACCAGGATTGCGACTCGGCCAACAGCAGGTTAGCATTTTCTGTTGCACTGTTGTAAACCTGGTCCAGGCTTCCGTTACCATTCAGATCAAGACCTATATATACAGTGTTCCATGGCCTCAGGTAGCGGGTAAAGTTATTTTCAGGAATAGCGGCAGTTGCATATTTTATAACGCTGTCCATTTCTTTTTTATGCAAATAATACCTGCTTGCAAATGCGTTAGCAACCGTTTTATTAAAGTGATATTTAAGTATCCTGTAACTGTTATCATCAATTAATGGAAGCCCCTGGTGCAAATCCTGTTCAATCATATCATAAACATACTGCACTGTTTTGCGTTCATATTTTTTAATGGATACTTCTTCGGGTTCTGTTACATAAGGAATACCCGGATCTGATGAGGCTGTAGCAGGGTTATAAAATTTGGAAAAGAAGTTAACCAGCATAAAATGAGCATAAGCCCTTGCCAGCAATGCTTCGCCTTTTTGCGCTTTGTAATCATTTTGTGCTGCAGCAGGCACTTTATCTATGGCAGCAAGCGCCAGGTTACAGGCTGCTATTGCACGGTAACAACCAAACCAGTAGCCGTCAGGCGTATCTTCACTTGCGGCACCGGCGTTGTTATCTGTAAACGTATATATATCCGTTGTAAGCCTGAGCCAGTTAGGGTCATCTAAGCTTTGTGTTATAAGATCATCAGCATTGTCTGATGATAATTCAGCCATCAGCTGATAATTATTTTGCGGATACGCCGAACCCAGCAACTGCGATACCTTTTCAGGCGATTCGAGTTTTGTCCTGTTATCCGGTTCTTTTTCCAGAAACTTTTTGCAACTTGTAAATGCTGCAGTTGAAACAACCAGTATGATCAATAATTTTTTCATCACAATAAATTTTAAAAACCTGCTTTTATGGATAAGGTAATTTGTTTTTGTAATGGCTGTGCTACACCGCCTGCATTAAAAAATTCCGGATCCTGTCCTTTTAATTTTTTATCAGAATAAATAAGATAAGGATTGGTGACAGCAGCAGTAATTGAAAGGTTCTTTATAACACTTATTTTTTTTAATGATTGCGGAGTAAGATTGTACGACAACGAAACACTTTTCAGTCTTACAAAATCGCCTTTAGCCACCCGTATATCTGAATAGTTGTATGCATTGTATGGAAACAATGACGATCCGTTTAACTGCAGTAAATAATACTGATCGCTTATTACGGGTATGTTGGTAACTTTTTCATCGCCTGCATGTAACCAGCTGTCTGCAAATTCTTTTGGCATAGCATCCAGGTCCACATATCCTCTCCTGAAAGAAGGATACAATCTAATTTTGTTGCCTCCCTGGAAACTGACGAATACATTCAGCGATAAATTTTTATAATTAAAGGTGTTATTAAAACCTCCTGAAAATTTGGGATCTATTTGACCGGAATAAACAAGGTTCTCAATTTTTTCAGATTGAATATCTACGCCCTGAGCCCGCTGACCATTTTCATCAATAAAATAAGGAATGCCATTTTCAGCAGAAAGGCCATCAAATTTAATAGAGAACAAACTGTTTACAGGATAGCCTTCCCTGTTACCACCTTCCTGCTTTACCAGGTCGTAAATGATGGGAAGGTTTCTTGCGTTGGTGATTTGGTTGGTATTGTAACCAAAAGTAACATTGGCTTTCCATCCCAGGTTTTTTGTTCTTATGATGGTACCACCTAACATTACATCAATACCATGCGCTTTCATGTCTGCATAGTTAATAGCTTTGTAAGATTCACCACCAATCCCTGCTGTTTTAATAAGACTGATAAGGTCAAAGCTTTCTCTTTTATACCAGTCAAAACTAAATTCAATACGGCCATTAAGCAATGCACCATCTATGCCGATGTTCAACTGGTGATTTTTTTCCCAGGTAAGGTCTGAGTTTTTAAGCCCGCCAATTTGTAAAACAGTTTCTCTTTCTGTTGGGAAGGTACGGTTGGGTATAGCACTGGTAAGCACTACATCAGAATTGGTAACCGGGCCCAAACTTGCTGTAAGGCCGTAACTGCCCCTGAGTTTTAAATAACTGAACAGGGTTATGTTATCAAAAAACTTTTCTTCATCTATATTCCATGATCCGCCAAAACTCCAGGTAGGTAACCAGCGGGCTGTTTTGGAAGAACCCAATTTATTGGACCCGTCATAACGTACCGTACCATACACATTATATCTTCTGTCATAAGTATATTGCCCGTTCAGGTAAAATGCAGCAAAGCGGTCGTAAGTTCTGCCCATGCCAAAAGTGGAAAAATTGGCTTCAATTGTTTTTTTGTAGTATTGATACACCGGGTTTGCCACACCACCATTATCATATTGGTAACCTGGATGAATAGCAAAATAATCCTGCCTGTTAGTATATTTTACCTGTTGACCTAAAAGGATATTGATACTGTGCTTATCATTGATAACAGTGGTATAATTAATACTGTTGCGGATATCATAATTCACGAAATAATTCTGGCTGATATTATAGAAACCGCCATAAGGCAAAACGGAAACTCTCCGGGTGCTGTTAGGATCATCCGGGTCCTGGTACAAATATTTGTTATTATCTATTACGGTAGAATTTGGACCGGTTTGCCCGATTCTGCTGAATTGGCGGTATGCCTGTGCCAGGTTGGAATTTTCTGTGATCTGGTGTTCTACCGTGGACTTTACATAACGAAATGCAGCTACAAAATCATACCGCAGATTTTTAGTGAATTTATACCCGGCCTCTCCCTGCAGTTTCAGGTCTATCACATTAATATCTATATAATTATTTTTTGATTCCTGTATGATATTAAAAGGCGACCAGTTTCTTTTAAAAAATTCCAGGTTGCCGTTTTCATCATAAGCCGTTAAAGCCCGGCTGGTGTTTAAAGCATAACTAAAAGGGTTGATATCAAATTCACGTTCGTACTGGCCCTGGAAAACATTGCTGGTTCGCCGTAACGTACCTGGCGCTCTTTGCATACGAACAGAACCGGCAGCAATAAAGCCCACAGAAAGTTTGTCGCTGATATTATAATTGTTGCGGAAATTGAGCGTATAACGCTTAACGTTATCCGCAATAGTCCATCCGTTGTCATTGTAAAAACTGGTGGAAAAAAATGACTGCGATTTATCTGTTCCTGAAGAAATACTGAGTGAGTGCTCCTGGATTAAAGAATTTTTAAACAAAATATCAAACCAGTCTGTATTTACCCTGGCATACCTCAGCAAAAAAGCATTTCTTCCTTCCTGTGTGTTAAGCACTGCAAAATTACCATTGTCATCTGCATCCAGCAGGTCGTACATTTTGCCATACACACCATTGTCTGAACGTTTGGCAAGCGAGGGTGCTTCCAAAAAACCATTGCGTTCCAGCGCCGCAAGAATGGACATTTGTTCAGCAGAATTCATGATATTATAATCAGCATAAATTGGTTTTAACTGTGTGCTGAAATTGCCTGTATAGCTAACGGATGGTTTGCCCGACTTACCTTTCCTGGTAGTAATAACAACCACGCCATTCATAGCCCTGGCACCGTACAATGCAGTGGCAGCAGCATCTTTAAGGATGTCAAAACTTTCAATATCATTTACGTTAATACCGGCAACGGAAGATCCCAGTAAAGTGGTGGGGTCGCCGCTGGAAAGCTGGTCGTTGGAAATATTGACGAGGTCTTCCAGCACCACACCATCTATTACCCAAAGTGGTTTGTTATCGCCGTTGATGGAAGTGGCTCCCCGTATTCTTACTTTTGGTGCAGAACCAAAAGTGCCGGAAACATTTTGTACCGTTACACCCGCTGCCCTGCCTTCCAGCATACGGGTGGCATCAACAGCACCTGCTGTTTTAATATCGTCGGCTTTTAATTTTACGCCGGCACCTGTAAATTTCTTTTTATTTATTTGCTGGAACCCGGTTATCACCACATCACCCAAAAGGTTTGCATCTGCATTTAATGCAACGCTGATATCCTTACCGGGTGTAACCCTTATCTCTTTAGTTTCATAGCCAACATTGCTTATGATTATTACGGCATTGGCAGCAACTCCGTTTAATTGAAATTCTCCAAGGTCATTGGTACTGGTTCCGTTTTTGGTTCCCCTAACAATTACGGATACACCTCCAAGAGGTTTAAAAGCACTGTCTGTAACCTTTCCTTTTACAGTTTCCTGCGCCTTTGCCACAGTTGTGCTGAAAAAAATAACACAACAAAAAATGATAAGCTTACAAAACACTGCTGTGCTGAAAAAACCAGCGGGTTGTTTCTTCATAAAATTGTTAGTTTAGGTATTAGAAATTCCTGTTGATATTATCGGCAACTTTATCTCAAATTGATTATTTCAGGGTGGATGTTATACTACAACGAGTACTGTGTCCGGACGAAATAAAGCAAACAACTAAATTAGTTAAAAAAGCAGAATAAAAAATGCATTTTAG
>JAYVLZ010000195.1:0-15516 GCA_043759175.1 Chitinophagaceae bacterium | reverse complement strand
ACCTTTTTACCAGCCTTTACACGACTATTTTTTTTTATTGCATTACTTTTTACTTTCTTATTCGGCATGTGTTTTGAAGTTGCAATTATTTTTACAAAGCCTTCAAATATTCCACTGGCATCAACTTATCCAAATCCACATGCTTTGAAGCATCCATAATTTCAATACCAACAATTTTATCATCACTTCCCATGTCCAGCACAATATCTTCTGTAACTCTTTTGTTTGTTACTTTCTGCTCTCCTGAAGCTATCCTCAGATAAAGTAAGTCTGTTTTGCTATCGTAATGAATTTGCATATTTTATTTTAAAAAAACTTTCGCAAAGATGACATCTTTTAAAAAGATATCATCTTTATCATTCAGTTTTATTTCAAATCCAGCTTTATCTGCAACTCCTCAAACTGTTTTGCATCAATCGTACTCGGTGCATCCAGCATCACATCCCTGCCACTATTATTTTTCGGGAAGGCAATAAAATCACGGATACTTTCACTTCCACCAAGTATTGCACACAAACGGTCGAAACCAAATGCCAGCCCGCCATGCGGAGGAGCGCCATATTCAAATGCACCTAACAAAAATCCAAACTTATGTTGTTGTTCTGCTTCATCCATTCCCAATGCAGCAAACATTTTTTCCTGCAATGCCCGTTGAAAAATACGGATGCTGCCACCGCCAATTTCATTGCCATTCAAAACCATATCATACGCATTGGCTTTAATGCCGGCGTAAGGATGCTTTAAATACTCAGCCGCATTTTCAATCACCGGATTGTTGTTGATCATAATCTCAATATGATCCGGCTTGGGCGAAGTAAACGGATGATGCCTTGCCACCCAGCGGCCTGTCCCGCCACTGGCGGGATTATCATCTTCCGCATATTCAAACAATGGAAAATCCAGCACCCACAGCAATTTAAATTCATCATTTTTACGCATGCCCAGTTTATCCGCCATATACATCCGCAGGTCGCTGATAGCCTTTCTTGTTTTTTCTTCTGCACCTGCTAATATCAACACCAGGTCACCTGCTTTTGCATTGGCGGCATCTGCAATGGCTTTTAATTTTTCAGAAGCATAAAATTTATCTACGCTGCTTTTGTATGTTATCCCTGCATTACCCGTCGCCGGGTCGCCGGGCAGGCATTTAATAAACACCAACCCCTTCATTCCAATCTGCGGACGTTTCACCCACTCCGTTAGTTCATCTGTTTGCTTACGGGTGTATTCGCTGCAACCGGTTATCGCAATTGCCAATACCGTTTCTGCATCATCAAATACTCCAAATGATGCCCCATCAATTAAAGCTGATTGTGATGTCTTTGTTAGAAATACATGCTGTGGAAATTTCAGGTTTGCAATTTTTATTTCAAAACGGATGTCTGGTTTATCATTACCATAATTCCACATCGCTTCTTCCCATGTCATGCGTTCCACCACATTCGTGTAGTCAATATTTTTTACATCTTTAAAAATACGTTTCACCAAGCCTTCAAACATATTTAAAATATCTTCCTGCTCCACAAAACTCATTTCACAATCTATCTGTGTAAACTCGGGTTGGCGGTCGGCACGTAAATCTTCATCCCGAAAACATTTTACAATTTGATAGTAACGGTCGTATCCACTCACCATCAGCAACTGCTTAAATGTTTGCGGACTTTGTGGCAATGCATAAAACTGTCCTGCATTCATTCTGCTCGGCACTACAAAATCTCTTGCGCCTTCCGGTGTACTTTTAATTAAGAAAGGCGTTTCAATATCCATGAAATTATTTTCATGCAAATAATTCCTGGTGCTGCGGCCCACTGCATACCGCAACTCTAAATTTTTCTTTACGATATTTCTACGCAGATCCAAAAAACGATATTTCATCCGCAGTTCATCCCCCCCATCCGTATCATCCTGTATAGAAAATGGCGGCACGGCAGATTTATTTAAAATGGTAAATTCACTCACCACAATCTCAATATCACCGGTAGGAATATTCGCATTTTTACTGCTGCGTTCGTTCACCTTTCCTTTCGCCTGCAGCACAAACTCCCTGCCCAGGGGATTGGCCTCTAACTGTGTATTCAAGTTTTCTGAAAACAGCAACTGCGTAATGCCATAGCGGTCACGCAGGTCAACAAATGTGATGCTGCCAAACTTACGCACTGTCTGCACCCAACCGCAGAGGGCAACTTCTTTATTTATATCGGCAATCCGTAATTCGCCGCAGGTATGAGAACGATACATAATAATTGATAATTGATAATTGTTTACCGGCAGTTACACCCTGATAAAGTGTTCCATCAAAAGGGTTTACTGTTTTCAGGTGCTTATTAAAGCGGCTGCAAATATACGGGGAGAAAACAGCGTTGCCAACGGGAATGCTGGCAACGGGAAAAAGGGGCAAAACTTATTTCAAGTACATGACTATAATTGTACCTATTTCTTTGTCCAATAATTATACTCTTAGACATAGGCATTTACACCTTTTGCAAAAGGTGTAAATGCTCTGGGTTTAGCTTAACTCAAATAACTGTGATTTTTTAAGTCATCATTACCTTCAAGCTGTGGCTCCTGATCAAAATTATTTTGTCTTAGTTGCTCTAAAACCTGGCTAATAATAACACTCATAGGAGCTCCTAAATTACCTGCACGTTTTAAAGTATCAATCAAATAAAAAGTAAGAGCTCCATTAAATCTGCCGTTAATAAAAGCATCAGCTGATAGTTGATTTGATTTGCAACCGGCAATTAAGAATGCACTTGTGTTATC
The DNA here is from genome assembly GCA_043759175.1 of Chitinophagaceae bacterium. GTDB lineage: Bacteria > Bacteroidota > Bacteroidia > Chitinophagales > Chitinophagaceae > Ferruginibacter. The sequence goes on along the minus strand of JAYVLZ010000195.1, from coordinate 12,753 downwards.
AACTGCCCGGCTAATAGTTAGGGGTTTCAGTTTCTTTTGTTTTGCAGTATCCAGTCTCCATTTTATATCGGCAGGTGGTTCCATCACCTTAAATTCCTTATAAACTTTAATTGTCTCACTATTCATAAACCTAAACAAATCACCAGAATGGCATGAATCAGATATCCATGTAAAAAGTACACCTGGAGGTACTTTGGAAAACATTTCCTTAAACTCTTTATCCCTGATAGAAGTTTCATCCGTCCAGTTAAAATCGTATGGGCAAATAATTTCATCCAGGTTGTCCACCTCTCCTTCTGGATTTCGTGTTGGCAATTGTGCTCCGTGTCCACTGTAGTGAAATACAATCCTGTCACCGGGTTGTACTCCCTGTATCAGCCATTGTAAACGGTTAACGATCTCTTGTTTTGTTGCTCTGTTATCTGTTAACAACCTGATTTCATCCATAGCAAAGCCACAGTTTTCAACAAGAAAATCAGCCATATCCTTTACATCATTTACGCATCCTTTTAATGGTTGCGTTGGATAAGTATTGATACCTACCAGTAATGCTTTGTTCATAATGTTGGTTTTAAGTTTTTATTAATTGTTAGATTTTCCTAAAATGAATGCCATGTAGGCACTGATAACTCCGATGAGTGTTTTGCCCTGCTGCGGAATGATTGAATAAATTTTTGCAGGATCTGAAATAAATTCTTTGCAAGCCCATGCAATGAAACAAGATACCAAGCCGAGCAAAAAGACAAGCACAGCCATATACTGAATTGTTTCTTTTACATTCATTGGAGGTATTACAGCTTTCTCCTCACCTTTTTTAAGGACAGAGGGAATAGTTTTGGCTGCTAACGCTGAAGCTGGATTGGTGATTGATATACCTAACACTGCACCAAGATTTGTAAGAAATATTGCGCCGATACTGGTAACCATTATATCAAGCGGTTCAGGCAATGCAAGGGCTTTACCTCCACCATCTTCATGGAAGGAGCAGTATATGCCCAAGCCCAAACCATATATATAAAGTGCAAAGGCAATTAGTATCAGCAACCAGCCGATAATTGTTGGAATTTGTTTCATGATTTTAAATATTAGAGTTAATAAATGTTTTTATAAGATTACAATGCTGGGAATTATATTAGAAAGAAAAGAGATCAAAAGGAGCGGCAATAAATACACCTGCACTAAAACCTTTTGAGAAGCTGGTAAGTTTACTTTCATTTGTTTGGGTTATGTAACCAAGCTTTAAGCCTCCCTGTAATCCGGCAATCTTGCCATCTTTTTTAAACTGGAAAATATATACAGGAAGTACGGCTGCAAGCGATTTTTTAGTGAACTGGTAACTAACAGATGGAGAAAATGCCACATGGGCTGAAACCTTTTTCCGCCATTCAAGTGCAAGACGTGTATTGCCCTTTAATGATGGAGTGCCTATACTTACTTTTTTTGAATAACTTGCTCCTAAGTTACCAATCGGAAAATTATAATCTACCGGTTCTGAACCATCTTCAAAAGTTTTCGAATACACACAGCTTAATGCCAATACACTCATATTATCACTGCTTTCAGCATTTAATATTCGCCCAATTACAAGTTTGTAACTTTTATTAATATGCGTTTCATCTAAAACAGGATTTATAGAAAATGAATCCTTAATATAATCAAAACCGGCTTTCGATATAGAAGCAGATGCATTTACTAACCAGGTTTTTACAAAAATACTTTCAAGAAAATCTGCTTTTGATGCCGAATCGAGATCGTTAAAATCAATTTGATTTATTTCTGCATAGTCGTGCCGATATAAGGTATCCTTTAAGTAAAAGACAGTCATTGAATCTTTGTAACAGCAGCCTAGTTTCTTTAATGAATCAATTTTTACAATCTTTCCATATTTCTTTTTATAATAGTAGTTGGTTTTATCATTCTTTATTTCAGTAATTAAGTCACTGTCGCAACATGGTATTTTAATTGAGTCGGCATACTTTTTCAGGTAAAAAGTTTTTTTAATTTTTTTAAAAAGTGAATCTATTTCCGTATCGCTTTTTAGACGGGAAAAATTTAGCTGCATTCCAAGCTTTACTGAAGTTCCACTAGAGAGGCCATCGAGTGAAAGAGGGGTCAATTCTTTAGGCTTTTCCTGGAAGGGTTGTTTAACTTCGCCTGAAAGTGTAAAATTCCTTTTTGTCCATGCAGCACTCACACTGCCAGATCCGTCGCCAAAATCAGACTCAAGGCTTACGTTCGCATTATCATTTATAAATGAACTATTAGATGTAGTGGAAGGCGTATATATTTTCTGTGCCAATCTCTTGCTCCCCCTTGTATCTATGATAGACATAAATGAGTCAACTACTTTCAAAGTGTCATAATTTTTTTTGACATCTTTCATCTCCCTGTTTACAGTTTGGCGTCCCAGAAATCCTACTAATCTATTAGCCTGCTTTTGTTGTGCAGTAACTGAAAACAAACTAAGAAATACAGGGATAATTATTATAATCTTTTTCATATACATAGTTTAAGGTTTTATAAATTTTTATTACAGTGTAAACTTTATTGATTCCTCCCCACCAGCTCCACCTCATACGCCCCTTCATTTAGCGCATTCATATTGTGCAGCAGTAACAAAGTATTGGTAAGGTTTCCGCATTCCGATAGCTTTAGTACAACCGCTATCAGCCTCCCAGACTGCCAAACTGCATTAAACTTTTTCCCATTTTTCAGGAATTGGGGTATAAGAGTTCTAATATTTATACCGCCTTCGTAGGCATTGCCAACTGTATAATTTTTACCATTATCTTTATAAGAACTGTGGTTGAGGTACTTCCTTTATCAATCAGCCAGTACAAAATTGCAAAAGGGATATCAGCACTACAATGGTGTTTTCACCCAATTTCTATGGGTGAAAACATCACTAACATTTGGTGAAAAGACTATTGCGGGGGTGAAAAGGAATTAAGACTTTTGAAGCCTAAACAATTATTTAAAACCTAAAAACCTTTAGTTATGGAAAAAAATGAAACACCTAAAAAAACATGGACAGCACACAATGGATGCAGTCTATCCAATCGCTCTACGGCTGGTGATACTGACCGCCAGGAGAAATTCCCTGTAATAGTTATGGAAAATTGCAGGAGTGTTAACATGGAAGAATCTGATGCCCTGATTGGGAAAAAACCTGACGATCCTTATGGATTGCCCATAACAGCAAGCCTTGCAGTAAGCCTGATAGCAGATTTTCAGCATTTACTAAAACCTTTCACTGACACAAGTGAAAAAGATGGTTCCAATAACTTTTTTGATGAGTTTTTTGATGAGTTCTTTAAAAGGTTTTTTGAAAAAGATTTTAACAAAGAGTATGTAGAAAAAATTAAAATTAATCTTAAACAACTTTTGTACTACTCTTCTGCAATAACAATTGACAAAAACATATTGATGAAAACCCTTAGCCAGCCTGGGTGCGAAGGATTGCGATTTTACTTATGTAAAAAGAAAGTAGAAATAGATGGAAAAGGAAAAGTGCCATTTGTATCACTTGTGACAGTAGGAGTTGATAGTGTAGGGCAAGATCTTAATTATGTATATTATCAAGGCAAGGTTACACCGGACTTTCATGAGAACAGTATTGAAAACATGTCCGTTATAAGTGAATATGGCTCACCCCCTCCTCCGCCTAAAACTGGAACAAAAGGTGGTATTGATGAAGAATATGAGAAAAAATTTGTGCTGCTGAAATATGCAAGGGATCAGGTTAAAAATATAAAGGCATAAAATACTGCAACAGTTTCAGAATGTGAGCACTTACAACATCATATACAATTTACTGATCTTTGGTTCATTTATCGTATCTCTTATAGCCTTTATAAAAGGCTATAAGAGATTTGGTTTATTAAGCCTGCTTTTTTTTATTACATCGGCTATGGAACTGATGGTGCTGTACCTCATTGCGAAGGAAATTAATTTTACCTGGCTGTATCATTTATACAATGTGCTTGAGTATCCGCTTTTGTGTTTATTTTTAATTGGTTCTGTCAGTTCTGCAGCCATTACAAAAATGATAAAAATAAGTATACCGCTTTTTATACTTACTGCTTTGTCTGTATCGTATTTTTATTACCGGTTCAGCGGCTTTCCCGGGCTTAATATCAATATGGAAGGTTTTCTGCTCTCCATCATTTGTGTGTATATACTTTTTAATATGGATGCACTTGAAACAAATTCCATATTCCGCAATTATAACTTTTGGATATGCGCCGGCATACTCATTTTTTTTGGCACTACTTTTTTTTATAATGGCATTTATACAAAGATTGCCATTATTGACGGCAAGAGGGCATTAAAATTATTCAGTACTATCAACAGGCCATTAAATATAATTTTATATTCGTTTATAATAATTGGCACATTATGTTTACTGATAAACAGGAAGCGTATTATTCAATAATACTGTTCAGTTTTTTTGCTTTGCTGTTAATAATAATTATTTTAATTGCAGCAATCCTATACCACAACAGAAGAAGAAAACATTTAGAGGAGAAAAAGATTATGAAAACAAATTTCCAGCAGGAACTCCTGCAAACCCAAATAGAAATACAGGAGCAAACCCTTAAAAATATTTCGGAAGAAATACATGATAATGTAGGACAGATACTCAGCCTTGCCAAACTGCACCTGAATACATTTCCACCCGGTACAGATGCCGCTCTGCAGACAAAAGTGGATGAAACAAAAAATCTTGTAAGCAAAGCCATCAACGATTTGCGTAACCTCAGCCGCAGGCTGCATGGGGAAAAGATTACCGATATTGGCCTGCACGAAGCCATTACCAGTGAGCTGAATATTTTACAAAACACCGGCCAGTTTTCCACCAAACTTAACAGCATTGGCGAACCGTATAAATTAAACAGCCAGAAAGAAATGGTACTCTTCCGCATAGTGCAGGAAGCGCTGCAGAATGCACAAAAACATTCCGGTGCCAGCATGCTATGGGTGGAAATAAATTATCAGCCGCAAGTATTCAGCCTGCTGATTGGCGATAATGGCAAAGGCTTTGATACAGCATCATTACACAAAACAGAAAAAGGCATCGGGCTTGGCAGCATGCAAAACAGAGCTGCACTTATCGGCAGCACATTAACCATACAATCTGATAATGGAAACGGTACCTGTATAAAAGTAGAACTGGAACAAACTGAAAACAGTAAACTGTAAACTGATGTTATGGCAAAAATAGTTTTAACAGACGATCACGTATTGCTCCGCAATGGACTTGCATCATTAGTGCATACGCTGGGCTACACCGTTTTATTTGAAGCAGATAATGGCAAAGACTTTATCAGTAAATTAAAGCCTGCTAATCTTCCGGATCTGATACTTCTCGACATCAACATGCCCGAAATGGACGGCTACGAAACTGCCCAATGGCTGCGGCAAAACCATCCTTCCGTTAAAGTGCTTGCATTAAGTATGTATGACAATGAAAGTTCCATCATCCGCATGCTGAAGTGCGGTGCAAGGGGTTACATATTAAAAGACTGCGACCCAAAAGAATTGCAGACCGCCCTTGATGCTGTACTCACCAAAGGCTTTCATTATTCAGAAATGGTAAGCGGCAAACTTATCCATGCAGTAAATAGTCTTGGTGATGGTACCAGTGAAATAAAAACATTGATTGAATTAAATGAAAAAGAAATGGAATTTTTAAAATACGCCTGTACAGAACTTACCTACAAAGAAATAGCCGATAAAATGTTTGTAAGCCCCCGTACCATTGACAGCTACCGGGACAGCCTTTTTGAAAAACTAAAAGCAAAAACGAGAGTGGGATTGGTAATGTATGCAGTTAAAAACGGAATTGTAAGGTTTTGAGAAGTTCACATAGTCTCCACAGCGTCTCTATGCCTTGGTCTCCACAAGATATAATAATAGGCCAGCATGGCAATTCCAATTACAAAAGGGATAATGGCGAGATGCTTAAAGGTATAATCACCAAAAAGTATGTTGGTATCAAAGTGAAAAAACTCACTGATCATCCAGTAAGAGTTGGCCGTTATCCAAAAAGTGATGGCTACATTGTGACAAACCTCACTCATATACTGCCGGGTTCGGAATGCAATGATGATAGAGATGAGCAACGTTGGAATGATCATCATGATACCTAAAGGTCTCCACACCATACACCAGCTAATATCTTTAAACAACCAGAAAACAATGTGCAGGTTTTCCATTTTGCGGTACTGGAGTGGAATGCTGTAGGTTTCATTGCCCATTATGCTAATTTTAATTCGGTAGCAAATATATATTATTGCAATAAATGAAATACAGGATCAAAAAAATGAGCAACTTCGTTACCCTGAAAGATGGAAACAGAAAAATATTTTTCTTCTTACCGGCTTCCTGCCTTCCCGGCAAAACCATAAGAAATAGTTAAAGAAATTTGTAGCCAGCATCTTTATGCAATCCTTCTTAGTATTGCATCCCTTTACCAGCGTTGATGGTGAGAACAAATCATTGGCGATGTTTCACAAATTGTATCTTGTAATTAAATAACCGGTTTATGTTTCTTAAAAAAGTTTTCTTACTGCTGATCGCAGTAATATCCTTCCACACAGTAATGGCACAGAAAGAAAAAAATTATTCGGCACAATGGATAAAAGTGGAGGGCCTTGAAAAGAAAGGCCTAACCAAATCAGCTTTGAAAGAAGTGGAAGCCATTTACAAACTGGCACTGCAGGATAACAACGATGCACAGCAGATAAAAAGCTCCATGTACCAAATTAAATACAGGAATGTATTACAGGAGGAAATTGGTGAACAGAATATTTTTTTTGTAGACACATTAATTGCTAAAGCAAAAACACCGGCAAAGAATATTTTGCAAAGTATGCAGGCAGAAATGTACTGGCAATACCTCCAAAACAACAGATGGAAATTTTACGACCGCACCAAACTGACTGAGGAAAAAAGCAAAGACATCAGCACCTGGAGTTTGGATAAACTGCATGGCACAATCTCAAAGCTCTACAAGGCATCATTAAACAATGAAATTATTTTAAAACAAAATAAACTGGATGGGTTAGATGCTATCATTATTAAGGGAGAAAATACCAGGCACCTGCGCCCTACTCTTTTTGATTTCCTGTCTCACAGGGCCCTTGAATATTTTGTAACGGATGAGCGGGATTTGATTAAGCCGGCATATCAATTCAGTATCGATGATCCAAAAGCATTTGCACCGGCTGATGAATTTGTGAAGGCATCCTTTGCCACTAAAGACACTTCCTCCCTTCATCACAAAGCCATTTTATTGCTGCAGCAAATTCTGCAGTTTCATTTGAATGATGCAAAGCCGGATGCATTGCTGGATGCCGATTTGATCCGCTTAAATTTCATCAGCCAATATGCCGTAAATGAGGATAAAGTAAAATTGTACGAAACAGCTTTAAAAAATATTGAAGAAAAATATCCGGCCAATGATGCAGTTTCACAGGCAATATATTTAAGAGCAAAAATTTATTTTGATAAAGGCCAGGGCTTCGAACCCTTTACCAAAACAGACAACCAGTATGAAATAAAAAGAGCAAAGGAATTATGTGAAGCAGCGGTTAAAAAATTTCCAAAAAGTGAAGGTGGTATCAATTGCCAGAATTTGTTGAATCAGATATTAGAGCCATCACTCAGCCTTGAAACAGAACAGGTAAATGTGCCGGGGCAGCCATTCAGAACACTGGTTAAATATAAAAATACAAAGACAGTTTTTTTTCGGATCGTCAAAATTTCAAAGGAAGAAATAAAGAAGATGCAACGGGTAGAATACGAAAAATTGTGGCAGAATTATGTGGCGTTGAAACCGATAAAAAAATGGAGTGTTTCCCTTCCTGATCCGCTCGACTACCAAAATCATGCTGCAGAAATAAAAGTGGATGCACTGGATAATGGCATGTATATTATTCTTGCCAGCATTAACGAAAATTTTTCTTTAACAAAAAATATCATTGCACAACAGCTAATTTATGTAAGTAATATCAGTTACATCCACAACAACGAAAACGAATATTATGTACTGCACCGTGATAATGGACAGCCTTTACCCAATACCAAAGTGCAGGTATGGCAAACAAAATATAATTACCAAACCAGCCGGGATGAAGAATCAAAAGGAGAGCAATACACAGCCGATAAAAATGGTTATTTCAAAATAGCAACAACCAAAGAATACAGAAATTTTACACTGCAGATGATTCACGGGAATGACGAATTGTTTTTGAATGACAACAGTAATACCGGCTATGTGTATGACTCTTACAACCAACCAATAGAACAAATGCAAACATTTTTGTTTACTGACCGTTCTATCTACCGCCCCGGCCAAACAGTTTACTTTAAGGGCATCGTAATTAAAAAAGAAAATAAAATTGCTGACAGCAAAGTGGCTGCCTCTTTTAATTCCATCATACAACTAAAAGATGCCAACCAGCAAAAAATAGCAGAGCTAAAAATGACCACCAATGAATTTGGTTCTTATCATGGTTCATTCAAATTACCCGAAGGTTCACTAAATGGTCAGTTTAGTTTGTACGATTCTGCGGCTAATGGTTACAGTTATTTTAGTGTGGAAGAATACAAGCGTCCTAAATTTTCTGTAGAAGTAAAAAAGCCGTCAGGCACTTACAGGATCAATGATAGCATCAAAGTTACGGGCACTGCAAAAGCTTATGCAGGCAATAATGTGGATGGTGCTGCAGTAAAATACCGTGTGGTTCGTAAGGTTCGTTATCCGATATGGTGGGGTGGTGGTTTTATTCGTAAAAGCAGTGGCGGCAGGATGTTCCCCCCTTACAGAAGAAATGAGGAAGTGGAAATAACTAACGGTAATGCCACCACCGACAGCAAGGGTGAGTTCAATATTACATTCAAAGCATTGCCCGATGAAAGTGTTGCAAAAAAAGATCAGCCCACATTTTATTATGAAGTGAGTGCAGATGTTACGGATATTAATGGGGAAACAAGAAGCGGTGAAACTTCCGTAGCAGTGGCTTACCAGGCATTACAATTGGAAATAAAACTGGATGATAAAATGACTGCTGACAGTTTAAAAACAATTTTGGTAAAAAGCACTAATCAGAATGATATTGAAGAGCAAATAAACGTAACAGTAAGCATACAGCATTTAAAAAGCCCGGGTAAAATTTTTAGGGAAAGATATTGGGAACAGGCCGACCAGTTTGTGATGAGTAAGGATGAGTACTATGGTTACTTCCCTTATGATGTTTATGAGAATGAGAATGAAGTGAAAAATTACGCTTTGGGAGATAAAGTGTTTGAGAAGAACGATAGCACTAACAGTTCGAAATCGTTTTTCGTATCTGGTTCCTCATTAAAGGCTGGCTGGTACAAGGTTACTGCCATGGGGAAGGATCGGTATGGAGAAGAGGTGAAGGCAGAAAAATATATTCAAGTCCTGAGCGGAGTCGGAAGCAAAGCCCTGAGCGGAGTCGAAAGCCCGGTGGTAATAAATACATCAACAAAAAAAGCAGCACCCGGCGAAACCATCTGTTATAATATAAAAACAGGTTTTGATAATGTATGGCTCATTCATAGTGTATCAAAAATGGATAGTTCTGTTAATGTAAATTACCAACTGCTGCAATCTTCAAATCCTTTTAAAAATAATATTACTGTAACAGAAAATGACAGAGGTGGAATTGGAATGAGCTATGCTTTTGTAAAACACAACAGGGTATATAGCGGAAATGAAGTGTTTGATATTCCCTGGAGCAATAAAGAACTGAATATTTCTTACGCAACATTCAGAGATAAATTATTACCCGGCAGTGAAGAAAAATGGAGTGTCAAAATTAGTGGTAACAAAGGTGATAAAGCCGCAGCAGAAATATTGGCAGGGATGTATGATGCAAGTCTTGACCAGTTTAAAACGCATAGCTGGAGCAGGTTGAATATTTGGCCGGAATTGTATAATAATTTGAATTGGAGTGAAAATGGATTTGATGCAGTTAATTCAGAAGAATATAATAAGAGAGAATATAATTATACAGATGCTTTACTAAAATCTTATGATAGATTATTGAGTAATCTTATATTCAATTATTACGGTGAACAAAGTAACGGTGGAATGATAAGGATGAGAGCTATGGCACCAGGGGATGCTAACAAAGTAATGGATTCTCAAATGCAGGAAGTTGCCGTTAAAAATGGGCTGGAAGGGAAAGTAGCAGGTATGACTGTCTCGAAGAATACTGCTCCCAAAATGGTACAAGATGAAGAAACAGATTCAACTGCCGTTAAACTAAAACAATCATATCAATCATCTAAATCAATTAAATCAGAAATCCAAATCCGCAAAAACTTCAACGAAACTGCTTTCTTCTTCCCTGATTTAAAAACAGATGCAGAAGGCAATGTATCCTTTAGTTTCACCATGCCGGAAGCATTAACGCAATGGAAACTGATGACACTGGCACATACAAAAGATCTCGCCAGTGGTTACTTAGAAAAAACAGTGATTACACAAAAGCCATTGATGGTACAGCCCAATGCACCCAGGTTTATGAGAGAAGGTGACCGGATGGAATTCAGCGCCAAGATCGTCAACCTCAGCGACAGTGAACTAACAGGCACCGCTACCTTAGAACTGCTGGATGCTGCTACCAACAACCCAATAGACGGGTGGTTCAAAAATGTATTCCCGAATCAGTATTTTACGGTTGCGCCGGGACAAAGTGCAGCAGTAAAATTCCCAATGGAAATTCCTTTCAACTTCAACAGTGCAATGACCTACAGGATCATTGCAAAAGCAGGTTCTAAACCCCCGCTGGCCAGTGGGGATGGGGGATTTTCTGATGGTGAAGAAATGGCATTACCAATTCTCACCAACAGGATGCTGGTAACGGAGAGTATGCCCATCAATCTTCGTGGAACAAACAAGAAAGATTTTAAGTTTGAAAAATTATTAACCAGTGGTAACAGCCAGACAATAACCAACCATGCGCTGACGGTTGAATACACCAGTAACCCTGTATGGTATGCGGTACAGGCACTGCCCTATTTAATGGAATATCCTTATGAGTGTGCAGAGCAAACTTTCAACCGTTACTATGCCAATACATTAGCCACCCATATTTCTAACAGCATTCCTAAAATAAAAGCTGTATTTGAGAAATGGGCTTCTCCCCTTCAGGGGGCAAGGGGCGACACCGCAGCACTGATGAGCAATCTTCAAAAAAATGAAGAACTTAAATCTGTTTTGCTGCAGGAAACTCCGTGGGTAATGGATGCACAAAATGAATCACAGCAAAAGAAAAATATTGCGTTGCTATTTGACATGGTGAAGATGAGCAGGGAAACTGATAAGGCCATTGCAAAGCTGAAAGAAATGCAAAGCAGCAATGGTGGTTTTGTCTGGTTCAAAGGTGGACCAGATGACCGGTATATTACACAATACATCATTACCGGAATTGGTCATTTGAAAAAGCTGAATGCATTATCCGGCAATGAAAGCGATGCATTGAAAGATATTATGGGCATTGTAAAAAAAGCGTTGCCTTATTTAGATAAAAATATCAAAGAAGAATATGATAATCTCCTGAAACAGAAAGCAGACCTGAAAAAAAATAACCTGAGTTATACTGCCATTCAGTATTTGTATATGCGGAGTTTCTTTTTTGAAATTGAACCTGCAAAAAATATTGTACCAGCTTTCAAATATTTTCTTGAACAGGAAGAAAAATTTTGGCTTCAGCAAACCAAATATATGCAAGCAATGATTGCATTAACACATAATAGAATATTCCCAGTAGTAAATAGCAATAAGTTTAAGTTTATACAAAAAGACATTATTAAATCATTAAAAGAAAACAGCATCACCAGCGAAGAATTGGGAATGTACTGGAAAGAGTTTAATATCGGTGGTTACTATTGGCACCAGGCACCCATAGAAAGCCAGGCATTGATGATAGAAGCCTTTACAGAAATTGATAAAAATCAAAATAGCATTGATGATTTGAAAACCTGGTTGCTGAAACAAAAGCAAACTCAAAACTGGAGGACCACCAAAGCTACTGCAGAAGCTTGCTATGCTTTATTGCTGAATGGCAGTGATTGGTTGAAAGAAGAAAAAGAAGTAACCATCAGACTCGGAGATAAAACTATAAAAATTATCGGGGATGCAACTGAAGCAGGAACTGGCTATTTCAAAAAAACAATCAAAGGAAAAGAGATAAAACCAGCAATGGGAAATATAACGGTTAGCACCAGTTCTTCCACTTCTAAACCACTAAACTCCTCAACCAGCTGGGGTTCCATTTACTGGCAATACTTTGATGACCTTGATAAAATCACCACATCCCCCACACCACTAAAATTGGTTAAAAAATTGTTCATTGAAAAGAATACAGATAAAGGTCCGGCGCTGGAATCTATTGAAGATGGTGCCACCCTAAAAGTGGGTGATAAAGTAAAAGTAAGAATTGAATTAAGAGTGGACCGTGACATGGAATATGTTCACATGAAAGATATGAGGGCTGCCTGTATGGAACCGGTAAATGTGATCAGTGCATACAAATACCAGGGCGGTTTAGGATATTACGAAAGCACCAAAGATGCCAGCACCAATTTCTTTTTTGGATGGCTGAATAAAGGCAGTTATGTTTTTGAATATTCTTTGTTTGTTACACATACGGGGAACTTTAGTAATGGCATCACAACCATTCAATGTATGTATGCGCCGGAGTTTACAAGTCATAG
>JAYVLZ010000194.1:0-4474 GCA_043759175.1 Chitinophagaceae bacterium | reverse complement strand
CTAAAATTCCATGCTGCAGATTTGAAAATTTCTTCTCTTCAAAATTTTAACGAACTGTTGCTTCAAACGCTTAAATAGCGGCTTTTCAAATGGATACATCTTATTCATAAAGTTATTTAAGGCTTGATCTTACAGAATAATAAATATTTTTTACCCATTTTTTAAATAAAAAGCCTACGTTTGCGCCTTTATTAATACAATACAACACAATTAAAATGAACAAAACAACAGGCACCGTAAAGTTTTTCAATACTGAAAAAGGATTCGGTTTTATTAAGCATGATGATTCTAACAAAGAAACTTTTGTACACGTTAGCGGTTTAATCAGCAACATTAAAGAAGGTGATAAAGTAGAATTCGAATTGCAGGAAGGCAAAAAAGGCCTTAATGCAGTTAATGTAAAGCTTATCTGATAACTACATTAATCTTTTTAATAAAGGTGCAGGGCTGCTGATTGCAGCCCTTTTTTTATTTCATTGTTAAAGCAATATTAAACACTGTTAGTACAAAAAAATTGCAATTAAATTTGCAACTCAACACAAACGTTATGAAATCAAAAACATTACAAAATTTATTACTGGTACTGGTATGTATGACCTCATTTTCTGTTTATGCACAAAAAAATAATGGAAAACTTGAATTGACCAAAGGTCAAAAATTGCAGGTGGATAATACTTTAAACTCTGTAGCTACAATGGATATGATGGGCCAGCAGATGGAACTGAATTCAGATGCTGTTATGGTGAACCAGGTAGAAGTAAAAGATAAAAAAGACAGTTCTTATACTATTGCTTCCACTCTTACTAAAATGACCACTAACGGTAACATGATGGGACAATCTTACAGTTTTGATTCTGATAAAAAACAAGACCGTGACAGCAGTGAGCTGGGTAAAATGCTGAAAGACCAGTTAAATGTGCCGAGAGAAATAGAATTAAACAGTAAGGGTCAAGTGGTGAATCAAAAGAAAACAGATGCTCCGGCTGAAACTGGTGCAAACCCAATGATGGGAATGATGAAGAGTATGACCGGCTCCGGGTCTGACTTTGCAGCAACGGAAGTTTTCCAGGTAATCCCTTCAGGGGCAAAGCAGGGAGATACCTGGAGTGATTCTGCTATACTTGATGGCATTAAAACATTCAGAACTTATACCATTAAGGAGATCATTAATAATATTGCAGCTGTAACCCTTACCGGTAATCAAACCACTAATAAAAAAGTTGAACAAATGGGTTCAGAAATTAATTTAATGATAGAAGCTAAATTAAGTGGTGAATCAAAAGTTGATATGAAGACCGGTATGGTACAACAAAAAACTTTTGTAATAGATGGATCAGGATCTGCAGATGCAATGGGGCAATCCATTCCACTTACCATGAAAGTAACTTCTACTATTATTGTAAAGAGTCTTTAACTTTTTTAAACTGATTAATAAAAAACCGCTGCTAATTTTTTTCAGCGGTTTTGTATTTATGAATCTATGCCGTTTAGGTAAGCATTTTTCAAGACCTCACCCCAACCCCTCTCCATCCTTCGGCTACGCTCAGGAGTGGGAACTGGAATTGGGTTTCTTTTAATTTAAAATCTCCTTAACTAAATGGCATTGATTTATGAATGGCTGGATTAAACTACCAGTATAGTCTTTTTTTTCTTCTCTGTCTTTTTTGCTCCATTGAAAAATAAGCAAGGCTTAATAAAAAACATGTGCCGCCGGTGATCCACCACAGTAAGGAATAACCGAAATGCTCTACCATTTGTCCGCCAAACAATGGCCCGATAATTTGTGCTGATGACCAGGCTACAGTAAACAGGGCAGCATATTGTCCACGGTTTGCACTGGTGGTTCTTTTTACCCAAAAAGAATTCATAAAAGGCATGGAAAAAATTTCTCCAATAGTTATAATAAACATAGCTGCCAACGCTAAAATAGCAGCAGGAAGAAATGAGGTGTTCAATAAAATAAAAGATAACCCTACCAGCAACACACCAAAAGCTATATAGTGGAGGTAAGGCCTTCTGCCTTCCAGCATGAATACAACCACCATTTCAACCAGCCCGATAAGAAGCCCGTTAAATGCCATGTTGATACCGATAAATGTTTCTGATAAATGTAATTGTGTTTTATAATAAACCGGCAAAATGCTGAACATTTGAAAAAAGCAACTGGCAAATATCATCTGCAATGCAACAAAAATCAGGTATGTTTTATCCCTGTAAACAGATTTTGAATGACGCAGGTTCGCCTTTTTTTCCTGGACTGTTGCGGTGTTTTTGGAGGGAGCCAACACCAGGTAAAGTAAAATGGCCGCAAAGATGTTGGTACAACCATCTACCCAAAATAATAACCGGTAATTGTGTGCTGCAATAACACCTCCTAATGTTCCGCCTGCGGCCCAGCCAAGATTTACAGCCAGCCTGTTTAAAGAATAAGACCTTGTTCTGTTTTCACGTGAACTGTAATGAACAATCGCCACTGAATTCGCAGGGCGGAATGCTTCATTTACCATGCTCAAAAAAAATGAAGCCACACAAATGCCTGTATAACTTTTCATAAATCCTAAAACAATAAAAAGTATGCCACCGCCAAGGAGTGTAAATAACTGTACATAATAATAACCAACCTTATCAGTGATCCTGCCGCCGGTCAATGCGCCGATGATAGCGCCTGCACCAAATATGCTCATCACAAAAGCTGCTTTACCAATGCCCACGCCAATGTATTGGGTCATGTACATTGTCATGAATGGAACCACCATCGTACCGCTCCTGTTGATCAGCATCACCAGCGACAACCACCAGGTGTTTTTTGACAAACCTGTATAAGCATTTTTATATAATCCGATTGCCTGCGTTATCATAAGCGCTGCAAAGATATTTTATTGCTGCATTGAATTTTGTAAGGAAGATGAACAAACTATAAACATCCATTACTGCTGGTGCATTATTTATTTCCGGATAAAATAAAGTTTTCTGTTTTAGGGATCATGTCAATTGATTTGGAATAGAAAGCTTCCGGTATGGCTGTTAATTTTCTAAGCCTTGTATCTATCCATGCACCATCAATAATAATGGTGGCGCAAAGAATTGTTGCATCTCTGAATATACGATGCTTCATAGTCCATCTTGAAAAATTTGCAGTGGATTTTTCCAGTTGCAGGTCAATTGAAACAGCATCACCAAAATGTATCTCTTTTTTAAAACTGCATTCTTCCCTGAAAAGTACCGGACCGATATTGTGCTGCATCATCAATGCAGGAGTAAGCCCAACTTCTTGTAAAAAACATATACGGCTGTAAGCACCAAAATCGTAATAGGCCGAATGACGGAGATGAAAATTTGGATCCAGGTCACTCCAGCGAATATCTATTTTCTTTATAAATGATTCCATAAAATTATTTGCTGCAAAATTAAATGAAAAGCATCCGCTATGCAGCGGATGCTTTTCTGAAACCATGAAAACAAGCATTATAAATTCAGCACTTTATCCTTTGGATATTTTACACTGTAACTTATTTTTAATTTTTTCACTTCTCCCGGAGCCAGTTTCAACTTCCATGTCAGTACGCCGGTCTCTTCGTTATCCGAAGCAGCTGATTTTTCCAGCAGCTCTACTTCCACTTCTTTATTTTGAGAAATTGGATACTGATCTTTTACTAAAATATCGATAGCATCTTTTTTATTATTCTTTACTGTTATTTCGTAAGTGAATATTTGTTTTTTATTTGTTCCTAAAAATTTCACACTGCTGAAGTCAATTAATTTTTCTCTTTTCACCACTACCCTTTTATCTCTGCCCATAGTCAGGTTCAGTGTATCCTGAGTGGAAGATGGATCAATAAATGATTTACCAATATATGTCCCTTCAAAAATAATATTAGCTTCCCCGGGCAGCAGGTTTAGTTTTTCCCAGTCTGCAATTTCTGCCAGTAAGAAAACATCTTTATCTAATTTTGGTGCCGCATAAAATTTATAGGCAGCAGGCACTTCATATTCTTTCAGCACAGCCGTTTGAGCCTTGCCGTTAGTAGGCACATCATAAGGCAGATCAATATCAAAAACTATATTGAGTTCTTTATCTGAAACGGAGATATAATCATCCAGGCCATCTTTTAATGTAACGATTACCGCACCATTGGCGGCTCTGGAGCCATAAGTATCTTCTGCTTCTTCTTTAAGGACTTTAATATCTTTAATAGCATTGGCATTTATCTTTTTAAATTCACTTGCTGGCATTTCTGTACCATTCACTATATATAAAGGTGATGCAGCTCTTTCTAAACTTCTGATTCCCCTCGCAGTCACCACTACCTCACTTAAACTTTTATTACCACTGTCTAAAAATCCAGATCGGTCTTTATCAAAAGATTGAATACTATTAGTTCTACTTTGACAACTCAAAAATAAAATAGTGTTTGTTGCGAAGTAAAAATTTCAGAACTTGTGGTCATGTAATTATCACCTATAAATATAGACC
>JAYVLZ010000193.1:0-5434 GCA_043759175.1 Chitinophagaceae bacterium | reverse complement strand
ACAAAAAACAAATAGATGAAAATAACAAAGAACTAAATGCTATTGAGTCACATTTTTTCAATGCACGAAAACAAATACAAAACATATCAAATCTTTACGAAATAAAAATAGCAAGCTAAAAAAAGTGACAACTTGTTTGCAGTTTTTTTAACCTTAGCGCCTATAAGGACTAAAATTGTTATATCCGGTATTAATTTTTACGACCGGATTTATAACTTATCAAAAGGAGACAGCATAGCACCCTCTATTTATAATGCCAGTGGCATACCATTTTTTCCGGGGCAGTTTGGTTCCGGAAAGGCCAATGTTTTTGATTACGGCAGCGGTTGTAACAGCCAGGGTTGTGCAGTATCACTTATTAATGGTAAAATAAACCTGGCTAAAAGTTTAAGAAATGGTGCTATACCCCGTATCAATGATTCTCAAAAAGAATTTACTTACTACTACCGTATGGATGACCAGAGCGACAAAGCCATTAACAGGCTGAAAGTGAAATTATATTTTTATAATACAGCGGCGGATATACCCAAATACCTGTGGGACATTTTATTGATAGACCATGCAGGAACAATTATACCAAACATAAGGCAGTCAGGAATAATGCCACCGGCGTCAACACAAACAACAACAACTGAAATAGCCACTGCAAAACCACGGCCCCCATGTTTGATAATAATTATGAAGTAAGTTTTTTTCTATATTATATTTGATAAGTCAAGTCAATTAGATGCTTATCATGCGATCGCTAACGATAGTATTATTTTTCTTTATCACTTTATCATTTTCCCAAACAGTAACAAAAAAGGAGAATACTTATTGGCAGGATTATTTAATGGCGGATAAGTTATTTAATGATGCCGAAAAACTTCACCTCCGGAAGAATTACAGCGAAGAAAAAGAAGGACAACTTAATAAGCAGGCGCTTACTATTTTTCAAAAAGTTATTGCTGGTATTAATAAAAACAATAACGATTCACTGGCTTTTTTCTGTCATTTAAAATCAGGCATCCTCTAGCACTATTTTGACAGTATAGACCTGGCCAGGAATGAATACCTGCAAGCCATCGCAGCAAAAATAAAAACTCCGGTCATTGCAGATTCCTTTCTTTTTCAACCTTTATTATTTACTGGAAGTATTTATTACCGCCTTAACAAATTTGATTCTGCATACAGTTTATTTAAACAGGCAGAAAAAATCAGCGATAAATATCCAGCGGCTTTGGAAGAAGGACAACGGCTGTACAATTGGCTGGGAGGCATGTATTATGGAACGGGAAATTATAAACAGGCAAAAAACTATTTTGAAAAGGCAAGTGCATTACTATCTCCTGCAGATCCATTTTACAAAGACTTTTTAGTCCGCTATAAGAATAATATTGCTGCATCACTTACTAAAATCGAAAGGTTTGCTGAGGCTGATTCTATTTATGAATCTATTCTTACCTATAAAATAAATACAGATGCAATCTTGCAAAATATAGGGATTATTAACTTACGCATGGGGAATGCGGAAAAAGCCTTAACCTATTTTAAAAAATTAAACTACAGTAATGATTTAAATATCGGGCTTTATAATCATATTGGAAAAGCTTATTTGGCTTTAAGCAAACCGGATTCTGCAACCTGGTACTTAAATAAAGCTCTATCCGAAGATAAAAAATGGAATGTCGCTAAAAAGTCTGCAAGGCATGGCTACACTTTTCAATGCCTTGCAGAAAAGTATGCTATTGAAAATAATTACCAAAAGGCAATAGAAAATTCTCAGCAGGCCATTATTCAATTTTATCCGGATTACAATGAAACAGATATTTACAAAAATCCTGAAAATTTCAGCGGTGTTTTTTCTTACATAGATCTTTTTAATGTGCTTATTGCAAAGGCAGATGATTTTGAAAAATTATATCAGCAGACGAAAAAACAGCAATTGCTGGATGCATCCTTAAATGCTTATCATGCTGCATTTAAGCTGGCCGGTTATGTAGAAAGAACTTATGAAAGCGATGAAGCAGGGCTATTTTTAAATAAGATAAAATATAATGTACACGACAGGCCTATACGCATAAGCCTGCAATTGTATGAATTGAGTAAAAATAAAAAATACCTGGAAGAGGCATATAATTTTGATCAGCAAAATAAAGCAAGTATCCTATCTCTAAATGTTCAGGTGCAGGTATTAAAAAGTCAGCCGGGTTTTAATTCAGACCTGTTTGAAAAAGAATCAGCTGTTAAAACTGCTATCACAAGGCTTTCATTAAAAGCAGCACAAATAACAGACTTTGAGCAGTTGCAAAAAATAAACTCATCTATCAGGGATAATGAAATACAACTGGGTAAGCTACAGGAAAAGATGAATGACCTGCCGGGTTACAGGGCAAAAAAATTTGCATATTCCATCCCATCAGTTAGTGAAGTGCAAAAACTATTAGGCAACAAAACAGCATTGCTTTCTTATCATTTATCAAAAACAGAACTGGTAATTTTATGTATTACTGCAAAAACCTTAAGCTATCATACGCAGTTAGTTGACGCTTCTTTTTTTTCTGCCATAGAAACTTTAAAAATTTCATTGAATAGTTTTGCGGCAGAAAAAAAATATGATGGAGATGAAAAATCGGCGCAATTATTTAAAATTACGATGGAGCCTGTTTGGCGTGAAATAAAAAATTTAGAAACCCTTTTAATTATTCCCGATGATGAGCTTAATAATTTGCCTTTTGAAGCATTGAGTAACAAAGAGGGTAAATTTTTTTTAGAAGATTTTTCAGTTCAATATTTATATTCAACTGCCTTGCTCAGGGACGATGCTGCAATAAAATCAATTAGCAAAGAATCATTGGCAATGGCACCTTTTTCTAATATAAGTAATGGATTATTTACAAAATTAGCCTACTCAAAAAATGAAGTGGAAAATTTGCAGGGCAGCGTTCTGCTGGATAGTGCTGCTACAAAAAAAAGATTTTTAGCTGCTGCAGATAAGTATGGCATTTTACATCTTGCTACCCACACCATTGTAAATGATACATTGCCCGAACAATCTTTAATTGCATTTTATCCTGTTGCTGGTGAACCGCAAAGTGAAACCAATTTGTATGTACAGGAAATTTATAATCTTAAATTAGACTCTACCCAACTGGTAATTTTAAGCGCCTGCCAAACAGGAACAGGTAAACTGGCAAAAGGAGAAGGATTGATGAGCCTGGCAAGGGCGTTTATCTATGCAGGTTGTCCTAACATTATTGCTTCTCTATGGAAGGCAGATGATAAATCCACCGCATGGATTATAAAGCGGTTCTATCATTACCAGCAGCGTGGAGTTAGTGCTGCCATTGCGTTGCAGAAAGCTAAATTAGATTATGTTCAATCCCCTGATACTGAAAAGAGATTTAAAACTCCTAACTACTGGGCGCATTTGGTATTAACCGGTATTCCGGAAAAAGAACGTAATTCTTTTCTTTGGTTATGGATAACAGGAATTATTTTCGGTTTAATCACCCTATTTTATATCTACAGAAAAATAAAGAAACCACGTTATGTTGTATAAATACCGGAAGGGGTAGAATAATATTTCAGCATTAATTAAACGCATTGAATGAAATATCCATTTTATATAAAACACCGGTTAAAATAAATGGGCAGCAATATTGCCGCCCAAAAAAAAGAAAATTTTTATATCAAAAGCTATCAATATTTCCACTCCAGCAATTTTAATTGCCTCATAAAGCTGTTGTTCACTTTATCATTATACAAGTGAGCAGAGTTATTGTGAATAGTTGTAAAAAGAGGATAAGCTGATTTCAAATTTTTATCTTTTAAAAAACTCAATGCTAAATAATATTCTGCATCGTCATTAAAGCTGGTTGCTTTTTTTGCAGCATTGAGCAATAAAATTTTATTAAAGCATTCAATAGCTTTTTTATAATTGTTGCTGGCAAGATAAGCCTGGCCTGCCAGGAAATTTTCTTTTTGATCAGCACTGTTTAAGGTATTAAACTGGCTTATAACAACTGTATAATTTTTTTGCTGATAGGCTTTTTCCATAACATTCGTTTCTTCGGCACCCCTGCTTATACTTGCTGCGTAGGGTTGATAATTTTCAGCAAATAATTTATCCGGGGAAACTGTTGCATATTGATAAACTCCAAGCCCAAGCATTACAAGCAGTAAGGAGGCAGCAATCTTCATGCTGATGCGTACGATCTTTCTTACTAAACCGTGATTTGAAGTTTTTTCTGTTGCTGCCATTTCACTCATCATCTCTTTGTGAATGGCTGCTACCTTTTGTTTTAAACCAAAAGTTTTTACAGCATCTTTTGATAAGGCAAGGTTTTCCAATTCCTGCTGCATGGCGCTGTTATTTTTTAATTCCGTTTCTACCTTAAGTTTTTCTTCAGTAGAAAGTTCACCATCCAGGTATTGAATTAATAAATCGGTATTTGTGTAATCGTTATTCATGGCTTAATGCGGTTTTTAAAATTTGGGCTAAATGGGGGTTGGTAGTTAATAACTGCTCTAACTGTTTTAAACATTTACATTTTTTATTTCTAACAGCCTGTTCACTTTCGTAATCCAGTGTTGTTAATATTTCTTTCATTGATAAATTTTCATAATAAAAAGCCAGCAAAATTTTTTTACAGGTCTCACCCAGTCCTTCCACAATTTTTAATATTTGATGCTGCATTTCTGTCTTTGTTATAAAATGAGAAACATCCATCGTCTCGGTATCTTTTTGTTTTTCAAAAATCATATCTCTTTTTTCTGCCCTGCCCCGTTTTTTTAATTCATTCAGCCAGATATTTCTGTTCAGGGAATATAAAAAAGTTTTGATGCTGGATTCACCCCTGAATTTATCTTTTTGCACCAGTTCAATAAATACTACTAAAACTTCCTGAAAAATATCCTGTGCATCTTCATCGCTTCCACTGTTTTGGCAGGTGTAAATTTTCAGCAATTCGTAATATTCCCGGTACATAAATTTGATGGCTGCATCAATACCTGTGTGTGATTTAATAGCCGCCAGCAGTTCAATATCTGTGTACCTTTTTACAACTTCCATTACAGCGAACATTTATTTGTAACCAATAGACATGAATTTGTAATCAAAATAATGCTTTTTTTATTAAACAAATGATTTACACTGCATTAAATGCAGTGTATTAATAAATATAAAACCTGCTTCCTCATAAAAGCACAACGATCATTTTTATTAACGGTGAATAAAAGGAACTAATGAAAACTGATTTTTTCCCATCCATTTAAAGATGGTTTTTAAATAAAAGTAAAATGAATGCAGTATCTGAAAATAACAAAACCCTTAATGATTTAAATACATTAAAAATTCTTTTTAAAAGAAAGAGGTAAAATTTTTCATGCTATTTTTTAATGGAGAAGACGGGGTAATATTTAATTGCCATTCACTCTTTATTCAACAGCGGCA
>JAYVLZ010000192.1:0-8432 GCA_043759175.1 Chitinophagaceae bacterium | reverse complement strand
AAAAAATAAAAAATAGTAAGCCATGATCAACAACTATTTAAAAATCGCTTGGAGAAATTTATTGAAAAATAAAACCTTCTCCCTGATAAATATTGCAGGTCTTGCTTCAGGCCTTGCATGTTTTATTTTAATTGCATTGTATGTGGCGGATGAACTCAGCTACGACCGCTTTAATGAAAAGGCCAATCGTATTTACCGTATCAATTCTGATATTGTTTTTGGCGGAAACAAATTGCACATGGCCGTAACGGCAGACCCGATGGGAGCAGCTTTGAAAAAAGATTATCCGGAAGTGGAACAGTATACACGGATCTATGCATCCAACGGTGCAAAGCTGGTGAAAAAAGGCAACACATTTATCAATGAACAAAATGTGGCACATGCGGACTCTACTTTGTTTGATGTGTTTACGTTGCCTGCAATATCCGGCGATACTAAAAATGCATTGAACGAGCCTAATACAGTTGTGATCACCGAATCAACTGCCAAAAAATATTTCGGCACTGCCGAGGCAGTGGGCAAAACAATTGAAACCAATGATAACAGCAGCACGTTGTATAAAGTGACTGCGGTGATAAAAGACATCCCACACAATTCGCATTTTAACTTTGATTTTATTTTCTCAATGGATAATGCAGGTTACGAATGGGGACAGTATACCAGCCATAATTTTCATACTTTTCTTTTGCTGAAACCTGGCGTAAATTATAAGGCCTTTGAAAAAAACTTTCCACAATTCATTGATAAATATATAATGCCCCAGGTAAGGCAGTTTATGAATATTAAATCAATGGATGAGATGGAAAAGGCAGGCAATAAACTGCAGTACAGCCTGATGCCGCTGACTGATATTCATCTTCATTCAGACCGTTTCCCGGAGCTGGGTGTGAATGGCAGTATCCAGTATGTTTATATTTTTTCTGCAGTGGCGTTGTTTGTATTGCTGCTTGCGTGTGTAAATTTCATGAACCTTTCAACAGCCCGTTCGGCAAGCAGGGCAAAAGAAGTGGGCATACGTAAAGTACTTGGTACAGAAAAGAAATCACTCATCAGGCAATTTCTTACAGAGTCAACATTAATGGCGGCAATTTCAATGGTGCTTGCTATCATTATTGTGTGGGCAACCATGTCTTATTTTAATGACCTGTCTGGTAAAAACCTTGCCATTACTGATTTATTCAAACCAGGATATTTTGCATTGTTGCTGTTGCTGCCTTTGATTGTTGGGTTGCTGGCTGGCAGTTATCCTGCCTTTTATCTGTCTTCCTTTAAACCGATTTCAGTGCTGAAAGGAAAGCTTAATGAAGGGTTTAAAAAAAGCAGCCTCCGCAATGTGCTGGTAGTTTTTCAGTTTGGCACTTCTATCATGCTTATTGTGGGTACCATTATTGTTTACAGACAGTTGAATTTTATACAGACAAAAAAATTAGGCTTTAATAAAGACCAGGTGCTGGTGATAAATAACACGTATGCTTTGGGCGAAAATGCAACAGCTTTTAAAAATGAAGTATCAAAACTGGCCGGAGTAAACATTTCAACATTTGCAAATTTTCTCCCGGTGGCAAATTCATCAAGAAACGATAATACCTATTCCAGCGAAGCAGTGATGGACATTAAGAATAGCCTTAGTGCACAAAGCTGGGTGATAGATTATGACTATATCAAAACGCTCGGTATGGAAATGGTGAGTGGCCGCAACTTTTCAAAAGAGTATGGTTCCGATTCCAATGCCATTATCATTAACGAAACTGCTGCCAAAGTGTTGGGATATGATAACCCGTTAGGTAAAAAACTGTACACCAATTACCAGGATCAGTCTGGCACCAGGCTTATTTCTTATGACATTATTGGAGTGGTAAAGAATTTCCATTATGAATCATTGAAACAAACAGTTGGCCCATTGTTGTTCAAACTGGGCAACAGCACAGGTGCCACTGCTTTTAAAATAAGCACTGCCAATGTGCAGGGGCTTGTAAAAAATATTGAAAGCAAATGGAAAACCATGGCATCGGGTATGCCCTTCAGCTACCAGTTTTTGGATGAATCATTTGGCAATATGTACAGGGAGGAACAGCGTACAGGAAAGCTTGGGCTAACCTTTGCCGTTATAGCCATATTAATTGCATGTCTCGGTTTATTTGGCCTGTCAACTTACATGGCTGAACAGCGCATTAAAGAAATTGGTGTAAGAAAAGTATTGGGTGCAAGTGTTAGCAATATCACTGCAATGCTTTCTAAAGATTTTATAAAACTGGTACTGTTATCAGCCGTTATTGCGTTTCCGTTATCATGGTGGTTTATGAATAAGTGGCTGCAGGATTTTGCCTACCGTATAGATATCAGCTGGTGGATATTTGCCCTGGCAGGCATAATTGCGCTTTTGATTGCGGTATTGACAGTGAGTTCACAGGCTATCAAAGCAGCATTAAGTAACCCGGTTAAAAGTTTGAGGACAGAATAAAGTATAGAAGCCGGTAAAGAGTTTGCGGACGGAGTAATGAATGAAGCAATTGGCAAAAAAATGGCCGGCATTCTAAGTTAGTCAACTTGTAAATCCGTAAACGGTAAACTTTAAAACGTTTAAAAGCAAAATCACGAAATCAAAAAATTCCTTTTTATGTTCAAAAATTATCTTAAAATAGCTTTTCGAAATCTTTGGAAAAATAAAGGTTATTCAGCCATTAATATTTTTGGACTGGCTGTGGGCTTAGCCACTTGTTTACTTATATTAATTTTTGTAGCAGATGAATTGAGCTATGATCAGTTCAATAAAAAAGCAAACAGGATTTATCGTGTAGATGGCGACTTACAATTTGGAGGTACTCATTTTATTTTGGCTGTTGCTCCTGACCCATTGGGTGCCACCATGAAAAAAGATTTTCCCCAGGTAGAGCAATATGTAAGATTCAGGGATAATGGCGGTTTCAGGGTTAAAAAAGGAAATGAAAATGTGCAGGAGAACAAAGTTATTTATACAGATTCTACGTTGTTTGATGTGTTTACTTTACCGGTTGTTGCAGGCGATCCAAAAACTGCATTGATTGATCCTAATTCAATTGTAATCACACAAAAAGTTGCTGAGAAATATTTTAATACCACAGATGTTGTTGGAAAAACGCTTACCATAAATGACACTACCAATTACAAAATAACGGCTGTTATCAAATCCATTCCAACTCAATCACATTTTAATTTTGATTTTTTTGTTCCTCTTTCTTCATCAGAAGAAAGCCGGAAAAACAATTGGCTGAGTAACAATTTCAATACCTATGTTGTTTTGCGTGAAGGTGTGCATGCTGCCGCAATAGAAAAACAGTTTGCAGCTTTTATAAATAAATATGTGGGTGAACAGGCTAAGCAATTATTAGGAATGAGCATGAGTGAATTTGAAAAGGCTGGAAATTTTGACAGGCTCAGTCTTATGCCTCTTACCAAAATTCATTTACACTCTGATAAGGTTGCTGAATTAGGAATCAATGAAAATATTCAATATGTCTATATTTTTTCTGCTATTGCTCTTGTCATTTTATTAATTGCCTGTGTCAATTTCATGAATCTTTCCACAGCCCGTTCTTCTAACAGGGCTAAAGAAGTGGGAGTGAGAAAAGTTTTGGGATCACGGAAAAAAGAAATTATCACTCAGTTTTTGTCCGAATCTGTTTTAATAAGCTTTATTTCATTGATACTTGCATTAGCCATTGCCAAATTATTGTTGCCCTATTTTAACCAGGTATCAGGAAAACAAATTGAATTAGGATTGTTTTCAAAGCCCTGGTTACTGCCTTCATTAATATTGCTGATGCTTATTGTTGGATTATTAGCCGGAAGCTATCCATCGTTTTATCTTTCTTCTTTTCAACCTGTAACTGTTTTAAAGGGCAGCCTCGCAAGTGGATTTAAAGGAAGTAAGTTGCGAAGCAGTTTAGTGGTCTTTCAGTTTGCTATTTCCATTATATTAATGGTTGGCACAGTAGTTATTTATAGCCAGTTAAATTTCATTCAAAATAAAAAAATTGGATATAACCGTGATCATGTGCTGGTGGTGAAACATACCTACCCGTTGGGCGATCATGCAAAAACTTTTAGAAATGAATTGCTCAATGTAAAAGGCGTGGAAAATGTAACTGTTACTGGCTGGCTGCCAACCGGCGATTATCGCAGCGAGAGTCCTTTGTACCCGGATGTTTCATTGGATCAAAAAAGTGCTGTGTCCATGCAAACCTGGTATGTAGATGAAAACTATATTCCCACATTAAATATTCAATTAGCACAAGGAAGAAATTTTTCTGCGCAAATGCCTGCAGATTCTTCTTCAGTTATTATTAACGAAGCCGCTGCAAAATTGTTAGGCTTCAGTAATCCACTGAATAAAAAATTATACTCCCTTACCAGCTTAAAAAATAAAACATCCAAAGCTTACGAGGTTATTGGTGTAATAAAAGATTTCAATTTTAATTCGTTGCGCCAGGTGGTAACGCCAATGGTGTTGTTTTTAGGAACCGATGAAGGCAGTGTGGCCATACGTTTCAAGTCAACAGGCATTTCTTCTCTTATTGCTTCGGTACAAACAAAATGGAAAAATATTAATCCCAATCAACCATTCGAATATTCTTTTATGGATGAAGATTTTGCCAACACCTATCAAAAAGAACAACGTGTTGGAAAAATTGCAATCAGCTTTTCTATACTGGCAATTTTAATTGCGTGCCTCGGTTTGTTTGGATTAGTAACGTATGCCGCAGAGCAAAGAACAAAAGAGATTGGTATCCGTAAAGTGTTGGGTGCTTCGGTAAGCAACATTGTTAATTTATTATCCAGTGATTTTTTAAAACTGGTAGTAATAGCCATGCTTATTGCATTTCCACTTGCATGGTGGGGTATGAATAAATGGCTTCAGGATTTTGCATATAGAATTCATATAGATTGGAAAGTGTTTTTAGTGGCAGGAATATGTGCTATTGTAATAGCGTTGGCAACTGTAAGCTTCCAGGCAATAAAAGCTGCAGTGGCTAACCCGGTAAAGAGTTTAAGAACAGAATAAAAGAAATAAGCTACGGGCATTAAAATCAATAAATCTCAAAATACCGAAATCAAAAAATATCTTTTATGTTCCGGAATTATTTAAAAATTGCATGGAGAAATATACTGCGAAATAAAACCAGCAGCTTTATCAATATTGCAGGACTCACTGTCGGTATCAGTTGTGTGTTTCTGATTGTATTATACATCCAGGATGAACTGGGCTTTGATAAATTTTTTAAAAATGCTGACCGCATTTACCAGGTAAACGTGGAAGGGAACTTTGGCGGCAGCGAATTTATAGCAGGTACTTCGCCGCCACCTGCAGGTACTGCTTTGTTAAATGCTTTCCCGGAAATAGAAACTACCACAAGAATTTTTTATCCAGGCGATGAAGTAGTGCGGTGTCAGGAAAAAACAACGGCACAGAGTTTTTTTACAGAGAAAAAAATATGGGGAGTTGATTCTAATTTTCTGCAGGTTTTTGATTATAAAATGCTTGAAGGAAATGCAGCCACCTGTTTGCTTCAAAAAAATGCAGTGATACTTACAAAGCAATCTGCAAAAAAATATTTTGGTGATGGACCGGCAATAGGAAAAACAATATTGTTTGGGAATGACAGGGAGCCTTTTTCAGTATCAGGAGTTTTAGACAATCTTCCTTCCGGCTCTACATTTCAATTTGATATGTTGCGGTCAATGGTGTCTTACCCGGTGGTAAAAAGATTTAACTGGAGCTGGGTTTGGTTGCAGGTAAGCACATACGTAAGGCTTCGTGATAATGTGCCTGATGATGCTGTTGCTATTCAAAAATTAGAAACCAAATTCCCTGCTATGGTAAAACTGCAGGCCGCTACTGCATTTAAAAGGATAGGACAACCCTTTGATGAATTTGAAAGGAAAGGAGGAAAATGGATTTTGCATTTACAGCCGCTTTTAGATATTCACTTACATTCAGCAGGCATTGGAACAAATTTTACAACGGTTAGTGATATTAAATATGTTTATATTTTTTCTGTTGTTGCTTTTTTTATTATGATTTTGGCCTGCGTCAATTTTATGAATCTGTCAACTGCACAATCTTCAAAAAGAGCAAAAGAAGTGGGCATAAGAAAAGTGCTTGGGTCATACCGGAAAGATCTCATCAAACAATTTTTAGCTGAAGCCATATTATATAGTTGTATAGCTGCTGTTCTTGCTTTTGTTATTACAGTTATTGTTCTCAAACCATTTAATACACTGGCAGAAAAAGAGCTTTCTATTGTTAGTTTGTTAAGCGAAAATATCTGGATATATTTAACAGGATTAGTAATATTTATTGGATTATTAGCCGGCAGCTATCCTGCGTTTTACCTTACTTCCTTCAAACCAATAAATGTTTTAAAAGGAAAACTATTTAAAACCTCAGGAAGCAATCGTTTTATTCGTAATGGCTTAGTGGTTTTTCAATTCACTGTTTCTACTGCCCTGATCATTTGTACGCTTGTTGTATTTCAACAATTGAAATTTACAAGAAGTAAAGACCTTGGTTTAAACAGGGAAAATATGATAACCATTGCCAATGCAGGACGTTTGCAAAATCGTGAAGAAGCATTCAGGGAGGCAGTTGCTGCGCTGCCTCAAATTGAAGGCGCCAGCATTGCTACCAGTGTTCCAACAAAAAATCTTTTCACTGATCTGTATGTTCCCATTGCTGCAAATAATGAACAGCTTTCAAAAGATATCAGTCTTTCATCTTTTGTGGTGGATGAATATTTTATTCCTGCTTTAAAAATTCAATTATTACAAGGACGGAATTTTTCAAAAGATTTTTCAGATTCACTTTCTGTTATTGTAAATGAGGCTACGGTAAAACAAATTGGATGGAAGAATCCTGTTGGTGAGCATTTAAAATATCCTGGCAACAGTGATCAGGATTTTGTAGTGATTGGTGTGGTGAAAGATTTCAATTTTCAGTCCCTGCGAACAGCAGTTAGTCCGTTTGCTTTGTTTCATGCTGCATCAAAAACCTATGACATCGGCACTTCTTTTATATTGGCTAAATCCAAGCCTGGAAATATTAATAATACCATTCAAAAAATAGAAACGAAGTGGAAATCTTTTTCACCGGATACTCCTTTCGATTATAGTTTTTTGGATGAAGAATTTGCCGCTTTATACAGAGCCGATCAACGAATGAGTGTTGTGTTTAATCTCTTTACCATGCTGGCTATTTTTGTTGCCTGTCTTGGTTTGTTTGGCCTGGCAGCATACACTGCTGAAAGAAGAACAAAAGAAATTGGTATCCGCAAAGTGTTGGGTGCTTCTATACAAAGTGTAGTAGTGTTATTGTCAAAAGATTTTTTAAAACTGGTATTCCTTGCTGCTGTTATTGCGTTTCCGTTAGCCGCATGGTATATGAATATCTGGCTGCAGGAATTTGCATACAGGATCAATATTAGCTGGTGGATTTTTTTATTTGCCGGTTTAATTGCCCTCATTATTGCAGTAGGAACCATTTCATCTCAAACAATAAAAACGGCAGTCAGCAATCCTGTAAAAAGTTTGCGGTCTGAATAAAAAGTACAACCATGATTATCAATTATTTAAAAACAGCCTGGAGAAATTTGTTAAAGAATAAAGCTTTCTCATTCATCAATATTTTTGGTTTGTCAATCGGAATTTCCGTTTGTTTTATCATCATGCTGTTTGTGCAGGATGAATTAAGCTACGACAAATTCAATGTAAAATCAGACAGAACTTACCGTATAGTTTTCAAAGCAAACATCAGCGGTGGTAAAATAAACGAATCGAATATAATGCCACCGGTAGCTCAGGCATTAAAGAGTGATTATCCAGAAGTGGAAGAAGCTACAAGGCTGCGAACTTTTGGAAGGCCAAAAATTGCTTATGCAGATAAAACATTTAAAGAAGGAAGTTTTGCTGCTGTTGATCCCAATTTTTTCAGTGTGTTTACGCTTCCACTAATTAAAGGAGATGCTAAAACTGCTTTATCTCAACCCAACACGGTGGTGATCACCAAAGAACAGGCCATCCGTTTTTTTGGTGATGAAGAGCCAATTGGAAAGCTGCTCAACTTTGGTAAGAATGATTTGTATAAAGTAACGGGCGTAATTGATAAAGTACCTGCAAATGCTCATTTTCATTTTGATATGTTTGGTTCAATGCTGGGTTTTAAAGAAGCCAGTGAACCTAACTGGATGGCATCTAATTTTTTTACTTACATCGTATTGAAAAATGGGTATGATTATAAAAAGCTGGAAGCAAAACTGCCGGGCATGGTAGAAAAGTACATGGGGCCGCAAATACAGCAGGCTATGGGAATGAGCTTATCGCAATTCAGAACCAAGGGCAATGAATTAGGGTTTGCATTGCAACCATTAACAGCTATTCATCTTTATTCAGAAACCAGT
>JAYVLZ010000191.1:0-13786 GCA_043759175.1 Chitinophagaceae bacterium | reverse complement strand
ATCAGGGTTGGACGATCTATGTTTTCTGCTTCTTTAAATTCCTGAAAGGAATCGATTAAATTAATACGTGCCATAAAACCTCACCAGCCTCACTTTTGTGTCCCCGCCGGCAGGGGAGTTTTGTTATTGATTTTAAAATGATACTAATACTTTCACCTGTTTTATATCTGCAAAAGCTACTGCTTTTACGATAGTTACAGCTTTTTTATTTTTTCCCTCTGTAATTTCAACCTGTATGCCTTCCTCCTTTGCATCAATTAACTTTCCTTCTGTTTTGGTATCGTCTGTAAAAGTAATTTCTACTTTTCTCCCAATATTCTTTTTATACTGACGAAGCAATTTAAGTGGTTCATCCACACCCGGGCTGGAAACTTCCAAAGAAAAATTACCCTCAGGATACCACTCATCTTCCTCTATTACCCGGTACATCGCCCTGTTTATTTTTGTACAATTTTCAATGCTCAGGCCATAATCAGCATCCAGAAAAACTTTGATATTGTTAGTAGGCTTGATTTTTACAGAAACCAGGAATATATCTTTTGTCTCTGTAATCAACCCTTCAATTAATGTTTCTATCCTTTGTATTGGTGATATCTCAGTCATTGTAAAAACAGAAGGGAACGCTTCCCGTTCCCTTCAATTGTATCTTTTTCCGACGCAAATGTAAGTAAGAAATAACTAACATCCAAAACAGGATGATTTATACCAAACAATTGTTTTTATATAATTGCTAAATATTAACAGGATTCAATTCAATAGATTTATAAATTTGCACTATGAACTTCTTTAGAATCGTTTTTGAGCTGTTTGCTTTGTATCTTTTGTACAAGCTGATATTTGACTTTATCATACCTGTGGCCAAAACCACCAAACAGGTAAAGAAGCAGTTTAGTGATATGAACAACCGTATGCAGGACAACATGCATCAGCAGCAGGCTCAGCAGCAAAACAACACTTTCAAAAAAAATACAACACCGGCAACTTCTTCTGGGAAAAAAAGTGATGATTATATTGAGTTTGAAGAAATAAAATAAGCAAGTATTAATCTTCCCGGGTTTTTATATGCTTATCAACTCGATTTTTTCACCAGGCATTAGCCAATGCGTTTTTAATCCTGCTTCCATTGCTCCTTCGATATTAACTTTTGAGTCATCAATAAACAGTGTTTCATCAACATTAATGCCTGCATCTTCTAATACAAAAGTATAGGTGGATGCATAAGGTTTGCGTTTATGTATGAGGTGAGAATAGTAGGATTTACTAAACAAATCATCAAAGTTGGAACGACCTGTTTGCCGTGTAAATATTTTATTAAACTCCACCTGGTGGATACTGTTGGTATTGCTTAGTAAATACAAATTATATTTATGATTAAGCTGCGATAAAAATTGCAGACTCTCTTTCCTGAAATCCAGTAAAATAGCATTCCAAGCTATCTGAATTTGTTCGTGAGTGGTATTGGGCCAACAATGCTCCTGCATAGTATTATAAAAATCCGCTTCCGTTATATTACCCGTTTCTAAAGCCTCAAATAATTCGTTGGCGCCCTGCTGAGAATAAAATGAATCAAAATCTGATGCTCCTAATTTTTTAAACGCATCGCTGGTTTTATTATAATCAATGTTTAGTAATACCCCGCCAAGGTCGAAAATGATATTTTTTACAGCATCCATTATTCAATATTTTAAAAGTTACTCCTTTTACTGCAAGATAAAGCAAAGAATACTTCATAATAAAATCCATATTTTAGGTTTCACTCATTTTAATATAATAGCATGATCGTATCTTTTAATTTTAAAAGATGGTTATTTTAGTGAACACATTTAAGTTGAATACCGAAGAGGTAGGGTTTAGCAAGAAACTACGTTTTCAATACAGTAATTATTTTAGAAAGTAAAACATGAAAAATATTAAAAACATAATAATTCCAGGAGCTTGTAACAAACCAATGGCTCTTGATATTTTTTTTGAAGATAATGCTATCCCAAAACCTGTTGTTATTTATGCTCATGGATTTAACGGTTTTAAGGACTGGGGGAACTTTGATTTGATCGCTGGTTTATTTGCCAGTATAGGCTTTGTAATGGTTAAGTTTAATTTCTCCCACAATGGCACCACTCCTGAAAACCCGGAAGCGTTTGTAGATCTGGAAGCTTTCGGCAACAATAATTACAGTAAAGAATTAGTGGATATATCGATGTTACTGGACTGGCTGTGCGATTCAAAAAATCCTTACAGTGAAGTATTGGATATCAATAATATTAGTATCATAGGACACAGCATGGGCGGCGGCATTGCCACCATATTTGCTTCCAGTGACAGACGTATAAAAAAACTGGCAACATGGGCTGGTATAAGTGAATGTAAAACCCCATGGGAAGACTGGCCGGACGAAAGAATTCAAACATGGAAAGATTCAGGAGTTCAATATTATACCAATACCCGAACCAATCAGCAAATGCCTTTGTACTATCAGCTTTATGAAGATTTTCAAAATAACCGTTCAAAGCTTGATATTAAGGCCGCAATAAAAAAATTACAAATCCCCATTTTAATTTGTCATGGTTCATTGGATATTGCTGTGCCGGTTGAAAAAGCTCATCAGCTTAAAGAGTGGCAGCCTGCAGCTGAATTGTACATCGTGGAGAGTAATCATGTATTTGACCGGAAACACCCGTGGATTATGAATTACCTTCCGGAAGCAATGGAAAGTATTGTGTTGAAGACAATCGATTTTTTAAACTATTCTAACGATTAAATTGAAGCAGCCTTTTGATGAACCAGGCTTCCCGGGGAGCAAGTGCAAAAAAAAGGGCCCGGGATAGATATCCAGGCCCGCTTTAAAATCCAATATCCTATGAAAAACCTGTACAAATGTATAGGTAAATAATACTATGAACAATACCCCTTTTAGGGTATTTTTTATCAACAAATGATGTTTATCATTGCTTGAATTGACTTAAAAGTCATTTATTGGTTTTAATGGTTGCAGATTTTTCGGAGGCAACTTCTTACAAATAAGATAAAGTGGTGTAATGAGAAATATTATAAAAGTAATTTTTTGAATTTTTCAAGTTCTGCTTTTTCAGCGGGGGATAAATTTTCATTGTTATCAAATTTTGCTTTATAAAAAAGCACCCTTTTATGTTGAGGATACTTTTGCAGGATGGCTTCAATGATATCTGCTGCAATTGTATCCCTGGTTATATGTTCTGTTACCACAGCAGGTTCAGGTGATTTATAACGGGTAACTTTTTTTAAAATAATAGCTTCCAGGGTGGCTAATTTGCCAGGTGGTATCAATTCAATTTTAGAGGCTTTATCATAAAGGCCTTGTAATTGTTTTTTACTAAGCCCACCTCTTTCCTGGTATTGAAAAATAAGGCTTTCAATAAATTTTGATGAAGGGAAAGCCGACTGGGTAGCTTTCAGGATATCCATTGTTACATCTACACTTGGTTTTTTCTTAAACATGCTTAGGTTAAAATCTATTAAAATGTAATCTAAGAAATTCTTATAAAAGTTGATGATATTGAAACCATAATGGTGCATTTAATTGTCGCACTTCAATAAGGGTTGCCAACCTTTTTTAAAGCATTTTAGTTGAAAACCTGAAAAAGGTTGGCAACCCTTGCGAATTTTTAAATGTACCCAATCATAATGGAAAGGCTGTGTATAAAAAGAACCAGGGTGGAAACCCCGGTTCGCTTTTAATCCGTACCCTATGAAAACTCAGGTGAAAGTATAATATTTTTTTAAACTATGCAATAACAGATAAAAAAAATTCTTCTGTTATAACTAAACCGGAGTAATCAAAACAAACACATCATCTTATTTCAATATTTCCAGTTAATCAGAACCACCCTCTCCTCCTGAATATCCTGATCATAACCAGCGGAATAAACAACATGAGGCAAACAGAGATTAAAAAGCCCCATTTATTGTGAAGCAAGGGAATTGCTTCGAAATTCATTCCGAATATTCCGCCAATAACTGTGGCTGGTGCCAGCAAACAAGTTACTACCGCCATCACTTTCATTACTTCATTCATCTTCAGGTTTACATTACTCAGGTATAAATCATGCAGGTTCATCATCATATCCCGGTAATTTTCTGCAAGGTCATTTGCCTGTATAATATGATCGTATACATCTTTAAAATACTTTTCTGTCCGCTCTTCCAGCAGTTCACTATCGCTGCGTAATATTCCATTGATCAACTCTCTTACAGGGGCCACGCTTCTTTTTAAAACAATCATCTCTTTACGCAGCATATTAATCTTTGCAAGGCTACGGGTATTAGGACTTCGTACAATATCTTCTTCCAGCGTTTCTATTTTTTCTCCCAGCTTTTCCATCACTACAAAATAATTATCAACGATCAGGTCAATCAATGAATAAAATAAAAAGTCAGCTCCCTGCTGTCGTACTTTTGTATTGCTAAACTTTAATCTTTCCCTGAGTGGGTCAAAAACATCCCTGCTGGCATCTTCCTGAAAACTGATTACAAAATTTTTCCCCAATATAATACTGATCTGTTCTGTTTCCACGGCAGAATCCTTCTCATTAAAATAAAGCATATTCATCAGGCAAAAAACAAGATCATCTATTTCATCCATTTTGGGCCGCTGACCAAGACTCAAAATATCTTCCACAATCAGGTTGTGAATGCCATAATGATTACAGATCGTTTCAACATCTGCTTTGCGTATTCCATCTACATTTATCCACGTCACTTTAGGAGAATCAGCATATTGAAAGCATTCTGACACACTGGAAACTTCCTTTACTTCTATATCAGCCGCATCATAATCGTACACAAAAATTTTTAATTCTTCAGGCTCTTTTCGTATAGGTACAACAGTAGGGTTTACATGCAATACTTTTTTTGTACGCATCAAATCCAACGGATTAAGTATGTAAGAAAAATAATTACGGGTGTTCATTTTTTATTATTTACAGGAAGTTAAAGATTTAATGATAATTAAGTCCAATTTTAAACTTAAAGAACAGATTACATTGAAATTCTTCAATTGTTGTATTTGAAATAGCCTTCAGATTGAAAAAGAAACATAACCAAAGTCATTCAGCTATTTCTATTCCAAAGTCATTATTTATATCTTGATAATTACAAACTGTCTTTACATTATTGATTTTCAATTGGGCAAACTATAAAAAGGATATAAAAATTTATTAAATACTGTTATCTTTTAATGTTCATATATTCATAACCCAATGCCGTTTAGTTAAAAAGAAATATTATTTTACCCCAGGAGGATCGTGATAAAACCCTTTTATTATCACCGGTTTTACACCCGGGTTAATAACATTTAACTACTTCGCAGTTGAAAGAAGACTTAACTAAAAGGCATTGATTTATAATCTTAAAATTAATTTATGCTTCAAAAAGTTATCCGGCTTTTTCTGCTACAGGTTTTATTTACACAGTTAATTTTTGGACAGAAAACCACGCTGAAGTACATTGATAAATTTTTACCGGTAGCAAAAGAATTTTCGACCGAATTTGGGATACCTGTTTCAATAATTTTGGGTGTTTCCATCCATGAATCAGGAAGTGGCACCAGCAGCAATTGCAAAGATTTAAATAATTATTTTGGAGTGAAAGGAAAGAATCATTTAAAAAAGAGAAAGACCAGCTATAAACAATATGCAAAACCTGAAGATTCATTCAGAGATTTTTGCGGAATTATATCAAGAAAAAAATTTTACTCAAAACTAAAAAATACAAATAATTACAAGCGCTGGCTGCATGAAATGAATAAGGCAGCGTATGCAGGAGGAAAAGAGCATTGGGTAAATGCTATCAGTGAAATAATCCGTTATTATAAATTAAGTGCTTATGATGCAAAATAATTTTGCAGCTAACAACATATTAGTTACAAATAATGCCATGTGCTGTTCTGTAATTGCAGTTATATTAGATTAATGTCCGCTTACCAATATCTTTTTCCCATCATTCAATATGAGCTTAACATTATTTCTGTAAAGCGCAAGTGATTTACAAAATCCATCAATATCACCAATTACATCATGATGCAATATCACGATGGTATTACTGTCAGGTATTTTTTTATTACTCCATGTATTTACATCACTCCATAAACCAGATTGCACAGTGGTAACTACAGCGTCCTGTTGCCATTGGGTAATGCTCCAGTTACGGTTAACACTATCCCTGGCTCTTATGTATAAAGTATGTGCACCTGTGGCAATGGCGCTTAGTGGAATTTTAAAAGTAAAACTGCTGTCGGATGAGGCCGTGATAAATGTAACGGGTGCAGCACTTCCGGCACCAGGGTCAGTATTAAAAAAATATTCAGCCCCTGCAATAACATACGTGGATGCATTGGTTACTTCTACATTACGTCTTGCCGTTAGTGACCAGTTGCCATCATTATCTTTTAACCGGATGTACAATTTATGATAACCAACAGACAAACTATTAGTGGCTGCAGTAAAGTTTTGCAGTATCACAGAGTCCTGCGGTGTAACTATAATACTTGCAGCAGAATTAACTCCCGGATCAGTATCAAAAAAATATTCTCCGCCTATTATTTTTTTAACAGCATTCGATGAGGTGATTTCAATATTTCTTCTTGCAGTAAAACTCCAGTTACCATCACTGTCTTTAGTGCGGATGTATAATTTGTGATAACCAATGGCAAGGCCTGTAAGACTAATATTAAGGTTATAATTTCCGTCTGCTTGTGGGTTGTTAAGTGTAATCAGGGTATTCTTGCCAACACCTGCATCTGCATCTATAAAATATTCTGCCTGTACTACATTTTGTGCTGCTGTTATTGCATGGAATAGCAGCAATACAGCAATGAATAATATGTTTTTCATAAAAACAGTTTATTTGATGATTCTTGCTTTGATAGTTACCGGTAATCCTGTAGCGTCCGCCACCCCTGATGTTGTTATTTCATAAATCACCGGCACGGGTGCAAGACCAGATAGTGTGTAGCGGTTTATCACAGATGCTCCTCCATAAGCTCCTCTGTCAGTGCCATCGGTGCCGCTGTTGTCTGCCACAGTGCCATCGGCTATTTGATAAGCGCCGTCTGTTGATGTACTGGTGATAAATAATGTAGTGATTGCAGGTACTACCAGGTTATTGTCTGCAATACCAAACTGGGTGGATAAAGTACCAATATTATTTTTTACCACACCTGCTGATGCAACAATATTTGTAACAGCATTGGTTGACATTAAAATGTTATTGCTGAATTCGCTGGTAGAAAAAGCAAGATTGGGTGTAGCTAAATTATCCGGTCCGTCAAACACATTGTTTTTACATTGTAAAATTGGCCATGCTGTAGTTGGGTTTGTAAGCGGTGTTCCCCATCTAAGTGTTTTCTGGCAAATGTTGTTGTTGAAAATAATATCTGTGGGAGGAATAAAAAAAACATTTCCATTGGTTGCCAGGCAATTTGTATTGGTAACTCCCGGAAAAAAATTTTGTACGATGGTTACATCAGAAAGCTGTGTTCCAAAGCCCACACCATTTTCAATGCGGCACCTTTTGACTGTTACATTATTTACACTCACGTATATATAACCATCCGCTACGTTTCCGCTATTGACTATATTTAAGCCGATAACCTGCGATCCTTCGGAACCAGCATTTAAGGCAATCCTGGCAATTTTTGATTCCAGGGTATTAATGGATGTCTTAGGATTGTCTGTTAAGAAAAAACCTGTTCCGATCAGGATGAGTTTTTTGGTGATTATGGCCAAGTCATAAACTTGTGTAGAACCTTCTATATGAATAGTATCATTGTTATTAACTATACCAAACGCTACTGCCTGGTTTACCTGTGTAAATACGGGGTAAGCAGCCGTGCCTCCAAAATTATCTCCCCAAAGTGTAGAGCCGTTATAATTTGATTTATTATTAACTCTCCAGATTTTTGCATTTACCTGCTGTGTAATGCTTATCAGCAAAACTATTGCTGATAATAATAGTGGTTGCTTTGTTAACATACAAAATTGATTTAAGTGTTTTATAAAAAATGACAGGTAACAGAGATTTGTACGGGGTCTTTCTTGAGGTTGTTGAGGAAGGAAAAATTAATTGGAGGTTTGCCCCTTTTACAAACTTTAAATTTGAAATTTAAACATACAAAACAAAATATTTAAAAGCAACCTTTTACTCTTTTTTTTGTGATATGCTGTTTATAATTATAGTAAGTAAAATCCGATGTGTTGAAAGGGTAGATAAATTGCTTCTGCATCTTTCGGTTTTAGGAGATTACCGGTTTTAATTCTTCTTTGAACGGAACAGCACGAATGCAGGCAACAATAGCTTTTGCCACTGCTTTAGTTAAAAGCGCTACTGATCAGGATTTTTTCAGGGTACACAATTCTGATTTGATCAACCTTGCTTATATTAAAAGATACCATAAAGGCAAGGGTAGCTCTGTGGTTTTACAGGATGGTGCAGAGCCGGAAGTATTTACCAGCGTAAAGAAGAATTTTTTAAAAAGACGGGTAACTATAAATTCAATATTCCGCTGGCCGTGCAGGAGGGCAAGGGTTAAAAGCTTTTATTGCAGTTAAAGAAGTTAGAACTGCTGCTGCCGGCTCATAATCACCTCCACCGAGTGTTGGTTTGCCTGTAGCACCGTTTTGGTTTAAAGCATTCTTCTTTTCTTTATCCAGGTATTTAAGCACATAGATTAAAGTAAAAAATTTTTTATCATTCATTGAACTTTCAATAATGCTGGGAACAAAATAATAGACGTCCTCTGCCATTTGTTTGTAATCAGGCAATAAAGGTAGCAGATCTGAAATCCTTACTTCATTATTGCTTATTGAAAAATTAACGAAAGTAGTGTCAAAGGTTTCCGGGAACAATAATGCAGATTGATATTTCTCAAAAGTATTTGAGCCACTCTTTTTTTCTTTTGTAGAAAATGAGAACAGCTCCAGGCTTGTTGTTTTACCCAGGTCTAAATCTGCATTTTCAATCTTTAAATTGGTAACAATTTTTGAATGTTTTCCTTTAATAAAAAGACTTTTAAATGCTTCAGCGTTAATAATGTAAACAGGCAGTTTTATCTTATTTTGTGCAGTTGTGTTTGTATAGAAAAAAAAGAAGATAATTATAAGAAAAACACTGGTGGCTGGTTTAATAATATTTTTCATGTTCTATATGTTTGAATAAAAATAGTTATAATTTTTTCCAAACGCAATAGCCTTTTATATCCTATAATTAATTTTTTTACTGTTGCTGCTGCACCATCTGCATGTATTTTCTGTAAGAGTTATCATCACCTGCACCATCTTCTAATTTTTTGGTAACCGCCTGTGGAGTTAAAATAGCAGCCATTTCTTTTGATACCCGTCCATCTTCATGCGATACGGATACACCTACTTCCAGTGTCTGTTTAGCTGTTCCTTTATAAGTGCCTTTTACCGGTGAGCAGTCACTGAAATTTCTGCCTACCGCAAGCCTTACATGCAGATCGCTTGCCACACAATTGTTAGTGGGATCGAGACCTATCCAGCCGTGGAAAGGAACATACGCTTCAACCCATGCATGGGTGGCACCTTCGCCACGCAGGTTATTATCATGCGGACATACATAGCCGCTTACGTAACGGGCAGGGATACCTAACAGACGGAGCATGGCTAACAATATATGGGCAAAATCCTGGCATACGCCCGCTTTCAGCTTCCAGATTTCATCCACTGTTGTGGTTACGCTGGTAATGCCTTTGATGTACTGAAAGTTTTTATAAATATATTCCGTTAACTGCAATAAGGCTGTAAAAACCGAAACGGATTTGTAGAAACCTGCATCGGCAATTGTTCTTAGTTCTGGCAATGCTTCAAAATTTTCCTGCTTTAAAAAATCAATAAAGGGAACCATGTATTTTATTTCATTTAAATGATTCCACTGTTCTGCTGCAGGTTTTTTATCTAAAGGAAATATTACAGGTCGTGTAATAATACTGATAGTTGAATCTATCTTCAGTTCGGTATGTGGGGCGATGTTCATAAATGAACCCACTTCATTACTGTAATAGTCTTTGTAAATTTCCACTTTGGGTTCGCCGGTTATATGCAGTTGCTGGCTTTGTACCGTTTGGTTTTCGTCCTTTATTGGAAACAGCATGATCTGGTTGGCACTGTCTCTTACAGGCTCTGGGTAAGTATATTTAGTAACATGGTGTATAACAAATCGGGGCATAGTTTCTTTTTTTTAAAGGCCTCCCCACCCTCCAAAGGAGGGCTTTAGGACTCTGATTTTTTACGTGTTTATATTTTTATTAAGTATTCAATGCCGTTTAGTTAAGAGAAATTAAATTATAAAAAAACCAATCCCGGTTCCCTCTCCTGAGCGTAGCCGAAGGATGGAGAGGGGTTGGGGTGAGGTCTTAAAAAATGCTTAACTAAACGGCATTGATTCAGTATTAGAAATTTTCCAATTTGAACAGTATTGATTTTATTGGACAATTTTATCTCAAACTTGTTTTGGGATAAACTGTGTCAGTAAATCTAAAAAGACGCCCCATGGCTCATAAAAAAATTATGAGTGTGCAAAATATTTTTGACTTAATTCATTACCAATTTCAAACAAACAACCTTTTGTATATTCTAAAAAATGGTGCAGCCCTTCGCCGGTGATGGAGCCCACTGTAGAAAACCGCACTTTACTTTTTATCCTTCCAATCATGAAATCAATTTTGTTGAATGCGGCTACATTGCCATCATTTTTTAATCTTTCAAAATACCGGTGCAGCCTGTTGACAGAATAAATTACCGAACGGGGAAACTGGTCATTCAGTACAATTTGCTCCACTACATTTTTTGCTTCAAAACCACTCCGGTATGTTTTTAAATACAGTTCGTAACCGGAGATGGACATCAGCATATATTTCCAGTAAGTGGTATCTGCAGTTTTATCCATTTCATAGTTGAGGTTGCTGAATTTGATATCGAGTATATCTGTTGACTGGATGGCACGTTCTAAATATTTTCCGATATTGATAAAAGAATTTCCTTCCCCTCTTGCCATAGTTACATCGGTGGTACCAAAATACAGCAGCACATTTTTAAGCAGGTTATCTAAAATGGAAATCGGATCTTCTTTTTGCAGCCAACTTTCCAGCCGTGGATCTCTCATGGCGTGATAGAAATCATTGATGCATTGCCACATTTCTTTGGTGATGTGGTCCTGCACACTGCGGCCATTTTCCCTGGCCATCGTTACAATGTTCAGCACAGAATTAGGGTTGTCTTTTTCGGTTACCATAAACTGCAATACCGCCCTGGTATTATTAGCTATTGCTGCTGCATCTTCTTCTTTTAAAAAAGTAAAGATTTTCAGCACCGGCATCCATGAAAATTCCTGCACATCATCCTGGGATGAAGCATAATTTATTTTCAACATGCGCAGGATGCCATCGGTACGTTCCATGTACCGGCTCATCCAGTATAAACTATCGGCTACTCTGCTAAGCATAAAGAAACAAGCTACCAGTAACGCCCCCATCCCCTAAAGGAGAGTAAGGCAGGTTCTTTTTGTTTTATAGTGAATAATATTTTTCAAGCTGTTGGGTTTTAATTTTGTAAACCTTATATTATAAAAGGGACTCAAATTATTGGACTCCTGGTTCCCCTTTAGGGGCGGAGGGGCATGTGGGCTAACACCCATGTATCCTTGCTGCCACCTCCCTGTGATGAATTTACAATCAGCGAACCTTCTTTTAATGCAACCCTGGTTAATCCGCCTGGTACGATTTCAATTCCACCTGGCCCACACAAAGCAAATGGCCGGAGATCTACTCTTCTTGGTTGCAGCTTGCTATCCATATAACAAGGCACACTCGACAGGCTGATGATCGGCTGTGCAATAAAATCTCTTGGTTCTTTTAATACCTCTACTTTATATTCTTCAATTTCATTGTCGGTAGCCGCACTGCCCATCAGCATGCCATAGCCCCCGCTGCCATTGGTTTTCTTGATCACCATTTCCCGGATGTTTTTAAATACATGCTCCCGTTCCTCTGCTTTAGCTAACTGGTAAGTAGGCACATTTTTTAAGATGGGTTCTTCATTTAAATAATACCGTATCATGGCTGGTACAAAAGTGTACACTGCTTTATCATCTGCCACCCCGTTACCCACGGCATTCACAATGGCAACATTTCCTTTGCGATAAGCACTCATAATACCTGCTACACCCAGCATACTGGAAGGATTGAACATTAAAGGATCAAGGAATTCATCATCCACACGACGATAAATGACATCCACTTGTTGTAAACCAGATGTAGTTTTCATGTACACCTTATGATTGTCTACTACCAGGTCGCTTCCTTCTACTAATTCCACTCCCATCAGCCTTGCCAGTGTGGTATGTTCAAAATAGGCAGCGTTATAAATGCCGGGAGTAAGCAATACAATGGTTGGATTACTGATGGGTCTTGGTGACAGCGACACTAAATTTTTATGAAGGATGGTAGCATATTCCGTTACGCTGCGTACATTATTTTGTGGCAGCAGATCAGGGAAAATTCGTTTAGTGATCTCCCTGTTCTCCAGCATATAACTTACACCGCTGGGTGTACGTAAGTTATCTTCCAAAATATAAAAAGAACCATCTTTATTTCTGATTAAATCGATACCGGAAATGTGTACATAGATATCGTAAGGTACTGGAAAGTTGTGCATCTCCCGGAGATAATAGGGGCAGCTGTAAATCATATCAGCCGGTATCACACCGTCTTTAATAATAAACTGGTTGCTGTAAATATCTTTTAAAAATAGGTTCAGTGCTTTCAGCCGTTGTTTGATACCTCTTTCTATATAATCCCATTCGGTTGCAGTAATGATACGGGGAATAATATCGAAGGGAAATATTTTTTCAATGCCTTCCCCACTGCTGTACACGGTAAAGGTAATGCCCTGGCTCATAAAGAGGCGCTTGGCCAGTTCTTCTTTTTTATTTAGTTCATCAATGGAAAGCTGGCTTAAAAATTTTACGGCTTTTTCATATTGCTCTCTTACCGTGATACCAGAAATCATTTCATCCCACACACCGGCGTCAACTAAATAAGATTGCAGCAGTTCACTTGTGAGCATATACAATTAGTTTAGGAATGAATATGGCTGGCAATCGAAAAAATCTCAGATAATCAAATATAAGAAAGGAAATGTAAAAAACCTTGAATCAAATTAAAATGGTTGAGACTCAGGAGTTGTTTTATTTTGCAACCATGAAAGATGGTTAGCCA
Organism: Chitinophagaceae bacterium; assembly: GCA_043759175.1. Taxonomy (GTDB): domain Bacteria; phylum Bacteroidota; class Bacteroidia; order Chitinophagales; family Chitinophagaceae; genus Ferruginibacter. The sequence continues at coordinate 519 of JAYVLZ010000191.1, read as the reverse complement.
CAGCTCTTATCTGTGCAAAGCTGTATGCATCATTCAGCATCGTTCTTATTTCTCCATGCGTTTTTTCCGGACTGGTGCTGATGTATTCAGCGATGATCTTTACTGTTGTTTCATCTGCAAATGCAGCTACTTTTACTTCGCCTGTTTTAATAAAATTAGTGAGGTGGCTTTCAATAGTACTGGTACCAAGCATTCTTTCTTTAGCAATTTCTGAAATGTTTTTACCCTGTTGAAAGTGTTGTAAACTGACAACGGCAGAAGGAATTTTTTCTCCTATTTTTAAGACCGGTTCTTTACGCTGTTTTTTTGGACTGGCAGCTTTTAACTCCATATGGCTTTCTAACTCGTGTTGGTTGCAATAGGCTTCTACCATATTTATAACCTCCTCTCCATATTTATCGGCCTTTGCTTTTCCAAAGCCAGTGAGCAATTGTAAGTGTTGATTGGTTAGCGGCAGGTAGGTGCAGATCTCTTTAAGGCTTGCTGAATTAGCAACAATATAAATCGGCAGATTCCGCT
>JAYVLZ010000190.1:0-2326 GCA_043759175.1 Chitinophagaceae bacterium | reverse complement strand
ATAAACAGGCCAGAAAACAGGCTTACAGAAAACAGGATAAAATTTTTCATTTTACAATTTTTATTAGGGTTGTTTGTTTTACTTCCGGAGATAAAATTTAAACAAAAAGGCTTTTTTGTTCTTATTTTATCTCAGAGGCTTTGTCAAGTGTCATTGCTTTTTTTAATTGCATAAACTGGTGAAATTAACTAAGGTTAATCCGGTAATGACAGGGCAGGCGGACAGGAGGTTTTTCTGTAAGTTATTTTATTTGAAGTGCGGCAATAAATCCAGCCAGTATATTGTATTTCCAGTTTTAAGAAAGGCTAAATAAAAATCAGTCTTTTTTAAAATAAAATGCTAAACTAATAAAATTTTAGATATTTTTACACCGTATTTTTACGTAAGCATATTTGCCACGGAAATTCATCCCCAATATCTGCATAAACCTGACCTTCCAAATCCTGTTAATTCTTGTTTATTTTTTTAATTGTGTTTTCCTAATATCCTTTTATTTACCTGTACGTTCTTTTTTGTGAATATATACTTTAAACCAGTCAATATTCCATTACAGTTATTTATGCTGTTGGGCTACCCCCGCCGGTTGTGATTACTAAAAAAAAGAATTTTTTTGTATCCATGATTTCCCTGTATTGCAGCCTTCTAAAAAAAAATAAAAAGGCCGGCTGCAATGATTGGTAAAACAAAAACTTTCATCATCACTTTAACTTTTTGTAATGGAATTACTGGCCCCCTTCGATAAAAAAAGACATCCTGGAAATGTCAATAAATTATTACCGGCCCTTTTACTTTTTTTCATCACTCTTGTTTTTGCCCTCAATACAAGCGGACAGGCTGTCTGCATTGGCATAATAGATAATACCAAAACTGAATTTTGTATTCCTCCGAGTCCAGTCACTTTTTCTACAGCAACAGCCACAGGCGAGCATGTTGAATGGCTTACTTCCGGCGACGGCACTTTCAGCGATCGTTTTGCACAGCGGCCAACTTATATACCAGGTTCTGCTGATACAGCAAACGGGTACGTTTTTATTTACCTGGATGTATATAAAGATGACCCGGTTAACTTTTGTTCCGTATTGCCAGTGGTTACCCTTAACATTTTATCCATGCGTACGGTGGCTACCCCGGCATCACAAACAATTTGTTCAGGCGGTACCATTGCTTCCATTGTATTAAGCAGCGGCCGCAGCACCAACACTTACAGCTGGACGAGAAATAATACAGTTGCCGTAACAGGAATAGCATCCAGCGGTACAGGTAATATCACAGGAACTTTAACCAATACCACTTCAGCGCCGGTTACTGTTACATTTACCGTAACACCCAACGCTGCAACCTGCTCTGGAACACCCATCACAACAACTGTACTGGTGAATCCTATACCAAATGCCGTAGCCAGCATCACATCACAAACTATTTGTTCTGCATCAGCAATAACACCAGTTGAATTAAGCACTGCTGCAAGCGGCACCACTTACAGCTGGACAAGAAATAATACATCTTCTGCAACAGGTATTGCTTCAAGCGGCACAGGCAATATCACTGGAACTTTAACCAACACAACAGGTTCTGCCGTTACTGTTACGTTCACCATTACCCCAACAGCAAATGGCTGTACAGGCACTGGCATTACATCAACCGTACAGGTTAATACATCTTCCAATGTGGTGGCAGCATCACCTTCTTCACAAACAATATGTTCAGGCTCAGCTGTCAGTTCAATTGCACTGAGCGGTGGCTCAGGCGGCACCACATACAGTTGGGCAAGAAATAATACAGGTTCGGTAACCGGCATTGCATCCAGTGGCTCCGGCAATATAAGTGGTTCCTTAACCAACACCACGGCATCGCCGGTTTATGTCACGTTCACCATTACACCAAGTTCAAACTCCTGTACAAACAGGGCGACAGTACTGGTAAATCCAAGGCCAGTTGCTGTAGCAACTCTGTCATCACAAACTGTATGTTCAGGAATACCCATTACTGCTATCGCACTAAGCAGCACCACCGGTGGTGCCACGTATAACTGGACAAGGAATAACACAGGTTCGGTAACAGGTATCGCATCCACTGGTTCAGGCGATATTGCCGGCACCTTAACTAACACCACAGGTTCCCCGGTTACAGTCACATTCACCATTACCCCAACAGCAAATGGATGCAGCGGTACAGCTATAACTTCAACAGTAACGGTGAATCGGGGGCCAGGCGCTGCTGCTTCAGCTCCATCATCACAAATAATTTGTTCGGGTGCAACAATAACATCAATTGTATTGAGTGGCAGCGGAGGCGGTACTGTTTATAACTGGACAAGGAATAATGC
>JAYVLZ010000189.1:0-6544 GCA_043759175.1 Chitinophagaceae bacterium | reverse complement strand
AATTCGTGTAACAAAAAATGTATCAGCAGCGTATGGAATTCAGATTAGAGTTTACCCCCAAACTTTTTGTTTCAAAGATCAATCATCAGCATCGATTGTTTTTGATTGGTTCCTGCTTTACAGAAAACATTGGCAGCAAACTAAAGCAACTGAAATTTTCTGTGCTGGAAAATCCCAATGGTATTTTATTTAATCCCATTAGTATTGTAAAATCTTTGGATTCTTATATTGATAATAAGCAATACACTGAAGAAGATCTTTTTTATCAAAACGAAAGCTGGAATAGTTGGGAACACCACAGCCGCTTTTCTCATCACGATAAAGATACTTGCCTGCAAATGATCAACCAGTCGCAGCAGGCTGCACATCATTTTTTAAAAACAGCAGACTGGCTTTTAATAACCGTAGGATCTGCATTTGTTTACGAGTTGTTTTCTCTTAACCCCCCTTTAGGGGATGGGGGCATAGTTGCCAACTGCCATAAAGTACCCACAGATAAATTCATTAAAAAATTATTGAGCCCGGTCGCAATAGAAACTGCATTCAAATCAATTATAGAAAAAGTGGTTGCATTCAATCCATCAGTAAAAATTATTTTTACCATTAGCCCGGTGCGTCATTTACGGGATGGCTTTGTAGAAAATAACCGGAGTAAATCTGCCCTTATACAGGCTATACATCAACTGGTGGATACGCATGATAAACTATTTTACTTTCCTGCTTACGAACTGGTAATTGACGACCTGAGAGATTATCGTTTTTATGCAGAGGATATGGTGCATCCCAATTATGCAGCCACCCATTATGTATGGGAGAAATTTATTGCCACAGTGATAGATGAACCATCGCAGTTACTCATGAAAGATATCAATCAACTGAATGCAGCCATCAGTCATAAACCATTTAATCCCACCTCAGCGGCGCATAAAAAATTTCTGCAGGTACATTTAGATAAACTTTTGCTTCTTAAATCCCGCCTTCCTTATGTAGATTTTTCACCAGAAGAAGAATATTTTTCGTCGTAAAAACCATAGAAATATTCACACGTTTTTACACCAGTAACGCAAGTTAAAGCCTTGTAATCTTTGCGTTATCAATATTACCTGAACCCGTTTAAGAACACCAGTATCTCAGCAGGCTGAAAAAAGTAGAAAATAATTATCTCATTGATATAAGAAACGGGCTTATTTGTCGTTTAATAAGTTGGTTGCGTCATGGCATCAATATCCGCCCTTGGGCAAAATAGCTGAAACAGCAGTAACGTTCCTTTCTCAAATGAGCAGGTGCTGCAAAACCCATTCTTATGAAAAGCAATTTAAAAGAAATGATGATCCTGTTAAAACAATTTGTTTTGGCAGCGATTTTTTTTCTTAGCAGCATCAGCACAACTACAGCACAGGATAGTAAGGGCAAAGAATTCTGGATATGTTTCCCGGGCAATCAGCAAAGCCTTAGTACAGAATTATATATTACCGCTTTTCAAAGTTCCATTGTAAAAGTGGAGATTCCGGGTATTGGATTTAGCCAGACAGTAACCGTGCCGGCAGGAGGTATTCAATTGGTAACATTACCGGGTAATGTGCAGGTGCAGTCAAAATTTATTGCTGATAAAAAAGGAATTCATATTAGCGCTTCCACAGAAGTTACTGTTTACGGAATGAATGCTGTTACATCCAGCACAGATGCATTTTTGGCTTACCCCGTAGATGCCATTGGCAAAGAATATTATGTAATGGCTTACAGCAAAGATTTTTCCTATGCCCTGCCCTCGCAGGCAACCATTGTTGCAACAGAAGATGAAACTAAAATAACCATTATATCATCCCTTACTGATGCAGATTTTATTGCAGGCATTCCAAAAGACATTATGCTGGATAAGGGAGAAGTGTATCAATTACGTTCTAATATTGATGGGGCTGATTTTACCGGAACAAAAATTATAGCAGATAAAGTGGTAAGTGTATTTGGCGGTGCTCAATGCACCAATGTTTCAGATGGATTAAGGGCATGCGATCATTTGGTAGAGCAAATACCGGCAATAAATACCTGGGGCAAAAAATTTATCACAGTGCCATTGGCCACCCGTTTAAAAGGTGATGTATTTCGCTTTCTGGCGCAAAAGGATAGCACCGCTGTAAGTATAAACGGAGTAGTAGTGGATAGTCTGGAAGCCGGTGAATTTTTTGAAACCATTGTTAACAGCAACACCTATAACAGCATTAGTTCCAGCAAACCGATTTTGGTAGCACAATACTCACGGAGTTCACAGGCAGATAATATTGTATCAGATCCTTTCTTTGCATTGATAACACCAGAGGAACAATACATCAGTGAGTACACTGTATCAGCCGGCACAAAAAATATTCTTAATAACTTCCTCAACATTGCTGCATCATCTGCTGCAAAAAGTGATATTAAAATAGATGGAAAAAATGTGGATGCCCTTCTTTGGAAATTGATTCCGGGAACTTCCTCTTACGGAGCACAGGTTCCTGTACAAACGGGTGTACACAGTGTTTCAGGTAAATTACCTTTTGGTTTACTGGTGTATGGTTTTGGTACTTACGATTCCTACGGATATTCCGGCGGTCAGTCTTTTTTTCCTTTGCCTGCGGTAAACAAACTTACGGTGCTGCCTAAAACAGACACTAAAACTATTACTACCGAACAATGTTTTACAGCAGTGGTTAGAAATACGTTGAATAAGCTGGTAGCTGGTGCCAGGGTTGATTTTACAATCATTGGTGCTAATAAAGAAACCACTGGATATGCCATCAGCGATTCAATGGGAAATGCCGTGTTTTGTTACGTTGGGATGCATACCGGTTCTGATAAAGTAAGGGCAACACTGGCAAATGAAAGTGATGATGCCTTGATGATCTGGTCGGATACCTGCAAGATCACTACTACGGTAAATAAAACTGATCCTGTTTGTTCAGGTGCTGCAAATGGTGCAATTGATTTGAGCATTACCAATGCCACACCACCACTTGCCTATTTGTGGTCCACCGGTTCCAGGGCTCAGGATTTAACAGGATTAAAAGCAGGAACTTATTCAATACAAATAAAAGATAAAAATGGATGTGGAGACAGCACCAGTATTACTCTTACTGATCCTCCGCCAATACGTAATTTTAATCTCATCACACTTAACCCAACTGTTCCCGGTCAGCTTAGAAATACATTATTCCGTGGTTATGGTCCACAAACAGTAGCCATTTCTTTAAGGATATATGGAGGTGTTCCACCGTTCACTTATAACTGGGGCGCTTACGGAAATACTGCCTCCGTAAATGTAAGCCCAATATCTACCACCACTTATACCTGCATAGTGAAAGATAGCCGGGGCTGCACAAAAATTTGTAACATTACTGTGAATGTAATGGATGTAAGATGCGGAATAAATAATAGCCAGGTACTGCTCTGCCGTAAAAAGCCCGGTACCAATATTACAGAAACTATTTGTGTAGATCCATCAGCAGTGCCGGGATATCTTGACCAGGGCGCTATACTGGGTGGATGTGAAAATTTATCAAGACCCGTATTAAATACAGAAACAGTAGTGGTTTTTCCCAATCCGGCTACTAATTATTTAAATGTGGAGTGGCGGATGATCAACAGCAGCAGCGATGTAATACTTAATGTAATAGATACAAAAGGATTGGTAGTAATGACTGTAAAGGCGGGCAGAGAACAGCATAAAAAATTAGACATCAGCCATCTTCAAAATGGATTTTATATGCTACAGATTACTGGCTCCGGCAGATCAAGCCTCACTTCAAGATTCATTGTAAAAAAATAGTTTTTAAAAGGTGATAAAATAAGCCCTGCAAATTTGTGGGGCTTATTTTTATAATCAATTCCTTAAAGAACAATGCCATTTAGTTAAGCGTTAAATCAGGTTCAATGTCACTCCTTAGGAGTTTTCCCAAATTCTTATAACCCTTCTATAATCATTACATCCCCAATGTCGTTAAGTTAAGCCTCAGCGAGGCGATATTTTGGTAGAAGCAGATGAATGATTATCAAAGCCACAGCGTGGCGACATTTTTATAGCTTGTGCAAATAAAAAAATGTCGCCCCAATGGGCTTCTTTACAATTTATATATTCTATTGTTACCAAAATATCGCCACGCTGTGGCTTTAAAATAGCGGAATCCTTAACTTATTAATATTGCCCCAATGGATGATATTTATTCTTAACCAAATGACATTGCCTGATGAAGAATTTCCTTCTTAACCAAAGGGCATAGAAGTCACTTTATATATTTTCAGCTTATTTAATTGATGTTTGTAAGTATTATTTTTTACAGCACAGCGCCATACAGCGTTCATAAAATAATTTCAACTTTACACAAATTCAATTTTATCTTACAGTAATTTTTATTTCTCTTTTAATTAGTTTTATGAAAAGTAAATTTTCACTTGCCTTTTTCTTACTCAATGTAATTTTTCAATTCATGTACAGCCAAACAGTGCTGCCGCTTTATCCCGACAGTATCCCAAACAGTAAACCGGTGGTTGATGAAGAGCAAAGTGAATTTGCCAATGGCATCACTACTATCAGCAATGTTTCAACACCTACGCTTACCGTTTTTTTACCGGCAAAAGAAAAAGCAAATGGTACTGCAGTTATTATTTGCCCAGGCGGGGGATACTGGGTTGTTACCTTGGATATGGAAGGTACAGATGTGGCAAAAAAATTTACTGAAATGGGGGTAGCTGCAATTGTATTAAAATACCGCATACCTAACAGCAAGTGGATGATCAACAAAGAAATTGGTCCTTTGCAGGATGCACAGCAGGCAATTAAAACAGTAAGAGATAACGCTGCAGCATGGAATATCAATGCTGATCGAATTGGTATAATGGGATTTTCTGCAGGCGGTCATCTTGCTTCTACCGCCGCAACACATTTTAATAAGCCATACATTTCAAATACCGGCAACACCAGCCTGCGTCCGGATTTTTTGATGTTGATTTATCCGGTTATTAATTTAATGCCGGCTATTGGTCACATGGGTTCATCAGAGCAGCTGTTAGGCAAGGGGGCATCGAAGGAAAAATTAGAAGCGTACTCAAATGAGCTGCAGGTAACTGCTGAAACACCTCCCACATTTTTAGTACATGCAAGTGATGATGATGCGGTAAGCCCCATGAACAGCATTGTATTTTATGATTCATTGATCAGTAAGAAAGTTCCTGCAGAGCTGCATATTTATCAGTCTGGCGGGCACGGGTTTGGTATGCACATAAAAAATAACCCAGAGCTTTGGATGGACCGTTGCAAAAGCTGGATGCAGTTGAATGGATGGGTGAAGAAGGATTGATGTTTGTTGTTTAGTGTTTGTTGTTTATTATTTATTATTCAATACTGTTTGGTTAAGTGTTCTTCCAACTGCGAAGCAGTTAAATATGATTAGCTCCGGGTTTTAACCCGGAGTTAATCTAAATTGCATTGATTTATTATTCAGTATTTGTTCCGGCTCAAAGCTCATAGCCTCTTATTAAATAATATAAAAAAAGTAAACATTAATGAAAGCACTATCGATCTCCTTTAAAAACATTTATCAATTATTAGCAGTATTTATTTTTTCACTGTTACATGTATCAGTGTCAGCGAATGTACACCTGCCAAAATTTTTTAGCGATAATATGGTGTTGCAAAGAGAACATATGATTCCTGTTTGGGGATGGGCAGATGCAAAAGAAAAAATTACTGTTCAATTGAACAATCAAATTAAAATACTGAAGGCTGATAAAGATGGTAAATGGAGAATTGATTTAGCGGCTGAAAATGCAGGTGGCCCTTACACATTAACGGTTAAAGGAAAAAATACCATCGTTATCAATAATGTTTTAATAGGGGATGTGTGGATATGTTCAGGCCAGTCCAATATGGAAATGCCCATTGGTAGTTGGGGATTTATCACTAATTATGAGCAGGAAATTGCAGCAGCCAATTATCCATTGATCCGGCAAATAAAAGTGCCGTTGAAAACAGATGCAGCACCTCAACCTGATATCAGTGAAGGTGAGTGGAAAATTTGCAATCCGGAAAATGCTGCAGAATTTTCTGCCGTTGCTTATTTTTTTGCAAGAGAATTAAATACGGAATTAAAAATTCCGGTTGGTATCATTAATACCACCTGGGGAGGTACACAGGTAGAAAGCTGGACAAGCAGGGGAGCATTTGAAAATGATGAGGAATTCAAAAGCATGATCAGCGGCATGAAACAAACAAACCTGGAAGAATTAATAAAACAAAAAGCCGAAGCAGTTAAAAAAAGGATACAGGAAATTCAGGGAGATATTATTCCTGCTGCTGCAGAAGTAGCAACATGGAAAGAAAAAGATTTTAACGACGCTGCATGGAAAACGCTGCAGGTGCCGGGCTTGTGGGAGCAGCAGGGGCTGGATGATATTGATGGATACCTATGGTTCAGAAAAACAATTGATGTCAATAATGAAGATGCAGGTAAAGCTGCAGCACTGGACTTAGCCATGATAGATGACAACGATGAAGCTTATTTAAATGGAGAAA
>JAYVLZ010000188.1:0-9527 GCA_043759175.1 Chitinophagaceae bacterium | reverse complement strand
CTATCAATTGTTCAATTTGATTGTCAACTACTGTTGAATTTGAATTCAGTTTCTTCCTCTAATGACTGTTTACCATTTACTTATCTCTTAAGTTGACGGATAATACCAGAGCCGTAGGCTCGGCAGATATTGCAACAACGGATTTCAATCCGTTGATTAAAACATCAAGTTAACAGAGAGCCGTAGGCTCGGCTTATATAAAAGTGATAGCTTCAAAATGAACCGTGCCGAAGGCACTCTGATAAAATATCATTTGTAGCAACGGGTTCAAACCCGTTACTACAAAACAAATTCGAGCCTACGGCTCTACAAAATTCTTAAGTTGACGGCTATGGTGAGAACACCGACCACGGCTGTCTGCCCTGGCTGGTGTCCCCTCCAGCCACTATGCAAAATGATTTTATTTCACCGATAAAATCACTACTTTTTCTTGTACACTTTTTACTTTTTCCTTTGTAAAGTATAAAGGAAAATATTGATCCTTACTCCACAGTTCAAACAGGTCTTTATAATGACTGTCATTGGGATCGCCGCTCTGCCCCGGTGTATTGATGGCTCTCATCAGGTTCCAGTCTGCACAATCTATCAGCACCCTGAAGGATGCACCGGAGTTTTGATTCATGTTACTACCGGTGCTGTTCACACTGTTTTCATTGCCACCCCTTGCCACAGGCCCTGCATTCATTTTCTGTTGTATTGAATCATTCACTAAAGTTGATAAAGCATGTTTGATCCATACATGTTTATTCTTTACCTGTCCATATTGCCAGTTAGAAATATCAGTACCTAACCTGTGGGTTAAACTATTCATTGCTTCCAGCAGTGATATGGTAACCAGTTCATCCCTGGCTGCTATAAAATTTTCTCCCAGCCTTTTATCTGGTTTACTAAGCAGGTCAATCATTTTTTTTGTATTGAATTCCACATATTCATTCTTTACATTGGCCAATTTAAATTGTTTGAGTAAATTATTTCCTAACCAACGCTCCCACTCTGTATATACTGCTGCAGGCACAGAAGATGCTGATAAAATTAAATCCCAATCCATCAATAATTTTTTCGCCTTATTAAAATTACTGTCAGAAGATTCAACTGTTTTTAACAAAGGAATCAATAACCTTGCAGGCATAGAATAATAATCTGTTTGCAATGCCTGCATATCGTCCATTGTTATTTTCTTTTTGCTGCTCAATACTTCCTGTATCCGGTCGTGGCGGTAGGCATCAGACCAACTGTAGCCAATAGTATTCATATAAGGATAATTAGTGGGTGTGCGGTTTTCATTGGCACTGCATATAAAACCTTCCGCAGGATCATAGGCAGAAGGTCTTTTTAAAACGGGCAAATAACCGCTCCATTCATACCGGCCATCACCGGGCACGGGCACCATTCCGGAATGATGAGTACGGACAGGTGCAATGCCCACCGTTTGCCACATGATATGTCCCAGCTTATCTGCCCATACCATATTCTCTGCAGGTATATAACTGTAACTGCAGGCGTTCTTAAATTCACTCCATGTTTTAGCCTGGCCCATCCGCAAACTTGCTAAGTAAGGAGCACTCCCCTTTTCTAACCATCCGCATTTTACTGCATACGCAATATGATGCACACTATCAATAAAAGTGACCGGACCATGAATGGAATAATATAACGAAACTATTTCCGGTGAATCATTTTTTACAGCAATTGTGTCATTAATCTTTTTAAATGTTTTCCATTGCCCTTTATAAAAATATTGCAGCGGATTATTGGGGTTTAGTTTATAAACATACAGGTCCTCAGCATCAGTTTCAAAAATGGTAAGCCCCCATGCGCCATAATCATTGTGACCAATGGAAACTCCAGGCAGTGTTGGTTCTCCGCCACCCACCACATTCCATCCCGGTGCTGACAAATGAACAATATAACGCAAAGAAGGTGTGGCAATGGCACGGTGTGGATCATTGGCCAACATAGGAAAACCATTAGCAGAAAGCTTACCGCTGATCACCCAGTTATTACTTCCTTCTGCCTGCTTGTACAAAGGATTTTTTTCTGATAAATTAATTGATAATGAAGAAGCATGTTCTCCTGAACGAATTCCCGTAACAATATCTTCCGGTTTAAAAATCAGGGGCGAACGAAATGCATTGTATAATCCCAGCACATCATCGTTCAATCTTGCTGCATCAATTGCTGTATCAATATGCAAGTCAGGTGAGCCAGGATGAAAATTTGAAATGAGCCTGAGTTTCTCCTCTCCTATTTTCTGCAGCAGCCTTGCTGTAGTTAGTTCATCCTGCACATTGGTGAGCCAGCCATTGTGTCTTGATATTACTACTCCCGGTGTCCAGTAGCCTGGTTTAATTCCCAGTAACTGCAGTTCCAGCGGCATGGGCATTTCTCCTGCCAACACTTGCTTAATATATGCATTTACACCCTTTACAAATGATTGAATAATTAGCTTTCCCCTTGCATGGTATTGTTCAAACTCAGCCTCCATATTTCCACGAAACCGGAACAGCCTTGCACCAATATCTCTTTTTAATTCTTTTTTGCCCAGCACTTCCGCCATGCTGCCTGTTGCCTTGCGCCGGAACATTTCAAACTGGTACAGCCTGTCTTTGGCTGCCTGGTAGCCCTGTGCAAAGAAAAGATCACTCTCTGTTTGTGCGTAGATATGCGGCACTCCCCATCGGTCGGTAATGATTTCTACCGGTTTCTGTAATTGAGGAAACTGTAATTTATTTTGTTGTCCTGATGATAAAAAATTAAAAAAAAGAAGGAGGAGGATTACGCAAAATGATTTCATTCCTGTGATTTTATTACTGTGATTAGATGATTTAAAGTTACAGGTTTGCAATGTATATCTCCAAAGCAGTTATGCTATATAATTTCTTTGAGACCAGGGATAAAAACAAAACCAACATCATATTTTATCCTTTTCAAGGTCATATTTTCTATCTGATTAACTTAATAATTTGTATTGAAATTATTTGTTCACCGAAAAAATGCAATATGAAAAAGTTACTAATGTTGATGCTGCTTTTTCCTGCACTGGATAGCTACTCTCAAAAAAGGGAAAAAAATTACGACTTTGTTGACAACTGCGTTTGCGGACTTGCTAAAGTTAAAAAAAATGGAAAGGTGGGATATGTTAACAACAAGGGTGTAGAAATAATAAAAGTTCAATATGCAGACGGATTTACTTACCATGACGGGTACACTGCAGTAAAGGAAGGCGATAAATGGTTATATCTGGATAGTACCGGCAAAGCCATTACTGCTGCCCTTTTTGATGATGCTGCCGGTTTTAATAATGGATTGGCTGCCGCAGCAAAAAACAATTTATATGGTTACATCAATACAACAGGAGAAATTGTAATTCCGTTTAGTTTTTCCAATGCCCGGAATTTTTCAGAAGGAATGGCGCCGGCATCTAATGTAAAAGGCTTTTGGGGCTTTATAGATTTGAAAGGAAACTGGGTGATTAAACCTGTATATGATTTTGCAGACAGTTTTGAAAATTCAGAGGCAAGAGTGATGAAGGGACAGAAGATTGTTTATATAGATAAAGAGAATAAGGTATTACATGAATGATTGAGCATCCCAGTTTATATAATCTTCTGACTAAATTTTAAATTTAGCCAGGGTCAAGAGAAAAAAAGGGTAGTTTTCCTGCAGACACTAATACTCTTCGTATCTCTTAAAAAGTGTCAGCAATTCTTTGCTTCATCACTTCATACAAAATAACACCATTGGCAACAGATACATTTAATGATTCAAAATCATTAAGCATGGGTATCTGAAATTGTTCATCACATATTTTCATCACTGCAGGATAAATACCTTGCTCCTCTCCGCCCAGCACAACAGCGCAGGGTTCAGTAAAATTTAACTCATATATTTTTTTACCAGCGGTCATTTCACTGGCAAAAACTTTGATGCCGTTTAAGTGCAATTCATCTATTGCTTTCATCAGGCTGGTAACTCTGCATACCGCCATCTTCTCCAATGCACCGGCAGAAGTTAAGATAGCATCTTCGTTTAAAGCCCCCACTCCTTTGTCTGGAATGATAATGGCATGCACACCAAAGCAAAAAGCACTTCTTGCAATGGCTCCAATGTTCCTCACATCTGTTACGCCATCTAAGATTAAAAATAACGGCACTTCACCCTTTTCCACTACAAACGAAATCACATCCTGCAGGTTCTGGTATTGAACTTTGCTGATGATGGCTACCACACCTTCATGATTGCTTACATTTAAACTGTTTAGTTTTTCTACAGGCACTTTATTGATGGGAATTAAATTATCGGCAGCCAATTTTTTTATGGTATCAATTACTTCACCATGCACTGTGGCCTGCATATAAATACGGTCTAACTGCTTACCGGTTTGCAAAGCATTGATCACAGCTTCTCTCCCGATGACAAGTGTATTTTTTTTTGGCCGCTGTTGCTGGTTCCTGAAATTTTTCATACCCCTGTTCCGCTGGTAAGCGGAGAATTTTTATTTTTTAATTATTTAACAGTACAAAATAAAAAACCATAAGCTTACTTGCAACTTATGGTTTTCCAGTCCTCTCCTTTGGAGAGGATTTAGGTGAGGCTATTTCACTCCAAAAGCTTTTTTCACTTTTGAAACATAATCTAATTTTTCCCAGGTAAACAATTCCACTTTTACTTTTTTCACTTTACCATATGGATCTTTAAATTCTTTTATTACCACTTCATTTTTTCGGCCCATGTGCCCGTAAGCAGCAGTTTCGCTGTAGATGGGTGTACGCAGCTTCAAACGTTTTTCAATAAAGTAAGGACGCATATCAAACAATCCTTCCACTATTTTACCAATCTGTCCATCTGTCAAATCAACCTTGGCTGTACCGTAAGTATTTACATTGATAGATGTTGGCTGAGCTACACCAATAGCATAAGAAACCTGCACCAGCACTTCACTTGCAATGCCAGCAGCCACTAAGTTTTTTGCAATGTGGCGTGTAGCATAAGCAGCGCTGCGGTCAACCTTGCTTGGATCTTTACCACTGAAAGCACCACCACCATGAGCACCCTTACCACCGTATGTATCTACGATAATTTTACGGCCGGTTAACCCAGTGTCGCCATGTGGGCCACCAATTACAAACTTTCCGGTTGGGTTAATGTGGTATTTAATTTCGTTGTTGAAAAGCCTGGCGTATTTTTTATATTTTGCTTTTACCCGTGGGATTAAAATATTTACGATGTCTTCTTTTATCTTAGCCAGCATCTTTGCTTCTGAATCAAAATCATCATGCTGTGTAGATACTACGATGGCGTCAATTCTTACCGGTTGGTTGTTATCATCGTATTCCAATGTCACCTGGCTTTTTGCATCGGGGCGGAGATATTTAACCTGCTTATTTTCTCTTCTCAACACTGCTAATTCAATCAATATCTTATGAGCCAGATCCAATGCCAATGGCATGTAATCATCTGTTTCGTTGGTAGCATATCCAAACATCATTCCCTGGTCGCCTGCACCCTGTTCCTCTTTTTTCTTTCTGTCCACACCCTGGTTAATATCTGCAGATTGTTCATGTATGGCAGAGATGATGCCACAGGAGTTGGCCTCAAACATGTATTCACTTTTGGTATATCCAATTTTGCGGATCACACCACGGGCAATTTCCTGCACATCCAGGTATGCCTTGCTTTTTACTTCTCCCGCCAGTACCACCTGGCCGGTAGTCACCAGCGTTTCGCAGGCTACTTTACTGTTAGCATCAAAAGCTAAAAAGTTATCTATTAAAGCATCGCTGATCTGGTCAGCTACTTTATCAGGGTGTCCTTCACTTACGGACTCAGATGTAAATAAATAAGGCATGTAAAATTAAATTTTGAGGTGCAAAGATATAAGTGTGAAAGTAAATAACAAAGTGCTTCTTTTAAAGGAAAGCACTTTGCCAAATTATATTTTAGAATACAAAATCCTCATTCGCAATTTGTATCCCTGATTGTTCCCATTCCCATTTCCAATTTTAATCCGGCCGGCAGCACGGTTATTAGGATAATTAATTTTTCTGTCGTGATAATTTAGTTCCGCTGGGGCATACAGCCTGAACTTATAATTGGTGCCATGCTTTGTAATTAAATTTTGAACATACCTGGATACATTAAAAGTATAATAGAAAAGAGGATCACCTGATAGACCATTTTTTGACCGTAGATACCCTCCGAAATAATTATAATTGATACCCTGAGACGGAAAGAAATAAGTGCTGTTATCAGGATCGTAAGCGTTTGATGTGTTAAGATCGTAATAAACAGGTTTAAATTTATTTACACCGGGTGTATCTACCAGGTCAAGATACATATATGCCGGAGCTGTTAATACTTTATCAATTGCTACAATGGCTGGATTAGTAGAAGGCACCTGCTCCACAATAATCTCTGCCCGGTGAATGATGCTGTTAGGGAAATTAGTTAATTCCGGAATTTCCAGGTTAGCATACGTACCAGGAGAAGATAAAATATACAATGCATCCGGCTGGCGGGATACTAATTCAGACCCAGCAGAATCCCTTTGCAAATAATTAGCTTGCGGGGACCTGGCAATTGCGGTATCTAAACTGGGGAAAAAATGTAAAGAGGAGAATGAGGTATCCACCAGGCCTGCACTGCTTTTTTTTCTGTAATGTATTTCCAAACGTGTGGCCGCATCCGTGATATTTATATAATACAAACCATTTGGATTTTGAGATTCATCTGGAATGATTGCAATGCCTTTTAAGAATGATCTGAAATTTGCATCGTTCTTATATACACCGTTTCCTGACCCTGAAGTATCCCTGTCTGCAACCAATGTATTCAGAAAATCTTGTGTCAGCTTAATCCTTATCTGGTTAGTAATGGAAAGTTTAGCACTGCCGGGATAATGAAATGTGTCTGGTAATTTTCTCGGATCTACAGTAGTAATATCGCTGTCTATTCGTGTACCATATTCTCCACCATCAGGCCGGTAGTTGAGTAAATAAGTACTATCGTAGAAATCAGTATTTGAATTTTTGATTGTATATACCTGGAACTTCTGAATATTATCGGTATCCCCATAATATGATTTAACTGAAAGACATAAAACAGCAGAATCAAATCCGGTAGAAGCATTTTGTGTACTATTAATAGTGTCTCCTGCAGACCCAAAATAATAGGGATAAAAACCGGGCTTCATTTCAAGAAAAATTTCCGCCTTCGTTTTACCAAATACGGGATCATTGGTAATGGCTCCCAGCACATGTAAATCACTAATAGCCGTCCTGGTTGTTGATTCATCAAATGTACCTTGTGTACCGATTATGTCCAGCGTATCAGCAAATGTGGTCACATTATCTACGGCAGGTATCAGGTCGCTTCCAAGTGTGGTAGAATCAATTTTGGTGCAGCTTGCAGCAGTTATTATAAATAAAAAAAGAATGGCGCAGGTATATAATCCAGGGAAATTTCTTAGCACAGAATCAATTTAAATTACGTTGTTAATGGGTGTTAATTTTGATTACTTGGCAAGGTCGGCATATAATTGTAAATAGTCTGTTAAATCAGTTTCTGCATTAAATGGCAAAGTCTTTTTACCCTTTACTTTACTAAATTCATCCACTAACTTTTTATCAATTTTTTCAGCGCCAAATGTTACTGCATCAGCAAAAGCAGCTCCTCCCCTGAACATAGCTGCATTGTTGGCATCTTTAAAAAAATCCAGTTCCTTTTTAGTAACATTATCATTGATGGTAATCAGCTTTAAAAAATCAGCACCCAGCTTTTCTTTAAAAGTGGTTTGACCAATGGTGTACACTACTTTACAATTATTGAATACGGGTTCTTTTTTATAAGCCGCTTTAATAAACATGGGTATCAGCCCTGTCATCCAGCCGCTGCAGTGAATAATGTCCGGAGGCCATCCAAATTTCTTAACCGTCTCCAGTGCACCTTTGCAAAACAGCGCAGTACGGATGCCGTTGTCATCATGCCATTGGTCATTCTCTTCGTGGAAAACAGTTTTACGTTTAAAAAAATCTTCGTTATCCAAAAAATATACCTGTAACCTTGCATTTGGAAGCGATGCTACTTTTATCATTAAAGGATAATCATCACCGTCAATAGATACATTAATACCAGACAGGCGAACTACTTCGTGCAGTTTATGCCTTCTTTCATTGATCACTCCAAAACGTGGCATGATACATCTTACTTCCATTCCGGAGTCGTTGGCTTTTACTGCCAGCCTGTTGATGGTATCCGCAAATTCGGTTAGCTCAACGTACGGTGACATTTCGTTGGCAATAAATAAAATTCTTTTCTTTGTTGACATTTTCCTTTTGGTTAATTGATACGTCTGGATTTTCTTTGGGTGTGCAAAAGTACAATAATTTTTCAGTTAATGACTATACATCTGCATTTCAACCATAAATCCATGCTGAGATGATCATCTTTAAACATATCAACGGCATTCAGACATACCGGCAAAGCCAGCGATCCAGGAGGTTGATCACAGGGTTTGTACCGACCATGGGGGCGCTCCACCATGGACATATTTCTCTCATTGAAAAGGCAAAAAGAGAAAGTGACATCGCTGTCAGCAGCATCTTTGTTAACCCCACCCAGTTCAATGATCCAGCCGATTTTGAAAAATACCCCATTAACTTAGACAAGGATATTTACCTGTTGGAAAAAGCTGGCTGCGATGTGCTGTTTCTCCCATCCGTTTCAGAAATGTATCCCGAAGGATTGCGGCAGCCAAAGAAGTATGAACTCGGATATTTAGAAACTGTGCTGGATGGAGCTTACCGTCCCGGGCATTTCCAGGGTGTATGCCAGGTGGTGGAAAAATTACTAAACATTATACAACCAAATAAACTTTTTCTTGGTCAGAAAGACTACCAGCAATGCACAATAATAAAAAAACTGACTGAACTGATGGGTATCCATACGGCTATCGTGATAGCGCCCACGCAAAGGGAATCTGACGGACTCGCCATGAGCAGCAGAAATACAAGGTTGCCGGATGCTGACCGGGCCAAAGCCCCAATGATTTTCCAAACACTTCAGATGATTATAGAGGAAATTAAACCTGGTGATACGAAAGCACTAAAACAAAAAGCAGTAAATAAATTAACCTCTCAAAACTTCAGGGTAGACTATGTGGAAATAGCAGAAGCTGCCACGCTTAAACTGGTTGACGAGTGGGATGGCAACACTCCTTTAATAGCATTGGCCGCAGCTTTCATTGGTGATGTACGCCTGATTGATAACGTGATTTTGTAGTACAATTTTATTGTCAGCAGCTGCCATATAATATCATTACATGGCTTCAGATTTAATTGAATGATAAAATCTAAGAAGCTATCTAAAAATGATTGTATGAATTTCTTATTTGACTAAAAGTGGTCGGTGGGACACCGGCCTCGGCGGGTCGCCGCCGTTCGTGTCCTCACCATAGCCGTCAACTTAAGAGATAAGTAAATGGTAAACAGTCATTAGAGGAAGAAACTGAATTCAAATTCAACAGTAGT
>JAYVLZ010000187.1:0-13048 GCA_043759175.1 Chitinophagaceae bacterium | reverse complement strand
GCTGTAAAGCAAAGGATCAGTGAATGTTTTAATTTTTATATCAGGCAAATTATTAATGACTGTATATAAATAATACATCCCCCAAAAAACCAGGTGCCTCGCAAGCCTGTATTTGAGCTTATTTGAAAATATAAATTTGTTTACGGCCATAAATTTTTTTCTCCTTTATAAAGATAAAGAGCAAATCATTGTACCAAACCTGCTTTTCAACAGAAACAGCCTTTCTGACGACGGATGCCATTCGTCTGCTGTAAAGTGTAAATAATGGACTGTATATGTAAAGTATAGTCATAATACAGGTGTTCAGCGAAATAGAAAAAAGCGGCTTATATACCTGCGTAGGTTTGAGTTACTAAAACAAAAAATATGAACCCGAAAATTTATTCACGCCCAATTACAAAGTTATTGCAAAGCATAACTTTTATCAGTTCAATCATTGCGATTGCTTTCATATTACATGGTTGCCAAAAAAACCCTTTGCAGGAACCAAAGGCAGCCCAGGCAACGGTTTCAAATCAGGATGCTTCCTTAATCAACTCCAACATGGTCTTAACATGGAATGAAGCTGCTACTGTTGCAGTGGATCGCCCTCGCCTTGGTTCGTGGCACACGATCCACTTGAAAGATTGATTATGGAGAAAGGTTCGTGTGCCACGAACCAGGGCAGGGGGCATTTTAACAATAAAAAAGTAATCATTTCAAAAAAAATTATGAAAAAAAATTATTTCTCAATTATACTTTACTGTTTAATTGTTTTAAGCTCCTGCCAGAAAGGAATCTCAGATCTTGTTGCTGATCCTAATACAAAGACAGATGTTTATGTAGCGGGAGCTGAAAATAATGGGGGCAAAAGCGTTGCAAAATATTGGAAGAATGGAATTGCGGTTAACCTTACAGAGAGTTCAAAAATTGCTGAAGCATACTCCATTTATGTTTCAGGGAATGATGTGTATGTTGCGGTGAAAGTATATCCTGATAATCCGGTTTATCCCGGCGAAAGCATAGCCACCTACTGGAAAAATGGCATTGCGGTTAACCTGAGTAATGGGATATTGACTACTGCTACAAGCTCCATCACAGTTTCGGGGAATGATGTGTATGTTGCCGGTTATGGTCTTATAGCTCACTCCAACTGCCCCAGGTGTTCCCCCCCTATAAGTTTTACGGCTTTTGCAAAATATTGGAAAAACTGCATTCCTGTTAACCTTACTGACAGTTCAGTACAAAATTCAATAGAAGATTATGCTACTTCAATTGCTATTTCAGGAAATGATGTATATGTGGCCGGCGTTGAGTCTGCTGCATTTGCATTCACGAAAGAAACTGCAAAATACTGGAAGAACGGTCAACCTGTGAATCTTAGTTCACGTGAGTCGGAAGCAAATTCCATCGCCGTTTCCGGGAATGATGTTTATGTGGCAGGAGAGGAAGACTATAAGCCAACATACTGGAAAAACGGTATCCCGGTAAAGCTAAGTGATGAGAATGGCGAAGCAAATTCCATCGCCGTTTCCGGCAGTGGTGATGTATATGTAGCAGGTACAGAAAACATTGCAACAGGTCCTATTGCAAAATTTTGGAAAAACGGCAGCCCGGTTTCTCTTAGTTCAAAGGCATCCTATGCAACCTCGATAGCTGTTTCCGGAAATGATGTTTATATAGCGGGGGGTGAGCACAATGGAACTAATTGGATTCCTACCGGCTATTGGAAAAACGGCGTAAGGGTAAATCTTACTGATGGCCTAAATGGCGCCTCTGCAAATGCCATATTTATAGCGACGAAATAACTGTAAAATATTATATCCCCTAAAGAATAATTCATATGCTAATAATAATTTAAACCAACTAAAATGAAACATCAATCAACAAAAAAGTTTTTTGCTTTCATAACAGTAGTAATAGCGATGTTTCTTTTTTCAATTGCCGGGGCACAGGATAGTCATCCTTCGGCAATTATTCAGATAAAGAAAGCTGACCCGGATATGATGAAAAAATTATCGTTGCAGGCATTTAGTAATAATGAAAATGAACTGAATGAAAATTTCAGACGCAAAAACCGTAGAACAATAAAAAGATTACTAAATAATTCTCCGGGAAATTCAATTTCTTCTGCACAAAAAAATCCCACTATTTGCCCACCACTTGTGCAAACCAATTTTAAAGGAAATCCACTGACTCCTTTCTATCTACCCCCCGTAGGCTATTATGCATCCGAATGTAATATTGCCATCTCCAATGCAGGCAAGATTGTGAGTATATCAAACGGTTGGATGAACTACTATAATGAAACGGGCAAATTGGTTTTTTCTGATTCATTGTATCATTTTGGAAATTGCCTGATGGATGTTCGTGTAATGTATGATCCAAAAAAAGACCGTTTTGTTTTCATATCACAATATGGCTATACAAATTTTGTAAATGCGTTTCAGGTAATAGGAATTGCCATTGCCTTTTCGAAATCGAATGATCCGGTAAATGGATGGAACTTTTATTTTTTGACTGATGCCGGGTTTAATGATAATTCTATCGGGGATTATCCTCAACTGGGAATCAGTGATGACGAAATATTTATTACTGACCTCCGAACGAATAATGCTGGAAATATCACTCATTCTTCAATCGTACAAATAGATAAAAATGCCGGCTACGCAGGCGCCCCTTTTATTAATTCACAGATATATAAAGTGCGGTTATCTTCTACAACCAAAGGAGCTATTGCACCCGCTTCAGGAGGCTCCACAACTTATGGTCCCGGCATGTATTTTATAATGGCTTATGAAAGTGGAATTCCTTCTGATAAATATTTTGTATTTGAAATTGCCAACACAATTGCATCGGGACAGTCTGTTTTGAAAACCTATGGACCCGTTCGTTCCAATATTACATATGCTGGCGCCGGTACTTCCTATCAGCCCGGAGGAACTCAATTACTTGATCTTAATGCGGCGGATAATACTTATTTACAAAATGCATTTTATGAAAATGGGATGCTCCAATTTTGCCAAAATACAAATGTGAATGGAAAAGCGGGAATAATTCTTGGCCGGATAAATGGCATCCCAAACAATTTATCATGTACTGCAAAAACAGTAAGTGATCCTAATCTCTACCTCCAATTCCCCGGCATTGTTTATGCCGGAAATTCTTCTTCCGACAACAGCGCTATTGTGGGTATTCAGCATACAGCAGAGAATACTTATCCCGGGCTTTCGGCTGTATATGTAAACAGCAATTTTGATATAAGTGCATTAACAACGGTAAAAGCAGGCGTCGATACCATCAATGGATTATGGGGAGATTATTCAGGAATATGCCGAAGGTATAATCATCCCGGCGAATGTTGGTTTGAAGGCCAATATGGAAGTACATTATTTCCAAACATAAACTGGATCGCAAAGCTAAAAAGCCCGGCAAACTGTGAGGGACGAACCATTGTTTCTAAAAATATTCAAACAGAAACATTGAACCCGGGTTTAAAGATTTATCCAAACCCCTTCTCTAATTCCACTTCCATTTCATTTACAATTTATGAGTCGCAAAAAGTCTCTTTAAAAATTTTTGACGCTACAGGAAACTTGATAAAAGTACTGACTAATGCCAAATTTGAAAAAGGACAATATGAACTCAAATGGAATACTGCGGGGGTAAGTGCCGGAATATACTTTCTTCAATTTGATTCGGGCACTTATTCGGACACAAAAGAAATTTCAGTAATTAAATAACCAATATTAAAACTAAAAAAAATGAAACTATTAACCAACAACATTGCTTCGAAATGGCTTTTAGCATTAAGCCTTTCTCTTTTTGTTTTTATTTCCTGTAAAAAAGAAATAAGGCCTTTTCCTGCACAGGAAGAAAATAAAAGTTTTTCGTTGGCATCAAAGGCTGATGCCGGCACTCAGTACAACACCTTTAAAGGTCCCGAGGTGGAGGTAGGGGACGGGTATGCCCGTTCCTTTGTAACCATCAGCCATACAGGAGTGCCACAGGAAATAGGCGTAAGTTTTACTAATGAGGCACTTTCAGGATTACCTGCAGTTAATACGCCTTATGTATTGGAATTACATAATAAAGCGCTTGAGGCTACTCCATTTGAGCATATCGCATTAGGATGGAGCGCCAATGGACACCCACTCCCGAATTCATTCATAGCGCCACATTTTGATATACGCTTTTTTATGATGAGCCTTGCAGAAAGGCTTGCCATTCCTGCACCTCCATCACCAGGATTTACTAATCTTCCACCAACTGGTTATATGCCTGCTAACTATTTCCCTGATGCTTCTGTACCACAGTTAGGGCTGCATTGGACAGACAAAAGTTTTACAGCCGGCGTACCTGTAAATCATACGCTGATTTTAGGCTCTTTTGATGGTGCATTTACATTTGTTTCACCTATTGTTGTACGTACGGATTTGGTAAGCGGCCAAAGCTTTTCGATATCGTATGCTCAACCACAATCATTTGCTGAGCATGGTTATTATCCTACAAAGTATAATATTTACCAGGATGATAAACAAACGCATTACGTAACACTATCTGATTTTATTTGGCGCTAATGAGGGTAGGAATATAGGCAATGAATTTTTGATGCCAACGGGAAAATGATAAAAATTCTGGCTGACGCCAAATTTTTAAAAGGACAATATAAATTTAAATGGAATACTGCGGAAATAAGTGCCCGAATATACTTTCTTCAATTTGATTCGGGCACTTATTCAGGCACAAAAGAAATTTCAGTAATAAAATAATTCACGTTAAAACTTAAAGAAAATGAAACCAAAATTTTTACACCTGACATTTCTTATTTGCATGACTTATGTAAATGCTTTTATGCAAATAACAATCACTGCTCAAAAAACAATCGGTGGATCAGGTGGCGACTATTTTACTTGTATGGCCCCTACCAGTGATGGCGGATTGATATCGGGCGGCACTTCCTATTCAGACATATCTTTTGAAAAATCTGAAAATGGAAAGGGAAACGGCGATTACTGGGTGGTAAAAACGGATAAAGATGGAAAAATTCAATGGGATAAAACCATTGGCGGCAGCGATAATGACAATTTAAAATCGGTTATTCAAACATCAGATGGGGGCTATGCACTTATCGGTGAATCCCGTTCAAATATCTCGTTTGAAAAAACAGAAAACAGCCGTGGCCAATCTGATTTCTGGCTGGTAAAATTAGATGGCATGGGAAACATTCAATGGGATAAAACTATTGGTGGCAGCGGTACAGAATACATCGACCATATTGAACAAACAGGTGATGGTGGCTATGTTTTAGCCGGTTCAACAGACTCTTATATGTCAGGTGAAAAATCTGAGGATAGCCGTGGCGCTGTTGATTACTGGGTAGTAAAACTTAATGCCGATGGTAAAAAGGTTTGGGATAAAACCATTGGCGGTAACAGTTATGACTGGTGCAGCCCATTTGCACTTACAAATGATGGCGGCGTAATTGTGGGGGGCTTTTCTATTTCAAATATATCAGGAGAAAAAACAGAAACCTCAAGAGGTGGTTCTGATTACTGGATGGTAAAATTAGACGGTGTGGGAAATATTCAATGGGATAAAACCATTGGTGGCAGTGCGGATGAATGGTGTCATGGTCTTTACCAAACTGCAGATGGTGGTTATATTATTGGTGGATCATCGGCGTCCGGTATTTCAGGAGAAAAAACAGCATACAACCGTGGCGGAGTTGATTATTGGGTTGTAAAAATTGATAAGAAAAGAAACATTCAATGGGATAAAACTGTTGGTGGCAATGCAGATGATTGGTGTAATATGATGATACCTGCAAAGGCCGGTGGTACTTTGATTTTTGGTGGTTCTCAGTCTTCTGCATCAGGTGATAAAAGCGAATACAGCCGTGGCGGCGCAGATTATTGGCTTGTAGATTTAGACCATAAGGGTCAATTGCTTTGGGAAAAAACTATTGGCGGTTACTATGATGACTGGGGCGATGCCGTTGCAGAACCAGAAAAAAATGTTTTTTGGATCGGCGGGCTTTCTTATTCACCTATAGGCGCAGACAAAACAGAATTTGCCCGTGATAACGGTGATTATTGGATTGTAGAATTGAATTATGATAAGCATGCTTCGCCAACAGATTCAACTTCTAAAAATGTACTCAGCCAGTTAATACAAAAGAATTCAAATAACATCGCATTTACAGCTTATCCCAATCCTGTAAGGAACATATTGAACATATATACAAGCAGCAAAGCTTTGGTTTCCCTTACAGATCAATCCGGTAAGATTATACTTGCAAAAACGATTGAGGGTAACGGCTTAATTGATTTTAGCAGATTATCTGCGGGTGTATATATTTTAAAAAATAATACAACAGGTGAAACGAAAAAAATCATGGTAAGCAAATAGACAACATTGCAAACGAGAAAGAAATCATTGTTAAAAACACGATTTAAAACTTCAATATTATCTCACTAACTTTTTAAGAACTATCAAAAAATTCCATCCCCTGTTGTTGCAAAAAACGACGTTACGGTTGCTGGTAAGAATTTGCAGGCTAATACCGGTAGCATTTCTTTACCTGCAACAAACAAGATAATGGGTTTTCAAAAGAAGATTTAAGAACATTTTAAAATCACCGAACTATATCTATCCTTGGCACAGGCATTTGTGGCTGCTCCACTACTGAGGCAGCCGGAAGCTGTATTTCAGCAGTTAAAGTTTCACTCCGGATTGGAATGATAAAAAGGATTAAATCATCAACACATAAAATTAATTATTCAATTTAAATAATTTATCATCACAAAAGGAATCCTAAGAAACGATACAAAAAATAACAGCTACTACACAAAACCATAGCTGCACACAACCACAAAGACTATTGACGGGAACATCACCTGTGAACGTTGCTGGATGAGAGACTTGCGCTGGGAGAAAGCATCGCATAACATTCATAATCCGTCAGTCACTCACCGCTATTTTGATTGGAAACTTTTTTTTTGATGGAGTAGATTAAACCCAAAGTTTATTCTGAAGTTAACCGGTTCCCCTGGTGTATATCTCCATTCATTTGTATCAGAATTGAAAGCTCCGGTAGTTGCATAATTGATGTTGGTAATATTGTACACATTCAAACTGACATTGAACTTTTCGTTGCGGTAACTTAATGCCGCATCCAGCAAATTATAAACAGGTAGGGATTTAATTTCATCTCCCGGCGCCCAGTTCCATACAGCGCTTCGTTTACCCATATATTGATAACCCATCGCAAACGATATATTTTTCAGCAAGCCTTTCAGCAAGTTGTACTTTACCCAGAGATTACCACAATGATCCGGCGTACCAAAATTTTTCAGCCCCACATTTTTCGGATCGCTGTCTTTGGTAATTTTTGCATCCGCATATTCGTAGTTGGCATTTACTATAAGTGCTGGTGTAATATTTCCTGTTATATCCACATCAATTCCTTTACTTCTTATCTGACCTGTCTGAATATAATAATCGTAATGCAATGGGTCTGCGGTCAGCGTATTATTCTTTACAACATTGAACAGGGAAAAATTCAAACTTAGTTTTCTTTTAAAGAAATAACTTTTCATACCTGTTTCTATATCATAGCCTGTAAGTGGTAAGAACGGTTTGTGCTGAATGTTTTTTCCTTGTTGTGGCCAGAAGCACTGATCGTACAAAGCATATACAGATACATCGTCAGAGAATAACCAGGTTAGCCCTGCACGTGGAGTGAGTATATTGAATTGCCCGTTTTTTTCATAATCGGGTACATCCGGACCCGTGAAATGGTGGGGTGAATGTGTAAGATGACCTGCAATTGTTACTACTAATTTTCCAGCAATTTTTATATGATCCTGCAGGTACAGCGCTGTCCAACCCCAGTCCAGTTTATTTGGCGGGCCAATTTGCAAATTCTTCAGTGAATCGGGATTTACATAATATTGCGGACGGGGAAGGAACAGGCCAAATTTTTTTTCTCCCCATGTGCCACCTGTCGCATCTGTAAAACCTGCATTGCAATAATCAATTCCAAATAAAACCTGGTGTTCTACCTTGTGACCGGTATAAAATTTTCCATCAACAAACGCCTGCGCAATCTTTGAAAAATTGCGCCAGTCATCAAAATTAGAAGCTCTGTACAGTGTGTCATTTGAAACGGGCACATCACCATCTGCATCCAGCATATAGCCACCCCATGTGCCGTTCACATAGGCACCCTGTGCGATTAACTGCCAATTATCATTGAACCTATGTTTTAGCTGGATACGGTAATAGTTATCAGTTGAAGTTAACTTGTCAGTACCGGCATCAGCCACAGCAAAATTGCGGGGGAGTACAAACATTTTTCCATTTACGGAAGGCAGGTAATTATTGTTGCCTGATCTTCTTCCATACATGTAGTTGTATTCAGCAGTAATAGATGTTTTTTTATCCAGATCGTAATTAGCTGCAGCGCATACAAAATATCTGAAAGCTTTACTGAATTGAAAAGCTCTTTCCTGCTTGTGTACACCCGCATTAACACGATAAGTAAGTTTAGCGTTTTTAGTAAGAGGCCCCCAAAAATCTGCTGTGATACGCATCATATTATAACTGCCGAAACCTGCAGTTATATTGGCTAGGCGTTCTTTTGAAGGTTGTTTGGTTACAGTATTCACAATGCCACCAGGCTGGGCAATGCTGACCATAAATCCTGCCGGACCTTTTATAAATTCAATTTTCTCCAGCATAGCGGCATCCTCCTGCTGGTTCCACCAATAGCCGCCCACACCATTGCGGAATATATTGAAGGTAGCATCTGTTCCACGAATGATCAATTGATAATCATTTAACCCGCCATTAGTTTTTACTACTCCACTTACAGTACGTATGGCTTCACTCATAGATAATAAACCCTGGTCGGAAAGTAGCTGATGTGATGTCACTTCAATGTTCTGTGGTATTTCAATCAGCGGCTGATTAAGCCGGAGTGATTCTGATGGCTTTGTTTCTGCATATTTCAATGCTTGATTTGCTTTAATATTTATGTTGGCTAACTCAACATAAGTTAGCAGGAGTGGTATCTTTAAAAAAGCAGTTTCATTTTGTTTTACTTCAACACTAATTTCAATTGTTTTGTACCCGGTGAAAGAAACAGAAAGGATATAAATGCCCGGTTTTATTTTTTTGATCTCAAATTTTCCGGCCGTATCAGTAATAGTTTCTTTTGATATATTTTTAATCCCAACAGTTACATAACCTGCCGGTTCGCCGTCAGCCGTTAAGACGATCCCACTTACAGCACCAAGGCTATCATGATTGTTTTCGTTTCTTTCGGCTGAAGCAAAAAGTGGAAAGATCAATAAACAAAGATTTAGAAGGGTTTTCATGTTTGCTGTGTTGAGGTTGAGTGGCTGTCAGCATTTCAATCTTATCTATTAAAGCTAATAAAAAAATATTTCTTTTTTTTGCTTAACTAACAATCTACTGATCGTTTCCTCTCATCGCTTTGCTCACTGCTTCTGATTTAGAACCTACGTGCAATTTTTCATAAATGTGCCGGATATGAAACCGCACTGTATCAATACTTATTTTGCAGGAAGCTGCGATCATTTTATAACTCATTCCTTCCACCAGGCATTCTAAAATTTCTTTTTCACGGGCAGATAGGTCATTAAGTTCCTTTGATGATACAGGCGACTGACGGCGAAATTTCTCTAATACTTTTTGTGCTATCACTGGTGTCATGGGGGCGCCTCCTTCATATACTTCCACTATGGCTTGTAATAACCTGGCGGGTGTAGTGTTCTTTAGTAAATAGCCCGATGCACCACTGCAGATAGAAGCAAATATTTTATCGTCATCTTCCACCACTGTCTGCATGATGATCTTTGTTTCGGGAAAATTTGCTTTAATAATTTTTACGCCTTCTATTCCATTAATGCCTGGCATCTGTATATCCATCAGCACCACCTGTGGCGCTGTTCTTTTTATATTGAAAATAATATCATCGCAATTAGCAAATGCTCCTGCACAACTTAAGCCATCTGTCCCATTGATCAACTGGTACAGGCTTTCCCTGAGCAGTGCATTATCCTCAAAGATTGTAACATGTATGTCCATTGTTGAAGTTTTTAAAAGTCAGGAGACTTCTTCCTGGATAAATGTTATCTGTAGTGCTATCCCCCGAAGCCGTTACCCGATTAGTAAACTAATTCGCCTGCCAAGCCCGTCCTCAAAAATTCTGTAAAGTGTTGAAAGTTGAATGTCACACTTGCCGTTTTCAAGTCGGGAGATGTAGCTTTTCTTAGTTCCAACTTTATGTGCAAGTTGTTCCTGTGTCAGGTTAGCTTTGCGCCTTGCATCTTTGAGTGTTTCGCTAATCACAAAATATTGTGCTTTCTCTTCAAACTCATCACGCTTTTTCTCTCCAATCTTTCCGTATTGAATATCTAAAATTTCATCAAAATTTTTAGCGTTTTTTATTGCCTCGTTCTTTTTCATTTTGTTTGGCTTTTAAAGTGAAATATTCTTTTTTAAGTTTCTCTGCTAATTCAATTTCCTGTTTTGGTGTTTTCTTGGTTTTCTTCTGAAATGCGTTGAACAAAACAACCAGGTTTCCTTTGTCAAAGCAACAGAAAATCCTGTAAATATTGCTACCAGCTTCTACCCTGATTTCATAAAGTCCATCCGTGCCCTCAATATGTTTCAAAAACTTTTCCGAAACCTTGCTAACTGTTTTGATAACCCGGAACACATAACCTATTTTTTCTTTTACGCTGTCATTTACTTCAAGGTAGAAGTCTTTAAAGTAATGTCCGTGGAATATGATTTCTCTTTCTTTAGTCACGGCACAAAGGTAACTTAAAAGTTAACAAAAGCAAATTAGTCAAAATAGGTTTTTGTGAAGCCTGTGCCCTGTCTTCTGCTTACCCATTTTTAAATTCAAGTTCAATAATAGTTCCTTTACCCGGAACAGATTCAAGCCTGAATGTTGCCTTCATTGTATCTGCCCGTTGCTGCATATTGTTTAATCCATTTCCTCCAACTATGGAGGAAAGATCAAAGCCATTGCCATCATCCCGGATGGTCATCTTTAAATTATTTTCTCTGTTCCATATCATCACAAAAGCATTGGTGGCTCCTGAGTATTTTGCAAGATTATTCACCGCTTCTTTAAAGATGAGATAAAAATTTCTCCTGATTTCCATCTTCAATTTCGATTGTAATAAATTTTTATCAAAATCAAAATGAAAAGCAATGTCTTTTGCCGAAAGGATTTCAGAAGCAAAGGTCCGCATACGTTTGATGATATTTTCAAAACTGTCATTCTGTGGATTGATGGCCCATACCATGTCATTTACAGATTCAATCATATTGCGGGAACTGCTTCCTATTTTTTCCAATATTGAACTTGCCTGCGGTACTTTATCTTTTACCTGCTGATTCACCAGTTCGCTCATGATAGATATACTGCTGAGTGTGGCGCCCAGGTCATCATGCAGGTCGCTGGCAATTTTATTCCTGATACGGCGAATGTCTCTTATCTTTTGCATACGGTTGTTATAGATTGCATATAAAATTATTGCCACAGTTAAAAAACAAAACAGTTTAAACCACCAGGTTTGCCACCATGGTGGGGTGATGATAAGTTTTATTTCTACAGGTGTTTCATTCCACACACCATCATTGTTACTTCCTTTTACTTTGAAATTGTAAGTACCAGCATCAAGGTTAGTATAATTCGCAAAGCGTTTTGAAGCATTGGTGTAAACCCAGTCCTTGTCATAGCCATCCAATTTATAAGCGTATTGGTTTTTTTCAGGATGCACATAACTCAATGCAGAGAAGGTGAAGGAGAAATCATTTTGTTTGTAAGAAAGTGTGATCTCTTTAGTCTCATCGGCAGGAAGTTTTAAGATGCCCGTTGAATCATTTGGTAAAATTGATTTATTAAAAACACTGAAATCAGTTATAACAACCGGTGGTATAAATTGATTGTCTTTTAATTCGGCAGGGTTAAAGGCAACAAGCCCTTTGGTACTGGCAAAGTACAATGTGCCATCATTGCCTTTTGCACAAGTTTTGTAATTGAACTCATTGCCAGGTAATCCATCGCTCATATCATAGTTGCGGCAAACCGCTTTGCCATTTGCAACAGAAGGTGGAGTGAATTTACACAGGCCCTTATTGCTACTCAGCCACAAGTTACCATGATCATCATTTATAATTCCATAGATCGAATTATCGGGCAAGCCATCTTCGGTAGTATAAGAAATGAATTGCTCACTCTTTTTATCAAATTCATTAAGGCCACCGCCTTCTGTTCCTATCCATACTTTTCCATTATGATCATCATAAAAATAATTAATATGGTTGGTACCGATGGAGTGCGGATTGTTATCATCATGCTTAAAAATTTTTACCTGTGCGGTTTTTGTGTTGAATAAAGTAAGCCCATTTGTTCCCGTAATCCACAAAATCCCATCCGGATCGCAATATAAATCCACAATAACATCACTACTCAGCCGGTTCGTATCCCGGAACAATTTTTCAAAGTTTGAAAATCTTTTCGTTTTTAGGTTATAACATTTCAACCCATAATTTGTACCTATCCATAGCCGTTTATCAGGATCTTCCACTATACAATTCGATAGATTGTGGAAAGTTGTGTCCGGGTTATCCTTTCTTGAATGCACGGTGGTAAACTTACCTGCTTTCCTGTCAAGCTTATGCAATCCTTCATCATAGCTTACTACCCATAGATTCCCATCAGACGCGTCAAGCATTCCATGACAGAAATTAAAACCACTAACTACTTCATTAGGCAAAATAAATTTATACGATTTGAAATTCCCGGTAACAGGATTGAATTCAAAAATACCTGTGCCGAAAGTACCGAGATAAATTTTACCGGAATGATCTTTATATAAGGTCAAAGGATAGTGAGAAATAAAATCTTTATCATAATTCTGATAGGCTTTGTTGCATGAATGTGTGTGGATAAGTTTTATTATTTCGAAAAAGGTTGAATGTTACCCACATAGGTTAAAATAAAGGATATAGTTAAGTTATT
>JAYVLZ010000186.1:0-5062 GCA_043759175.1 Chitinophagaceae bacterium | reverse complement strand
AAACAAATACAAAACATATCAAATCTTTACGGAATAAAAATAGCAAGCTAAAAAAAGTGACAACTTGTTTGCAGTTTTTTTAACCTTAGCGCCTAATATAATTTCGCAACTTGAATAAGTTTATAATTTGTTGGGCAAAGAAAAATAGTTTAACAGTTTGAATATTAAACAACAAACAATATTAAAAATATATCTTCGCAAAAAAT
Source organism: Chitinophagaceae bacterium (assembly GCA_043759175.1). Lineage (GTDB taxonomy): Bacteria > Bacteroidota > Bacteroidia > Chitinophagales > Chitinophagaceae > Ferruginibacter. The sequence goes on along the minus strand of JAYVLZ010000186.1, from coordinate 4,856 downwards.
AAAAAAATCATGCTTCCTAAATTCAAAAGGATACTGCTTAAGCTTTCAGGTGAATCGTTAATGGGGGATAAAAATTTTGGTTTAGACAGTGGGGTAATTGCACGTTATGCCAGTGATATAAAGAGCATTACAGAACTGGGAGTTCAGGTGGCTATTGTAATTGGAGGAGGAAATATTTATCGTGGTATGAATGAAGCAGAAACTGGAATTGAAAGGGCGCAGGGAGATTATATGGGAATGCTTGCAACAGTGATCAATGGTATGGCATTGCAGAGTGGTTTGGAAAAGGCGGGAGTATATACCAGGCTGCAAAGTGCTATTAAGATGGAACAAATTGCAGAGCCTTATATCCGCCGCCGTGCTATGCGTCATTTAGAGAAGGGAAGGGTAGTGATATTTGGGGCCGGTACAGGAAACCCTTACTTTACTACAGATACAGCTGGTTCATTAAGAGCTATCGAAATAAAAGCGGAAGTAATTTTAAAAGGAACCCGTGTGGATGGAATTTATACAGCTGATCCTGAAAAAGACCCCACAGCAAAAAAATATGACCAGATTACTTTCAACGACTGTATCAGCAAAAATTTGAAAGTAATGGATATGACAGCATTTACATTGTGTATGGAAAATGAATTACCTATTATTGTTTTTGATATGAATGCACAGGGGAATTTATTAAAGGTGGTTACAGGAGAAAAGGTTGGTACATTAGTTAAAGGATAAAAAAATTTATTGTACTGCATAAAAAAAACTTCCGTGTAATTACGGAAGTTTTTTGTTTTCAGGGGATGCTGCTTACAATGAATTTAAATATTGCAAAAGCGCATCTAATGATGTTTTAACCGGTGTTACCTGTATTGAAAGTGGAGTGCTGCCGGTAGTTGAAGTAGTGATGTCTTTGCTTCCCATATAATAATCATCCACCTGCTTTGATATTACAATAATGGTTGCCTCTTTATCCGGAGAAACACCGTCACATAAAAATTTTTTGTTTACAGCATCCCCTTTTAAACTAATAACCGACCGGTAGTTTTTAAAAACTAACCAGGCAATAGTATTAGCATTGGTAAAATGTTTTGCAAGGCTGATATTGATACTGATGTTTTGAGAAGTGTTACTGTCAATTACATATCCGGCATTGATCCAATCCAGCCGGTTAGTATTTATTTCATAGCCTTCATTGGATGGTTTAATATTGTTATCAGGGTCATTATTTGGGTACCAGTTTAAGAGTCCCTGGCTGGCATCGGTTCCGTAAAATAATTTTATGACTGGAATGTTCTGGGTATCCCTGTATAAAACATTGAGTTTTGAATGGGACGCTAATTTCACTATGCCGCCATCCTTTTTTAATTTGATAAAGAACATGCCTGCAGATGTTATTACATAGCCGTTACTGATAGTGGGTTTGTTGAATCTTATCATATCTCCCTTCTTTTGCAACAATATACTTTGCATACTTATTTTACCTGTTACCGGTGCATTGCTGGAATCTGTAAGGCTGTTTGCCTGGAAGGAGCATTGTAAGCCGGAGGAAGAAATAAAATTAATAGAATTATTAGTAATCTCAATGCTGTCACTATAAGCAGGCATCGCTAAATCAGATTTTAGAACCGATACGGACATAGATGGATCAATATTGGTTACCCAATTCGTATCTGCACCTGTACCCTGTCCATTGTCCGGTAAAAAAATATCAATATTTTCTTTTTGACAGGCAGAAAATAGTATTAAGACACTTACAAAAAATATCAGTATGTATTTATTTAGTTTCATTCAAATCTTGTTATCTGTTGATACGTTTATTTTTTATAATAAAAAGATGCTGCCCTTTTATGATGCTGCAACAATTATTTTTGTTGCCTGCTAATAAAGATCCCATCTCACACCAAGCCTTAAACCAATAGTGCTGAATTTTTCCTGCAGCGAAAGCATCTCTTTATTCATTGGTGAAAAATTATATCTCCAGTATGGCTCTGCTAATAAATGAAGCCGGTCATTTAATTTATAATAAACAGAGATGCCTCCCATAAAACCAGCACCAATGTTAGTCTTATACTGATAAAGCGAAGCACTTTTACCTGTAGTAATATTTACCGGTCTGAAACTGGTATCCAGGGATTCACCTTTTTGCCAGCTGTAAATATTTAATACCACACCAGCGTTAAAATTGGCATGCAGTCTTCCATTGCCTGTTTCAAAACCTAATAACAATGGCACATCAATAGTATGATACCTGTTATTAGTGGTTTTATAACGGGTGCCTCTTGTTACAAAAGTCCCTGTAGTATCCCCAGTAACAGGATCTGTGATATAGGTTACCTGTACAATATTACTTTGCACATAAGAAAATTTTTCATTGATCTGGCTGTAATTGATTCCTGCCCTGATGCTTGCTCCGTTATTAAAAACCCGTGTATACCTGAAACCTGCACTAAAAGCCGATCTGAAAGTTGTGCTTTCTTTTCGCTTTTGCAGCAGAACTGAATGGGCCGTATCTGTAAAGCTTTTAGAAGCATAGTCCGGACCTGCATATACTTCTATATAGTATTTATTTCCGGCTGCATTTTTTTCTATTGCAGGGCATGGAGGTAAGTGTATAGTCGGCAGCATACTTTTATTTAATGCAATGCCCTTAACAGCTTCTGCCGTAATACTTTCAGGTTGGTATAACAGCAATGAGGTTAAACTAACTTCATCAGTATTATTTTCTGCATAATTTTCTTTTGATTTTGTAATGGTTCCGGCGTTAAATTCTTCAGCATCATTCAGGCTGCTTTTAATGTTTGCCTTCCCATTTTTATAAATATTTTTATCCCGTTTATTTGTTACTAATTTGTTTTGTTCTTCTTTTTTTAATGAAGAAACAATGGTAGAATTTGTTGATGACGTATTATTAAAATTGCCGGTATTATTTTTTGACACTGGTATTTCCACCTTACCTGCAATGTTTTCCGGCTGCCCCGGCCTTTTATTATTTAAATCATCTTTGGCGCTGTTATTATTTTGGATCAGATCATTTTGTTGTTTGTTTGAAGCATTGGTTGCTGGTTCCTCTTTCTTGTCCATTAATTTATTTGTACTGCCAGCCACATCCTTATTAACCATATCAGTTGTTTGATTATTTAATATAAAAAAACCTGCGGTTAAAAGAGTAATTAAACCCGCTGTCAGCAACAGATTTTTTTTGCTGAAGAATTTTAGTAAAAATGGATAGGGCTTTTTCTTCTCTCTTTTCGCAGCTATATTATCCCAAATATGCGGTGGCACTTCAGGAGAATAGTTGCCCAGTTGCTTTTTAGTAAAATCATCAAAATTTGACATGTCACTCATACCGCAATTTTTTGTAGTTCGGCAATTTGTTTTTGGAGCATATTCCTCGCCTTTACTAACTGGCTCCTGCTTGTTCCGGCTTTTATACCCAGCATTTCAGCTATTTCTTCATGCTGGTATCCCTCTATCACGTACATATTAAAAACAATTCTGTAGCCATCAGGTAATTTATTGATCAAGGCCAGCAAGTCTTTTTGGGTAAGGTTAATGTAGGCAGCCGGGTCTTCTGTACGGTCGTACTTTTCATTGCTTTCATATCCGTTTATTTCTTTTTCGTACCTGCTCAGCGTATATTTTTTCAAAGCAGTATTCACCACAATTTTTCTTACCCAGCCTTCAAAAGAGCCTTCAAACTTAAACTGGTGCAGTTTGTCGAATACCTTAATAAAAGCATCCTGTAAAATATCTTCAGCGTCTGCAGCATTGCGGGCATAGCGGTGGCAAACGCCCAGCATACGACTGCTGTAACGGATAAAAAGCTCCTTTTGAGAGGCCGCATTTTCTTTTATGCACGCTCTTATTAATTGCTCTTCCGTCAAATTGTTTGTGTTAGTTACACTGGCCCTTTATTTTATCAGATAACCATGCAGCCTGATATGCTGCCTGATTCTTTATTAAAAGGTAAAAAATACTTACCAATATCTTAACTGCAAACCAGTTAATAATAGAGAATTAACAATAAAACGACCTGTAGAGCGCCAAAATTGTACTAATATCTTTTGAGAAAGGATATGTAATGAGAGAAAGTATTGCTAACGATTTTTCTTAGGCAAATAAATAGTATGCCGAATATAATCTTATATGCAGAATAGAAGTGCCAGGATTAAATTTATAAAAACGGGGATTGGCAAATTACTATGCTAACGCCCCGTTTAATTCTTACTTCGCTTTTTCAGCATTTGGTTTATGCTTCTTAACTGGTTTAGCCGGTCTTGATTTTCCAAAAGACGCCTTGGCTATTTTACCTTTTTTTGTTTTGATATCTCCACGACCCATAGTATTTGTGTTTTTAGTTTTAAGTAAGATTAAAAAAGCAAGATGTGTTGCATCTTGCTTTTTAATGTGGTTAAGCAATTTTTACAACTTTGCAGACAGTTCTTTACCAGCTTTAAATTTAGCTACTTTCTTAGCCTTAATTTTAATTACTGCACCTGTTTGTGGGTTGCGGCCATTACGGGCAGCTCTTTTTGAAACTGAAAAAGTTCCAAAGCCTACTAAAGTAACTTTGCCACCACCTTTTAATGTTTTTGTAACTGCTTCTACAAAAGAGTCCAATGTGTCGTTAGCCTGGGTTTTTGTAATACCAGCATCATCGGCAATTTTAGCGATTAATTCTGCTTTGTTCATAGTTGGTTTTTTTTGAAAATTTTGTATGTGACAAATATAGAAGGTTTTTAAATGCAACAAAATTATTTTAGAAAATAATTATATCTGACAAAACGCTGAAAACCGTAAGCAATAAGGGATGTAGGTATTTTTTTAACCAAAATAGTTTTGTAAAAAAACAGGATAAAACAGCCGAA
>JAYVLZ010000185.1:0-4693 GCA_043759175.1 Chitinophagaceae bacterium | reverse complement strand
GTGGAAGCCACAGACAAAACACTTGGTATAATACAGGATTTTTCAATAGACAGGAACAGCGCCCCGGGCATTATTTATGTAACCATTCCTGCTGCCGGTACATATAAATTATCAGTGGTATCAAAATATAAATCTGCTGCTGATATTGTAATTAATACCAACGGAAATTATTTCTATAAAAACGGCCCCTTCTTCAGCAGTGATGTGGAAAATTACAGGGCCAACTTACTTAGCCTTCCCGGCTTTTTTTATGTTCCCAAAAGTATCAGTAAGGTATTCTTTAGTCTTAATAATGCATACTCTGCCACAGATGGCTTTGTGTCACCGGAAGAGGTGAGCAAAACGTTTGCCTTTAGGGATCAATACAATAATGCAATTGAACCAAAACTGTTCAGTTCATCAGATTCGGCCTTAATGTATTTAGAGGTATCACCTACAAATGAGGGCAGTTTTTTCCAGGTGTATAAAATGGAGCAGCTCCGTTTATGTTTTTCCAACATCAGCAATATACAATGGTATGCCCGTAGAAAAGTTTGCAGCAGTGCAGGTTTTACAGCATCAGTAAAAAATATAAATGGCAGGTGTATAACAGAATTAAACGCAACCGGAGCCGGCAATAATATTAAATGGGAAGTGTATGATGCATTAAAATGGTATTACTACAGCAACCTCACAAAAATCGAATTGCCCGAAATTGTTTCTCCCAATGCTATTGTTACTTTATACAGTAATGATAACTGTATTATAAAAAAACGGATTGGAGACGAACCAGGTTATTTAAACCAGCAAAGCAATTGTGCCACAGGAGCCCCCATTGCGGAGCCATCAACAAAGGTTGTTGTATATCCCAACCCCGGCAATGGCATATATATGTGTAAGCAAAATAATGATCCGGTATTAGCAGAAGAGATAAAAATCTATAATGCACAGGGTATGCAATCAGCATTGTTTACAAATACACAGCGGTTTAATATCAGCCCTCTTCCTGCCGGCATGTATGTGTACTCAATTACAATTAACGGGATAAGGTATTCAGGCAAACTGGTGAAACTATAAATTACTATCTTCTTTTAAAACGCTGCACCCATACCAACATTGCAAAGCAAAAACCTGTAACCACTGCATATTTAAAGGGGCTTTCCAGCTAAATTTTATTACTTTTGCGCCCTTAGCAAAATGCCACTTTTTTCAGAAATGAGTTTACAAAACAAAATTGATACGGGCCGGCTGCCAAAGCATATTGCCATCATTATGGATGGCAATGGCAGGTGGGCGAAGGAAAAAGGGGAAGATCGTCTTTTTGGGCATCTGCATGGAGTGGAAAGTGTAAGGAATATTGTAGAGGGTTGTGCAGAGTTGGGAATTGAATATTTAACCCTGTATGCTTTCAGCACCGAAAACTGGGACAGGCCAGCCAATGAAGTAAGTGGTTTGATGGAAATTTTAGTAGACACCATCAGGAAGGAAGTGCCCACACTGAATAAGAACAATATTAAGTTGCATGTGATAGGTGATTTAGATATGCTGCCAGCCACTGCCCGACTGGCTCTGGAAGAAGCACTGATGGAAACAAATGCCAACACGGGGTTAAATCTTGTAATGGCATTAAGCTACAGCAGCCGATGGGAATTGATGAATGCAGTAAAGAATATTGCAACCGATGTAAAGAAAGGGCTTCTTGACCCGGAAACAATTACACAGGAAACGCTGCAGAATTATTTAACCACCAGTGGCTTTCCTGATCCAGAATTGATGATACGCACAAGCGGCGAATACAGGATCAGTAATTTTTTATTGTACCAGCTTGCTTATGCAGAATTGTATTTTACCAATACAAGATGGCCTGATTTCAGGAAAGAAAATTTATATGAGGCCATCATTGATTTTCAGCAAAGAGAAAGAAGGTTTGGTAAAACCGGCGAACAGGTGAGTAAAGAAGAAAAACTGGCCGGATAGCAGGTTTTACTAATTGAATATAACTGTTGTTGCACACATCAGCAGGGATTTGTTTAACAAATACTTTTAATAATAGCAAGTATATTGCCCCCCGTAAAAAACATTTAATGCAGAGGATTTACCAGAACTTTTTATTTATTGCAATATCGCTTTTTAGTACCCAGTTGGCAGGCGCCCAAATATTGACAGACAGCCCACGTGTTTCTGTTAACCCACAACTGATTGAGATATTCAATAACAGGCCGCCAAAAGAATTTATTATTGCCGGTATTTCAGTTACAGGCAACCAGTCTTTCGACCCAAATCTTATCATATCTATTTCCGGGCTTGCTGCAGGCGATAAAGTAATGATACCCGGCACAGACGTATTCAACAAAGCTATTACCAAACTCTGGAGGCAAAATCTTATTGCTGATGTGCAGGTATATTTTACCAACCTGGTGGGCAATAATTTATATGTTGAATTAGCACTTACAGAAAGGCCAAGACTGACAGAAGTAAAATTTATTGGTATAAAAAAAGGAGAGAGAGAAGACCTTGAAACTAAAACAGGTTTGGCAAAAGACAGGGTGCTGACGGAAAATATGAAAGTAAGCGCCCTCGATGCCATACATAAATTTTACAATGAAAAATCGTACAGGAATGCCACTGTTACTATGAAAGAAGAACCGGCAACTGGTGTTCAGAATGCAGTGGTGCTGACTTTTACAATTGATAAAAGAAATAAAGTAAAAGTAAATTCAGTAAACATAGCAGGCAACGAAGAAGTAACCGACAGCAAGATCAAAAAACAGATGAAGGGTACCAAAGAAAAATCAAGGTTCACCCTTAATCCGCCACAATACACAAGCCCATATAACGATACTGCTAAAAAAATAACCTTTAAAGAATACCTGAAAGATTATGGTTTTCTTTCTCCATCAAAAACCAAAGAAGCGATAGACCCTTATTTCAGGTTTAAACTTTTCAGCTCTGCAAAATTTAACCAGCAGAAATATGACGAAGACAGGGAAAGCATATTAGATTATTACAATGCCGAAGGATTCAGAGATGCGGTAATTGTTGACCACAAGGAAATACCAAACACAAAAGGAGATCTTGATGTTCACATTAAAGTAGATGAAGGGCATAAATATTATTTTGGTGATATAGCCTGGCGTGGCAACACAAAATATTCTGATTCGATCCTGAATTTATTTCTTGGAATAAAGAAGGGAGATATTTATAACCTTGATCTGCTGAATAAAAGATTAGGCAAACAGGCAACAGCAGAAGGCGGGGATATACAAAGCCTGTATATGGATGATGGCTATTTGTTTTTCAGATTAGACCCTGTTGAAACATCTGTATATAACGACACCATCGACTTTGAAATAAGAATGCAGGAAGGGCCGCAGGCAACTATTGGAAAGGTGGAGATAACTGGTAATGACAAAACAAAAGATTATGTTATCCGCCGTGAATTAAGAACAGTGCCCGGAGAAAAATTCAGCCGTGCTGATATTATCCGTACGCAAAGGGAATTGGGTCAGTTAGGATTTTTCAATCCTGAAAAAATTGTTCCCAATATTGTTCCCAATGCAGACAATGGCACAGTGGATATAAGCTGGGCGGTAGAAGAAAAATCAAACGATCAATTAGAATTATCTGCCGGTTTTGGTGGCGGCATTGGGCTTACGGGAACACTTGGTATCACATTTAATAATTTTTCCATCGATAATATTTTTAAGAAAAGCACATGGGATCCATTGCCTTCAGGCGGTGGACAAAAGTTAAGTGCAAGGATACAGTCGAATGGCCGTGCCTACCGAACGTACAATATTTCATTTACTGAGCCATGGCTCGGCGGCAGAAAACGAAACTCTTTCTCCGTAAGCATTTACAATACCAAACAAACAAACTCTTACGACAGGTTTGGTAATTACTGCAAATCATGTGGCGACACTTCCTACCTGCGGATTTTAGGAGCCAGTGTTGCATTAGGTAAACAATTGAAATGGCCAGATGATTATTTTTCATTCACCACCTCCATCAATTTTCAGCAATACAAACTCAGAAATTATGCAGTAAGTGGCTTTGGTGGTTTGTCAAGTGGAACATCAACCAATCTGAGTTTAAAACTTTCACTGGCAAGATATGCTGCATCTGGAAGCCCTATTTTTCCAACCGGCGGATCAAACTTTTTGCTCAGTGGACAGTTTACTTTGCCATACACAGCATTAGGGTTGTATAAAGAGGGGGACAATGAATTTAAACTTCCTGAATTTCATAAATGGCTATTTACAGGAGAATATTATGTGCCGATTGGTATGGCAAAAGGAGCAGAAAAAAACAGGCAGTTTATTTTGAAAGTAGCGGCTAAGTATGGCTTTATTGGCAAATACAGCAGCAAAAGGGAAATATCCCCTTTTGAACGCTTCCAGATAGGTGATGCAGGCCTTAGTAATAACTTTGGTTTATTGGGCTATGATATTATTGCACACAGGGGCTATCCGATTTATGCAAGCTCTGATCCCAAAATCAATCCTGAAAGTGTAAACCCTTCACAGTATTTTACTATTTTCAACAAATACACAGTGGAATTGCGCTATCCTTTCAGCACCAATCCAAGCAGCACCATTTATGGTCTTGCATTTTTTGAAGCGGCCAATGGGTGGTACACATTTAAAGACTATAATCCTTTTAAGTTGCGCCGTTCAGCCGGTGTGGGTATGAGGTTCTTTTTACCAATGTTTGG
>JAYVLZ010000184.1:0-8367 GCA_043759175.1 Chitinophagaceae bacterium | reverse complement strand
CAAAAAGAAAAGCCCACGTACCAGTGAATTTGAAAAAGCAGGAAATAGTACCGCCAATGAATCAGCGATGATATTCATCAATGCAGCACTGCTCAAAATACTCCAGCCAAAAAAGTATAGCCAATTAACGATGTAACCGGGAAAGTTACCGAATGCAGTTTCTACATAAGCATAGGAACCTCCGCTGGTAGTAACCCGACTTCCTATTTCGGCATAACAAAGCATGATGGCAGCCAGCATAATGCCACAGAATATATAACCGAATACAGCAAATGCACCTAATGCAGTGCCAACAATTGCCGGTAGTGCAAATATGCCGGCACCAATTACTCCGTTAATAATAGCCAATGCAAGTCCCGGTACGCCTACAACTCTTTTTAATCCTTCGCCTGTTTTTTCATTTACCATGTTTGCTGGTTTTGATTTTCCATATTTTCTTACTTCTTACTAAAACCACCGTTTCCATTCTTTGTACAAATCCTTGTTTCCCTTCCTGAAATGATGAAAACAATAAGAAGTATTTTTATTCTTTATCTAATTTTAAAATGGTTTGTAATAAAACATTAGCACCATTAGCCATATCAATTGCATTTGTAAATTCTTTGGGCGAATGGCTGATGCCACCTTTGCTGGGAACAAAGATCATGGCCACAGGTGCAATCAATGCTATATCCTGTGCATCATGGCCAGCACCGCTTTGCATGAATTTAAAAGTAAAATTTAGTTCTTTTGCCGAAGCAGCAATTTTTTGCTGAAGCGGCTTATCAGTTAATGCAGGGTGCGGCACATTATCATGCCTGGTAAAACTGATTGTTGTTTTGGATGATGTTGCGATGGCTATTGCCCGTTTCTCGATTTCACGAAACAGCATTTCAATTTTTTCTGCTGATAAATCCCGTATCTCCAAACCCAATGTTACTTTACCGGGAACAACATTGAGAGCTCCCGGGAATGCAGCTATTTTACCAACGTTACCTACCTGTCTTCCGTCAACACTGTTGATGACTTCATGTACGGCATTGATTAGTTTTGCTGCTGCCAGCAATGCATCCTGCCGCATGTTCATGGGTGTAGTGCCAGCATGGTTTGCAAAACCTTCAATAGTTACATCCCAATCCACAATACCTACAATCCCTTCCACCACACCAATCTGAATGTTTTCTTTTTCTAAAATGCCGCCCTGTTCTATATGTAATTCTAAAAAGGCTTTAATGTCGCCTTTTTTCCGGATACAATATTGAATACTGTCGGGGTTGCCCCCAATCGCTTTTATGCCTTCGGCTATTGTCAAGCCACTCTGGCTATATTCTTTTAAACCTTTTTCTGTTAATCCACCAGCCATCGCAATACTGCCAACAGGACCGCCTTCTTCATTGGAGAAAATTATTACTTCCAAAGAATGTTTTGTTGTAATATTATTTTCATTAAGCACTTCAATTATTTCCAGCGCAGCAATTGAACCTACACAACCATCATAGTTGCCACCATCCGGTACCATATCAATATGCGAACCGAAGGCAATTGGTTTGAGTAAAGGATTAGTTCCTTTTCGTTTGCCAATGATGTTGCCTGCATAATCAATCCTTACATCAAGTCCTGCTTTTTTCATCAGGCCCATGTACCATAATCTTGCTTCTATATCCCCTTTTGTATAGGCAACACGGTAGCCATGACCATTTGCATCTTTACCAAATTTGGATAACTCCATAATGCGGCTTTCGATGCGTTGCTCATTTACTTTAATAGTTGTTTGATTGAATGCAGTGAAAGAAGTTGCCATTATTGTGTATAAAAAAAGTGCTTTCATTTTCTACTAAAATTTAAACAGTTATTTAATTTCAAAAATTACCAGATTAATTTCTTCATTTCCTGTTGCAGAAAAATAAAATGAAGTGCCAGAGTTTATATACAAATACTTTCCTGCTTTTATTGTGGTTGATTTTTTATTCAGTGAATCATGAAATGTTATCTCACTGCCTGCGATCAGCTCTGCAATCATTGGCCCACGGTTGCTGATAATCTTGTTGTTGAATGATGAACTGGTTAAACGGTAAGCAAATGCTTTTTCGTTTTCAAACAAAACAGTAAACGGTAGTGGATTAAGCTGTGTGGTTGATTTATACGGGGCAAGAATCTCTATATCGGTTACATGAAAAGGAACGGTATCACAATTACTCACCCGGTGTACCAAAGTATCGTTAACAAAAGATCTATAGGAAGCATTCCCTTCTTTATTTTCACCCCTTACCCATGCTTTCCCTTTTTCTTGTGAGCATACAACCGTATTGGTAAAATGAAGAAACAGTGATGGTGTTGAATGAATATGAAACAGTGTGGTATCGCCGGGTTTTATCCATACATCCAGCACCCGCATATATTTATTTTCAATTGTTTTTTTGTGCCGCGGTTCTTTATTTACCTGCACCTGTGCAGCTATTGTAAATGAATAGAAGGTAAAGATTGCTAAAATTGAAAAAATTTTTTTACTCATTATTTTATTTTTTAAACAACTCCAGCAAAGCTGTTACTCCAATTTCAGTTCCTAATGGAATGGCGGATAAATCAACCTGGTAGTTTCCATTGTGATTATAAAAAGGGGCGGTCTTTCCTTCACTGAGTGCTTTTGCATAAAAATCAGGACGAGCTGTACCCACCCACACATAATCGCAAACCGTTTTATTGTTGCCCAGTACCAGGTGATTAAAATCTTCTGACCCCATGATGGGTGGAGTATTGGTAATAATTTTTTCAGGTTCGATTACAGATAACAATGCCTTGTTCACCCGGCTGGCAACAACAGCATCGTTTACCTGCGGAAAAACACTGCCCTTCATTAAAATAGACGGATACATTTCTGTGGATAATCCATTGGCAACTGCAATGCCTTCATTGATTCTTTTAATGCCGTCCAGCAAAATCGTTCTTATTTTATCATTGAACCAACGCAGGTTTAGTTTTACAACTGCCGAAGCCGGAATTACATTGTTATCGCCGCCGGAATGGATGGCGCCTACCGTTAATACCGCCACATCCTGTGCTGCAATACTACGGCTGATAATGGTTTGATATTGCATCACTGCATTGCAGGCCATCACTACAGGATCTTTGGTTAATTCTGGTGTAGAGCCATGGCCGCCAATACCATAAAAAGTAACATCCAACTGGTCACTGCCGGCAGCTCTTTCGCCAGCACCATTTTTAATGCTGCCCGTTGCTATGGGGGTAGTGTGCAGACCAAATAAATAATCAGGTATCGGTACACCTCTTTCATACATTTTATCATTCACCATTGCTTTTGCCCCAGTCAATGGTTCTTCTGCCGGTTGTGCCAGCAACACCAATGTTCCTTTCCATTCTTTCTTTATTGTCACCATTATTTTTGCAATGCCCAGCAGCCAGGTTACATGTGCATCATGCCCGCAGGCATGCATCACCGGAACTTCGGTGCCGTCATCCTTTTTCATGGTTTTGGTACTGGCATAGGGCAGCCCGGTAATTTCTTTTACTGAATTACAATCCATATCTGCACGGTACATTACAGTTGGGCCATCACCATTTTTTAAAATACCCACCACACCGGTTTTACCTATACCAGTTATTACTTCATACCCTAATGCTTTTAATTCTTTGGCAATAATGGCTGAAGTACGAACTTCCATAAAACCAAGTTCAGGATTCTGATGGAGGTCTTTAAATATTTCTACCAATCGTACTGAATCGGCATTGGCCAATTGCTTTACCTGTTTGTTGGGCTGAGCAATTATGATTGTAACAGTCATTAGCAGTACTGTTATTAAAGAGACGATTTTATTTTTCATTATTTTAATTTTAGGTATCTGCTGAATTATAATTGTTGATGAGCAGTTTTATTATTCAAAGTATCATGCAAACACAAGGGTTGATTTACTTTTTATTTAATTCCATATAATCAAAAACCAGGTTAGCCAGAGCAGTTACCCCTGTTTTAAATCCGCTGTCATCAATAAAAAATTCCGGAGTGTGATGTGGCCCTGCTGTTTTTGGGTCTTTCCCTTTTGGCAAACCCCCTAAAAAAATAAATAAACCTGGTACTTTTTGAGCAAAAAATGAAAAATCTTCTGCGCCTGTAATGGCAGGAACAAGCAATACGTTTTCTGCTCCGGCAGATTTTTGCAAAGAAGGCAACATCGCTTTTGTAAGGTCTACATTATTAAAAGTAACAGGATAATGAGATGAGTAAGGTAACTCTACCACTGCTGTTGCACCTGCGGCTTCGGCGGTTTTTTCTGCAATCTGTTTGATGCGGCTGTATATAAAAGTTTCATCTTCATTGCTGAACGACCTCACATCACCCAGCATTTCCACTTGTGCAGGAATAATATTAGAACGGTTACCGCCATTAATTGATCCAATAGTAACCACGGCTGGGTTTTCAGTAAGTTTTACATTTCTGCTTACAATTTGTTGAAGGCTGGTAACGATTTGGGCAGCCACCAAAATAGGGTCAACCGAAAGCCATGGTTGAGACCCATGACTGGGCTTGCCTTTTACCGTAATTTTAAAATCACCAACACCTGCTAACGTTCCAGCAGGGCGATAGGAAATTTTACCAACTTCTAATTGTGAGGCCATGTGCAATCCAAAAATGACATCCACTTTGGGGTTTTCCAATACGCCTTCTTTCACCATCAATTCGGCACCACCTTCTTCACCTTTTGGTGAACCTTCTTCTGCTGGTTGAAAAATAAATTTGACTGTGCCTTTCAAATCTTTTTTCATACCTGCTAATATTTCAGCAACACCCATTAATATGGCTACATGTGCATCATGTCCGCAGGCATGCATTACACTTGTTTCTTTTCCATCATAGGTTATTTTTACTTTGGATGCAAAAGGCAAATCGTTTATTTCTTCTACGGGCAAAGCATCCATATCTGCTCTCAATGCTATAACTGGTCCGGGCTTGTCACCTTTTAATATTCCTACAACACCCGTTATACCAACTTTTGTTTTTACTTCAATCCCTAATGATTGTAAATGTTTGGCAATGAGTTCGGCCGTACGAAACTCCCGGTTGCCGAGTTCAGGATGTTGATGAATATCGTGCCGCCAGGCAATTACTTTTTGTTCAATTTTAGTTGCGGCATTACTTATAGCTGACCTGCTGGTTTGCGCATGGACAGGTTGGAAGCAACTGATAAAACCAATAAAAATTATTTTTTTCATAATTGATTTATTTACTGATACATTATTGTTTAATTTTTCAATGTCTTTTACAAATAACTCAACCACCATTTTTCTTTATGATTGGTTTTATACCTGTCGTACCATTTACACAAAGGATACAATGCAATCACTACCGCTATCCATATACCATACACCACCCATAAAGGGTAACCTTCACCAGGCATTACAAATTTGAATGGCAAACCCGGAGTACCCTTCATTCCCTCCGAAAGAGAATGGCCTCTTGATAAATAGAGAATAATATTGAGCGTACTAAGCAGGTAAAAATGAAGGATATAATAGAAAAAAGGTACCCGGCCATAAATAATAATAATTTTCGCCAGCCGGCTGCTTGTATTTTTTACTACTGCCAGAAAAATTAATGCAGTACCAACCGTAGCACACATATAAAGTAAGGAGGGTGGATATTTTTGCACATCCATAAAATCGAGAAAAGTATATACCCAATTCTTTTGCCGCATCCAATGGCCGGGATCGCCATACACGTCAATAAACCGTAAAACAATAAATAAAAGTAAAGCACCGGTTCCCATCCATAGTAATATTTTATTGCGTCGTGGTGATTCTATATTGCTGAATATTTTGCCACAGCAATAACCCAGTATCATAATGCCAACCCACGGAATAAAAGGATAAAAAACACCTATTGAATGGTTGGCATCTAAAGTAACCACCCCAGGGCGGTGTAAAAAATTCCACCATATTGGAACATTTCCATTCCGGCTTGCTTCTGCAAAATCAATACTGTTATGCCCCAAAACAATCAGTAAACCAATGGCCAGTATTGCATTGAAAGGAAGCCAGATAACAAAGCCAAGTATGATCATGCTGATGCCAATAGACCAGATAGTTTGTAAAAAGAAAAAACTATAGTGTATGTCTGCCGTTATGGCCAGGCCTATTACTGCTACTTCCATAATAACAAGCCAGAGACCACGGGTTATTAAAAAGAGGCTGAGTTCTTTTTTTGTTTTGCGGCGGCTCTGCAACCAGGCCGATACACCGGAAAGAAAAACAAAAATAGGAGCACAAAAATGAGTGATCCACCGGGTAAAATAAAGAAAGGGAGTGGTGGTGGCCAAATCAAGGGGATCATTGACATTGGCAACGCTGTGAAAATAATCACGGGTATGATCGAGAGCCATAATAATCATTACGAGTCCACGAAGCAGGTCAATGGATTCGATTCTTTTTTGGTTAGTGGTAGTTAATAGTGTCATTAGGTTGGTTTTAATAAATAGTTCTTTATTCCAGGTGATATCCTTTTTGTAAGTATTCAATCAATTCAGCTCCGGCGGTTTTTAATGCTTCGTCATTACCGAGTATTCCTTTTTTTGTGCCGTGCATATATACTGCAAAAATGGAAAGCTCCTGCAATAATTCTTTATCTGTTGTTCGTAAGGAAGGGTTATAGCTTAATCTTTTTATTTCATCATTTTTCCCTTCTGAGCTAAGAAACACCGCCGGGTCAAAAATTTTTGCGGCTACTTTTTTGTATTCTGTAAATTCGGTTTCATTAACTGATTCAAGCAGGCGTACCAAGGGAAATTTTTCATAATAGGTCATAATTTTATTGGAAGTGCTTAGGTTTCTGATCAACCGGAAATTACCTGAGTTTTTTAATTGTTCAAAAGTTCTCGTATTGGTAGATAAGGGGTTTAACCGTGGTGCCAGCCGTGCCAGGTAATATAAATGGCCGGTATTATTGGCAATCAGCAAAGGGGTATTTAAAATATTTATTACACTGTCCATCATTAAAATACCGCTGTTGACATGTAAAATGTGTTGAGATAAAACCTGCTGGTCGCTTTTCAGGTCAGCGATAAGCGATTGTATGTATTGTTTTTCCCGTTGATGTTCTATTACATGTTCCAATTTATACTCTGCCAAAAAACCACAGAACACAGCGAGAAACAACATTAAAAACTCCCAGAAATAATGTGTCCAGTTTTTTCTTGGGGTATGTGAGTGGGCATGTACTTCCATAAATAATTTATTTGAGGTGGTATTCTTTTTTAATTAATTTAATCAGATTTGTTGCTTTTCTAAGAAGTGTTTTGGAGGTACTAAGCCTGTAACGGGTCATTAATTTATAATACTGAAGATGGTTATAATATTGAAACAATTCAGCTTCTTTTTCCTTGGGCGGTGTAAAAATCTCCGGGCTTACTTTAAAGGCAGAATCAATTGGACCTTCATTAGCTCCTGAATAATTTCCGTAAAATTTTGAACTGAACAATTTATCCTGCAAAAAATTTATTGCCTGATAAATAACATTCGATTGCATTTCCTGGTCTCTTAACCTGCTTCTGATGGTGGCATCATAATCAATCAGCGAATCGGAGATGGCCGCTTTTCTAATGAGCCTGAAATTTCCACCATTCTTTAATTGTTCTATAGTACGATCATGGTATTCAAAATTATCATAGCTTCTCATCAATGCAGCATTTTTGTAAAGTAATAAGGCATTTCTTGTTGGAATGGATTTCTCAATTTCCAACCGTACTGTATCCAGGTGTTTCAAAAGCGATTCCCAATTTGGAATATCACCGTTTAAATCAACCGTATCTTTTTTTAGATCTTCGTACAGCGATACAGCAAATTTTTTTTCTCGCTGATGTTCTATCATGTGCTCTCTTTGATTCTCTGCCAAAAAACCACAGAACACAGCGAGAAACAACATTAAAAATTCCCAGAGATAATGTGTCCATTTTTTCCGGGCTGTGTGGGTGTGGGCATGTACTTCCATGTTAAGTTATAAGTTTTAAGTTCTACTTATTAAGTTAAGAAGCTCGCAGCGCATTGCTAATGGCTCACCGCTTCTTTTATTTTAAATGATATTTATTCTTTAAATAATCCATTAATGCTTCCGCACTTTTTTTCAGGTTTGTAAGCATAAATATTTTTGAACGTCTTGAACCATTCATTTGCAGAGTATGAAATGCCAGTTCTTTCAGCATTGCACCATCATAGGTCATAAGAGAGGGATTATAATTGCCTATTTGAATTTCTCCGTCGGCACCTTCCTGTTTTCGTAAGATACCGGGGTCAAGAATTTTTGCGGCAACTCTTTTATAGTTATCAAACTCATGATTAAAGTTATCTTCTAAAACACGGATAGCTGAAAACTGGTTGTAATAA
>JAYVLZ010000183.1:0-14172 GCA_043759175.1 Chitinophagaceae bacterium | reverse complement strand
GAGGGACTGATATCCGCTGCACAATCCCTTACACTGGTAATACCATTCGCCAGGTACAGCATCAGCAAATTTTTATTCTCTTCTATCAATGTATCGCCTCCACCAAAATGCATGTGCATGTCCCACAATCCGGGCATGATGAATTTTCCTTTTGCATCAATGTTATTATCGGCGACATAGGATGAGGCCTGCTGTTCATCTATTACAGCAACGATCTTTTTCCCATTAATAACAATGGCTTTATTAGAAATTAATTTACCATGTTCCACATCAACAATAGTTGCATCATGTATTATCACATCAGCTTTCTTTTTTTGAGCTGCTGCATTACTTAGCAGGATTGTAAACACAAGAACAGGCACAAAATATTTTCTCATATATTTCATTTGATATTATTTTTTAGGATTAGTTATTTTAAGCACAATGCCTTTTACCTATTCACTTAGTCCTTTTAAATTTATTGCTTTTGCCTCCACAGCCGGCGGGCTGCGTACCTGTGACGACACTCCTTTTGCTTCTTTCAAAAAATATGCTACGCATTTTTTGAATCTCGCCTGCGGCGTGACCGAACCAAAAGAGGTGTCTTACACAGGTACTGGTGAGAACTTGAAGATTAGGGTATCTTAAAAATTACAGTCAGCATTAATTTGTGCTTATTATACCTAATCCTATTATTTTTTATGCTTATTTTTTGGAATATTGTATTGTATATAAAACAGAAAAAATAACTCATGTGCTGTTGATCATTCTTCATTCACAATCATTTAAAATCAAACAAGGTTGCAGTAAACACTCCCCTTTCCCTTTTTTTAAAGATGGCTTTCCAGTTGCCGTTGTATCTTATTAATGAAGGTACCAGGTATTCTCCCGCATGCGTCATTTGCACATCCATGCTTACTTTAAAATCATATACACCAGCACTGTAACTCAATGAATAAGTCCGGGCCACCACTTCGTAAGTTTTATCATTGAACCAGGTGGTCATTTCATCTACCACCACATCATCTTCCTTACCAGCTTTTACTTTTTGTTTAAAAATATAGCAGCTTGTTTTATTGTAGTCATCCATGTCAATGCTCATGTCATAGAGGTCCGCCATATCATCATCATAAATCGCAGTTTTGTTACTCATAAAAGGAAGGCCTTTTATTTTCCTGCCGGGATTGAAGAACAGCATTTTTAATTGTTCCTTATGTTTTTCAATACCACTTTTACCTTCGGTGCTGAATTCATCTCCAGCCACAATATTATTCTCGCCACATACCATTCCGGTAGTAAAAAAAAGGGAGGCATACATTTGAGCTGTGTAATAATTGTATTGTTGATCGCTATCATAAAAATCGCCGGTACTTTGTGATTCCAGCACTTCCATGCGGCGGCAGTTGCTGTCTCGAACCTGCTTTGTTTTGCTGAATAAAGTAGCTTGTTGATTCCCCTTTTTATCCATCATCCGTATATCGTTGATGGAAGTATAATTCAGTATCCGCAGGTTGCGGAAGGCTTTATAAAATGTACTGTCGTTTTTGATGCGGCTGATAAAAGTGGGTACATTCAGTTTGTTATCTACTACAATTTCTGAAAGGGTGATTGTTTTTTTTCCGACAGTTACAGCAGAATCCCCGCTTTGGCGGGGCAGGCTCTGTGCAAACGAAGTTGCAATGGATATTGCACAAAAAATAACAGGTATGATTTTTTTAATCATACCTGCAAATTATCGCAAACAGTTTAAAGAAAATTTATTTTACAAAAACCATCCGGTAGTCAGTCTTCACTTTTCCTTTGCTGATATCATCCAGCTTTCTTTTCAGCAGGGTGCGTTTCAATGGCTTTACATAGTCGATGAAAAGCTTTCCTTCAATATGATCATATTCATGCAGGATCACTCTTGCTGTAATGCCATTAAATGTAGTGCTATGCGTTTCAAAATTTTCATCCTGGTATTCCAGGGTTACCGTTTCATTCCTGGAAATATCTTCTCTTATTTTCGGGATGCTTAAACAACCTTCATTGTAAGACCATTCATCGCCTGCTTTTTCTACAATATGTGCATTGATAAAAACGGCCCTGGTTCCGGGTGCATCCGGATATTCATTTGTTTCTTCATCCTCTTCCATGTTTTTAAATATCTGTGTGCTGTCCACTACAAACAGGCGGATGGGTTTATTGATCTGTGGTGCAGCAAGGCCTACGCCACTGCTGTTGTACATGGTTTCCCACATGTCTTCAATCAGTTTTGGCAAGCCCGGATAACCTGCATCAATGTCTGCACAAACCTTTCTTAATACCGGTGAACCGTATGCTACTATTGGTAAAATCATATCCTGTTAACTCCTGTGAGGGATATTTTTATTTGAATAATGCTGCAAATTTACAATAAGCTGGTTATAATTCCTTTACTGGTCAGTGGTTTTGCAGGTACTCCTGTAACATAATGGTAGCAGCTATCACATCCACATTCCCCTTCACCCGGCGGTCTTTCTTTTTCATGCCCATTTCCAGCATGGCATCTTTGGCCATTTTGGAAGTGTATCTTTCATCGACTGTTTTAATGGGCATATCTGGGAATTTCTTTTTCAATTTTTTGATAGCGGTTTTTACCAAGGGTGTTGCATGTGTATCGCTGTCGTCCCAGTTTAAAGGCAATCCAATAATCATCAGTTCCACTGCTTCTTCTTCACAATATTTTTTCAGGTAAGAGATCAGTTCTTTTGAATCGATGGTGGTGAGGCCAGTGGCAATAATCTGCAACGGATCGGTCACTGCAAGACCGGTTCTTTTTCCGCCATAATCGATTGCAAGAATACGTGCCATATGCCCCTATCCCCTAAAGGGGGATGATTATTTTTTAGTGTAAGAAAATATCAAGTAATACAAAGGCTGCAAATACTACTGATGCAATTCCATTGGCTGTCATGAAAGCGATGTTTACTTTACTGAGGTCATTTGGCTTTACGATGGAATGCTGATAAATCAACATACCAATAAACACGGCTATGCCTGTCCAGTACCACCAGCCGAAATGTCCATATACACCTGCAGCCACAATACAAATGGATGAAAACACATGCAATAATTCAGAAACCCTTAATGCTTTTGCTTTACCTAATGCTGCCGGTATGGAATGCAGTTGCTGTGATCTGTCAAATTCTTCATCCTGTAATGCATAAATAATATCAAAGCCGCTTACCCAAAATAAAACGGTGAATGAAAACAATATTGGTAGTAAAGCAAAACTTCCTGTTACAGCCAAATAAGCGCCGATGGGTGCAAGGCTTAACCCTACACCCAAAACCAAATGACACAAGGCCGTAAACCTTTTTGTATAACTGTAAAATAAAATAATGAACAATGCAACTGGAGATAAATAGAAACAAATTTTATTGATATATAAAGTAGCAATTATAAAAATTATACAATTGATAATAACAAAACGCAAAGCATTTTCCTTCGAAATGATACCTGCTGGAATTTCTCTTATGGCAGTACGTGGGTTTTTTGCATCAAAGTGGCTGTCAAGATAACGATTGAAAGCCATTGCAGCAGAACGGGCAGTGACCATGCAAATGATAACAAGAAAAAACCTGATTATAATTGTTTTAAGAAATATAAAATTAGTTATATCGTTTCCCCACCCTATCGTTTCGTTCAGATTCCATTGTCTTGAATCTATACCAGGTGCGGTATGCACAGCTAAAAAAAATCCAATCAAAGCAAACGGCATTGCAAAAATGGTATGACTAAATTTTACCAGCGATAAATAATTCTTTACTGTTGTAGTTGCCATCTCCTGCGTTAATCTTTATTAATTCTTGTTCTTACAATTTCCCACAATACAACACCTGCTGCCGTTGCAATGTTGAGTGAATGTTTCATTCCAAGTTGTGGTATCTCTACCACGGCATCGCATTGTGCTATGGTGGTTTGTTCAACACCAGTTACTTCATTGCCTAATACCACCGCCACCTTTTCTATTTTATTAAAATCTAGGGCCTGAAGGTCGTAGCTATTCACAGCTTGTTCTATTGCATATACAGTGTAGCCCAATTCTTTTAAATCCTGAATGGCTAAAAATGCATTGGCAAAGTGTTTCCAGGTAACAGTATCCTCAGCTCCGAGAGCGGTCTTTTTAATTTCTTTGTGCGGTGGTGTGCAGGTGTAGCCCGTAATATAAATGGCTTCTAATAAAAAAGCATCGGCCGTCCTGAATACGCTGCCTACATTGTAAGCACTGCGGATATTCTCCAGCACCACAATCACCGGCAGCTTTTCCGATTCTTTAAACTCTTCCACCGATTTCCGGTTCAGTTCTTCCATGCTTAATTTTCTCATTCCCCTATTTCCTTATTTTTTATTTACGCCGCAAAAGTAAGGCTGAAAAACAAAAGCACCAGCATTTAGCCGGTGCTTTTCCAATTGCACGCTATTCTCCCAAATATTACCGCCTGCTTTACACAGAGTGCCTATGCCGGTTTAATTTTTATATTATACTCTGCACCATAAAAATGTGCAGTGATTTTATTCAACCCTTTCAGGCAATGGCATTACATTAACGGGATATAATAAGGTCATTGATTTTTTATTCTGTTTCTACTAAGGTTTTTCTTCGGGTTAATTCAACCTTAGTAGAAAGATATTACAACTTTAGTTGACCTTATTACCTTCAATTTTCCTTAGCTTAATTAAATTACGCTTTAGTTTGCTGAACAATTTTATCCTGTTTACACTATAATTCAACCGGTATTTACTAAAGACCAGCCCACAAAGGCTATGCTTGAATTTCAGCTAACGCACATTGGCCTGAAATGAAATTCAGTTTGGTATTATTTCAGTTTCAAAAAGCTTTTGGGTTATAAAATCTTTACCATCATTAAAACTTGCTTTCAGCAAATAATTACCGGGGGCATTGTTTGCCAGTATGGTAAAAATGCCGTTTTGCTGTGTTGATTTATAACTAACTATCTCCTTGCCAAGCATATCATAAACCATTACCTGCAGTTGTTTCTTTTTGAGGTTATTAAAACTCACAATAAATTTATCAGGGCTTGGGTTAGGCAACACCGTTAGTGTTTCTTCCGTTGCACCGCTGCATTTGCCATACACTACATAACTGTACATAAACTTTCCATCCTTATCTGTTTGTTTAATGCGGTAATAGCCCTTGCCACTGTTATTGCTGCTGTCAGTAAAATTATATTCATGCAGGGTGTTGGTATTGCCGGTGCAGGGTATGCTGCCTACAGCAATATAATTGCTGCCATCATGGCTTCTTTGTATGGTAAAGGTTTGGGCATTGGCGCTTTCTGAGGCAGTACTCCATTTGCAGTTTATTTTTCCATTGCTGCACAGCGCTTCCACCGTTACAAAATTTACCGGCAGCGGATTGAAAAGCTTGGGTAAATAATATCCAAACAAGGAAGCTGTACCAAGTACTTTGCCCACCATTGCCCTTTGCAGACAAACATTGTAATAAGGCGTAACGCAATTAAGCGAAGCTACATTGAGTGCATACAATTTAAATTCATATAAATGAATGGTAGTACTGTCTGGAAACGGACCAACATATTCTTTTAAACCACGAATGGCATTGTCACTTTTACCCAGCAAAGCTCCTGCCGGCAAAGGCCCTGTGGAAGAAATACCTTCATCAATACCTGTTGCAGCTGATGGAATATCCTTTACCACCCAGTGGCTTCTGCAAATACTGTCTGGTTTGCCAATGCAAAATGTTCTGTCATACATTACCAGTAAAAAGCTTAGTGTGCCTGCAGGTTTATTAACCCACTTTAATGGCGGGTTAATATTTGATCCCTTGAAGGCAGTATATTTTTCCGGGATGTTGGCGCCTGTGGGAAATGCAGTGCTGCTGATTTCAAATTGTGCCTGCAATGATAACAGTACAGCATTAAAAATAAGCAACAGGCAAAATATTTTAGTAAGCATATAGTTTAATTTTATAGCTAATATTTTTTTACAACCGCCGACGGGGCTGATAGCCGCCGTCGGGGTTGGGCACACCTAAAAAAGGGTCGTCATATTTTTTATTCTTTTACAATCGTCATCATCTTTACCTGCGATACATCCATATTCTGCAACCGTACATACAAGGTACCCGGTAAATAATTTTCATTGCTGAAATTTACTGTGTAGGTTCCTTCTGTCATTACTTTATCCACCAGCGTCTTGATCACTTTGCCGGACGTATCCATTACCTGCACCAGCGTGTGGCGGCCATTTGTTTTGTAAGTAATGGTGGTGGAACTGGTAAATGGATTGGGATAATTGGATACTAAGCTGATGCCACCGCCACCGGTATTCAATGGCCTGTTGGAATTGGTATCACACTGCTTGCAGGCATGCTGCTGCACCAATGGCATATCCTGGTAATTTCTCAGTAAAATATTTTTCAGATCCTGCGGCGGTACACAGAGCCAGTCCTGCAGCAGCGATGAATAGATGGAACGGTAATCCATCTGCATCGGTACATTATCTTCATCTGTTACTGTTTCAGGAATATCAGGACTATCACCCAAAATACCCGGTTGAACTTTATTGCCAAACACAAACAAAGGCGCTGCTGCACCATGATCGGTTCCGGAACTGGCATTAGATTTAATACGCCTTCCAAACTCAGAAAACGTCATGCCCATCACACGGTCTTGTATTCCTAAAAACTGGAGATCATTCTGAAATGCTTTTATGGAATTACCCACAGTTTTCAGTAACTCAGCATGAGTGCCGGTGGTGGTATTACCGGTGTTTACCTGGTTGGCATGCGTATCAAAACCATCCGTACTTACCATGTATATTTTTGTTTTTAATCCACCTTTAATAAGCCTTGCCACAATCTTTAATTGCTCCGCCAGGTAATTATCTGCAGGATAACTTGCCTGCTGTGTAACTGCATTGGAGGCAGTGCTTACCACCTGAGAATAGGCCTGTGTTTGCTGCGCCACTGTTCTTATAAAACCCAGTTCATTTCCTGCATGAGAGGATTGTAAAGGATCTGAAAAGCCATTGGTAAGATTATAAACATTAGATGGGTCTTCAATATTTACGGCCATACTGGTAAGCGGCCCCTGCAATGCAAATGAACTGCCTGCGCCAATTTGAACGGCCAGCGGATCGGTATCAGTTGTGTTGGGGTAGCCGACAGGGTAATTGGGATATTTATAATTAAGATAACGGCCAACCCAGCCGGTGCTCAATGTTTGCGTACTGTCTGCACCAGACTCCCAGATGTCGGAAGCCCTGAAATGTGAGTAGTCTGGTGTGGGGTACCCCACTGATTGTAAAATAGCCAGCTTGCCGGTATTGTACAAATCCCTTAAACCAGAAAGTGATGGATGCAGACCGGTTTTTAAAGTGCCGTCCAATTTTAATACTTTGCTTTTCTGTATGGCAATGTTTGGCCGTGCATTATAATACTTACTGTAAATCTCTAATGGTATCACAGTGTTCAATCCATCGTTGCCGCCAAAAAGCTGTACCAGAACCAGTACATTATCATCCCCGATATCATTTGCTTTTAGTAATGAATTTAAAAATGCAGATTTACCAAAAGCTTTTACAGCAAAGCCATTGAGCAAAACAGGTAAAACAGTGGCAGGAACAGTGTTGCGTAAAAAATGTCTGCGTTTCATTGATGTTTCGTTTATTGGTTACAGTTAAGCCAGTTGAAATTCCGGTGAATTGGTAATGTAGCGGTACAAATTTTTTAACCTGGTTTCCACCACACTTTTTTTAACCGGGTCATTGGGATTGGCGATATAACCATTCCATGCACTGGTCCAGTAATTGTCATTTACCTGCCCGTCTAATAAGGTATTTTTTTTCAGTGTATTTTTTGAAGTGGTTGAAACAGGTATGCGGTATAAAATATCTAATGAATCACTGATGAGGGTATTGGCATTAGATGGAGAGGAGGTACTTTTTGCAAATGCAATCACATCTACAGCCAGTATGTTTCCGTTTATTTCAAAACCATAATCAATGAGTGCTGTGGTATAATTAATTCTTTTAGGATAGGTGTTGGAGTTGATCCACAGCTCATAAAACGATGGTGTTTGATAATAAGCAGACCAGTCGGCAACATTTGGGGGATTGCCATATTCCTGGTTCATAATGTAGGTAAAATAGTTTATCAGTTCCCACATTTTGTAATTAGTAACATAATCGCTGGCTGGTGGAAAGGGTATCTTAAATTCCCTTATTACACCTATACTAAAATCAATGGGGCTTTTTATCTGGGTGCCAAAATTAACAGCATCAAAAAAATGTTCACTTTTGAAAAGTGTTTTCAGTACAGGTTTTATATCATAATTATTGGTTCTTAAAATCTCCGCCAGTGGCGTTATCACGTTAGCTTCTGTAGCTGCGTCAATATCATAGTACACAAACCAGCGGTAAAGTTTCCTGCAGAAGAACAAGGCACATTCATTGGTGGCAAAGATCATATTCAGCAGGTCATTCAGTTCTGTATCCCCGGCTGTATTGCCGCTGCGGCCTGTAATTACAGTGTTGTTGTAAAAAGAAGAAAATGTTTTGTTATCCGTATCATGCAGATCATTGTTATAGTAAGAAACATCGTTATCATAATCCACCTGCCACCCGGTTAACACCCTTGCAGCCTGCTTTACATCTTCTTCTGTGTATTGGGAACCAGCACCTTTTCCAATACAAAATAACTCCTGCAGCTCACGTCCATAATTCTCATTGGGTGCATCTTTAGTGTTGCTCTCACCACTCAGGTACCGCAGCATAATGCAATCTTTGGTAATGGCTCTGGTAAGTGTTTTAAAATTTCCCAGCGCATTGTTACGCAGCAGCAAGTTGTGATTATAAAACATTTTTGCATCGCTGAGGTCATTAATATGTGTTGCAAAATGATTATGCCAGAACAGCATCATTTTTAACTGCACACTCCTGCCCTGGTTAATAAACTGGCCGGTTTGCCATTTAAGCAAAGAGTAAATTCTTTTAAAATCTGCATCATCATTATGTACTGCATTGATCCATGTTTGCCCTGCCGGAACTACAGGATCAGTAAATGTATCATCATTATAATCATTCACCGGCTGGGAGGTAAAGCCAAAACTATTGTTCACCAATTCATCCACTGCCTGGCCTGTGGTCTTTGTTTTAAAATAATTGATATCAGTAAGTGAAGAACCAAACATGGTACGCTTTAATAAATGCGCTACTTCATTTACACCCCATGCGCCTGCATAAGGGCTTAACCCTGATAAAGTACGGAATGGTTGAATCTTTTCAGAAGATGATATAACATTATCAGGTGGGGTTAGTGCAGTTAATCCCATAGGTAATTGATTTTATATTTTACAAAAGATTTGGGAAGGGCAAAGTTTCTAAGTCATAAACTATACCAAACTTTTAAAATGTGGAAATCTGTTTCAGCAATCCTGCTGAATAAGCAGTTGTTCCTTCAACAGGTATATATAAATTTTATTTTGGTTAAATGAAAAAAATATTCACCCAGAGGATTGTAATAAATATTTTTTATGAATGATAAAAGATGTTTCAGTTCTTTGAAAACCCTGAGACATCTTAAGACTAAGATCAGGACTGTCAATAGTATGGGCTTAAAAATCTGAATGGTATAAACTGTGCATATCAAATAATTACGAAATAATAACCAGTTGCTTATTTTTGCCGCACCCATTACAAAAAGTTTTGTATTACGGGTTGATAAGAGAATATGGCTAAAGCAACCAGCGAAACACCTTTAATGCAACAACACAATGCCATCAAGGCCCGCTATCCTGATGCCATTCTGCTTTTTAGGGTGGGAGATTTTTATGAAACTTTCGGACAGGATGCAGTGAAGACATCTGCGGTGCTGGGCATTACTTTAACCAAAAGAAACAATGGCGATGAAAACTCATCTCAGCTGGCAGGCTTCCCACATCATGCGCTGGATACTTATTTGCACAAACTGGTAAAGGCCGGTTACAGGGTTGCTATCTGTGACCAGTTGGAAGATCCGAAACAGGCGAAAGGAATTGTGAAAAGAGGGGTAACGGAACTGGTTACCCCGGGTGTGGCCACCAATGATAAACTGCTTGAACATAACAGCAATAATTTTTTAGCCGCTTTACATTTTGATGAAAGAAGGGCAGATGATATTCGGATTGGTATTGCATTTCTTGATATCAGCACCGGTGAATTTTTTGTGGCAGAAGGTGATAAAGAATATGCTGATAAATTATTGCAGAGCCTGCAGCCTGCAGAAGTGATCTTTCAGCGCAGGCAGCAAAAACATTTTAAAGAATATTTTGGTACCAAGTTTTTTACCTACACTTTAGAGGAATGGATTTTTTCAGCAGCTTATGCCACAGAAAGTTTATTAAAACATTTTGGCACTCACAGCCTGAAAGGGTTTGGAATTGAAAACCTTGATGCAGCCATCATTGCTGCCGGGGCCATTCTGCATTATTTAAAAGATACAGAACATCCTAATCTTGGCCATATCAGCACCATTCAGAGAATTGACCGGTCAGCACATTTATGGATGGACCGGTTTACTATTCGTAACCTTGAGTTAATGGGTGGAGCTGAAGGAAGCAATACTTTGCTGAAAGTATTGGACAATACCGTTTCGCCAATGGGTGGAAGGCTGCTGAAACGCTGGATGCTGATGCCTTTGAACGACATTGCAAAGATCAATGAGCGCCTGGATACAGTGGAATTTTTTATAAAAGAAACGGATATTAGAAACAAGATCATACAACATATAAAACAGGCTGGTGATATTGAAAGATTGGTGAGTAAAGTACCATTAAAAAAAGTAAATCCGAGAGAGGTTTTACAAATTGCCCGTGGATTGCAGCAGGTGGAAGCCATCAAAAAAATTTGTGCATCTACCGGCAATGAATATTTAAAGCGGCTGGCAGATTCATTGAACCCTTGCAAATATATTGTTGATAAAATTGGAAAAGAGATCGTTGAAAATCCTCCGGCCCTGGCATCCAAAGGTGGCATGATTGCTTTTGGTATGGATGCAGAACTGGATGCTTTGAGAAAAATTGCAACCGGTGGTAAAGATTATTTAGTAGAACTGCAGCAGAAAGAAGCATTGATTACTGGTATCTCTTCTTTAAAAATCAGTTACAATAATGTGTTTGGATATTATTTAGAAGTAACCAATATTCATAAAAATAAAGTACCGGATACCTGGATAAGAAAACAAACGCTTACCAGCGCTGAACGGTATATTACCCCAGAGTTAAAAGAATATGAAGAAAAGATCATTGGTGCTGAAGATAAAATTTTTCAAATAGAATTACAGTTGTTTGAAAAATTATTGAATGAACTGCAGGATTACATCGCACCCATGCAACTGAACGGTCATGTGCTGGCGGTGCTGGATTGTCTCACCTGCTTTGCACACAATGCACTCCAGTTCAAATACAAAAAACCAGTAGTAGAAGATACCAATGTGCTGGATCTGAAAGATAGTCGCCACCCGGTGATAGAAAGAAATTTACCTGTAGGTGAAGCGTACATTGCCAATGATATTTTCTTAGACCCATCATCTCAACAGATCATTATTTTAACGGGACCCAACATGAGCGGTAAGAGCGCTATTCTCCGGCAAACGGCACTCATTACGTTGATGGCTCATATCGGGAGCTTTGTTCCGGCAAGCGATGCAAAAATTCCTTTGACAGATAAAATATTTACCCGTGTGGGTGCCAGCGATAACCTGAGTGGCGGCGAAAGTACTTTTATGGTGGAGATGAATGAAACTGCCAGCATTATCAATAACATCACCAGCCGAAGCCTTATCCTGCTGGATGAAATTGGAAGGGGTACTTCCACGTACGATGGTATCAGCATTGCATGGAGTATAGTGGAGCATCTCCATCACAGTAATGCACAGCCGAAAACTTTATTTGCAACCCATTATCATGAACTGAACGAACTGGAGAGTAAATTGCCTGGTGTAAAAAACTTTCATGTCACCAACAAGGAAGCAGGTAATAAGATCATCTTCCTTCGAAAACTGGCGCCAGGCGGAAGTGTTCACAGCTTTGGTATTCATGTAGCAAGAATGGCGGGTATGCCTCCCAGTTTGATTGACAGGGCCAATGAAATATTAAAACAATTAGAAGACAGCCGGGGGGACAGCGCCAAACAACCTGCTAATGAAACCATGAAAAAAATAGCTGCACCCAAAATGCAGCTCAGCATTTTTGACGCTCACTCCATGACCTTTAGTGAAATCAGGGATTTATTGAACGCTGTAGATATTAACCGTCTTACTCCGGTGGAAGCATTATTGAAACTCCAGGAGATTAAAGAAAAAATAAGGTGAGGGATGGTTTAATGGTTGAAAAGTAACATGGGTATATTTCTCCTGCATTAACATCCGAAATCCGAAACCTTTCCTGACGGCAGGCAGGTCAGAAATCCAAAATCATTTTGGTATAATGATTGTTTTAAAAGAAGACCCATAACCATAAAAAGCCCCCAGCGCTCCATTATCAATATTACCCAACACTTTGTTTGGCTGTGAAAAAGGATTTCCAATACTCTGGTATGCAAATTCCCAGGTATTCCAAAATTTATAACTTGCTTTATCGATGTTACTTAGTTTGAGTGTAACTGTATCTCCTTTTTTGAAATAATTACTGTCTGCTTTAATATTTTTTGATCTGTCCACTCCAGGGTCCAACTGCAATTCATAAGTGGTACCATCTACAAACTGATCATCAAATACAGAATTTTCTCCCGGCCAAAATTGTTCACTGTTCTTCTTTGTAAAATAACGTACATAATTTCCGAGGCCCGGAGGATCAGTAGCCTTCACCATTATTACCACTTTGGTTGTATCATCCTGGAAAGGTGCTTTTTTCCACCACAATGAATCTGGTTTTTTTGACAATGGAGGGATATTGGCAGATGCATGATATTGCTTTCCATCTACATCAATATTTAATGTGTAATTAGTATTCAATTCGCCTGCAAATGCTGTGGCAAGGTCAGCGGAGTCAATACTGTAAGTGTACAAATTATAAACTCCTGCCGGAATAGTATATTCTTTTAGCTGATGTGTTTTAGTGCCATTTGAAATGGTAACCCTGGCATCATGAACAAAAGAACTTTCAAGCAAACCTGCATTAAGACTGCTGAAATAATTTAAACTTTTAGTAAGCACCACTACTGGTGGCAGCCCATTTTCAATGCTGGCATCCACCACTAAAACATTCTCTGCTTCTTTTAAATCAAAATTAATATCCTTTTCGCAACCGGTTAAGAGTACAATTAAAAGCAAACTGCCCCAAAATTTATTCATGCTGTAAAATTAAAGTAATACAAACAAAAGAAACAGGCCATTGGTTTAAAAGAAATTAAATCTTCATAATCATTACTTCATAATAATCATACCAATCATAATAATCATACCAATCATAATAATCATAATAATCCCCATAAAAAAATCCCCAATGAATTAAATCATCGGGGATAGCTTACTAACTCATAATATCTTAACCCAAATATGCTTTTAAAGCGCCACTGTATCTTGCTTTTTGCAGACGTTTGATTGCTCTTTCTTTTATCTGGCGGATACGTTCTTTTGTCAAATCATACTTCTGACCAATTTGCTCAATAGTAACGCCATTTTCTCCATCCAGACCAAAATAAGCATTTACAATTTCAGCTTCTCTCGGGCTCAATGACTTTAATACCCGGCGGATTTCGTTCCTCAATGAATCATGCATCACATCTTCATCCGTTTCGCTGGCGCCTTTTAATAAATCACCCATGGCCACATCTTCCGCTTCATGAACCGGTGCATCTAATGAAGAGTGTCTTGTATTGCTCTGAAAAATATTATTGATTTCGGTTTCACTCATTTCCAGCAATTCTGCCAGTTCTTCTGTAGATGGTTCCCTTTCATGCTCCTGCTCAAAAGCCATGTATGCTTTGTTGGCTTTGTTATAAGTACCGATTTTATTTTGTGGCAAACGGACCAGCCTTCCCTGTTCTGCTAAAGCCTGCAGTATTGATTGACGGATCCACCATACAGCATAAGAAATAAATTTAAAACCCTTTGTTTCATCAAAACGCTGGGCAGCTTTTATCAAACCTAAATTACCTTCATTGATCAGGTCACTGAGGGAAAGGCCCTGGTGCTGGTATTGTTTGGCA
>JAYVLZ010000182.1:0-13927 GCA_043759175.1 Chitinophagaceae bacterium | reverse complement strand
TCCATTTTGGTAATTTCGTATAACCTCGTCCGTTAATAACGAATAGTTCCAAACCCGTTTAGTAGTATCTACAAAATGAATCTCTTCATATTTTTTTGAGGCAGTATCACTATTTTTCTCTTTCATTGTTTTGTTTTTTACAGTTCGACCATATGGTTTTGCAATTGATGGAAATATTGTACCGATAACAGTTAAAAAATGCCAGATTTGTTTTAACGTAAATTTAAGCTTACTAATTTATGAATCCAGCAATTAATTAAAGAGATTTACTAATACTTTCCAATTCGCCAAAACTGTCCTTTATGATGAGAAAAATTATACCTGCTCTTATTTTTGTTTTATTACTACCCGCCTTTTCAGCTTCTGCACAATCTGTTTCAGGAACTATAACTGATACCACCAACAAAAAAAACGTACAATATGCGGTGGTTGCTTTACTGAAGCCGGCAGACTCTGTTTTATATAAATTCATCAGGACAAATAAAGATGGAGCATTTGAAATACCGTCGGTAAAGGCAGGAAAATACATCCTTATGGTAACGCACCCTTTTTTTGCTGATTTTGTGGATGACGTGAATGTACCGGAAAATGGCCTTCAGCTCAATACAGTTTCATTTACTCCAAAAAGCAAACTGCTGCAGGAAGTAATCATTAAAACCGGCTCCCCCATCAGGATCAAAGGAGATACTGTTTTCTATACTGCTGACAGTTTTAAAGTGGGTGCCAATGCAAATGTGGAAGAGCTCCTTAAAAAATTACCTGGGATACAGGTAGATAAGAACGGGCAAATTAAAGCGATGGGAGAAAAAGTAGAAAAGGTGCTGGTGGATGGAGAAGAGTTTTTTGGTGACGATCCCGGGATGGCAGTAAAAAACCTGAGAGCCGATGCTGTAAAAGAAGTGCAGGTATATGATAAAAAAAGTGAACAGGCGGAATTTACAGGTATTGATGATGGGAAAAAAGAAAAGACCATCAACCTTAAATTAAAGGAAGACAGAAAGAAAGGTTATTTTGGAAAAGTGGAACTGGCCGGAGGGCTGATGAAAAAGATTGACAACAGGTTTAATAATAATTTGATGTTTAACGCCTTTAAGGGCAAGAGAAAAATAGCAGGTTATTTGTTGCAAGGCAATACCGGGCAAAACGGATTGAACTGGCGGGAGCAGCAAAAATTTGGTGGTGATGATGAAATGGGGTCATTGAGCTTTGATGAAGACGCAGGTTACTTTATGTTCAGCAGTGGTGGCTCCGTTGATGATGAACCTTATATTGACACAAGAAATGGGTTTTTTAATAACCTGAATACGGGACTTCAGTACAGCAATAAGTGGAATGATAAACATACACTTAATTTTTCCCCTAAATTTAACAAACTGCGGTATGATAATTTGAGAACCACCTTCTCTCAAACACAACTGGCGCCCGATACCGTATTTAATGAGGACAATGCCGAGACCACAAGATCAGAAAAGTGGAACATAAAAAACAACCTTGTGTATGATGCAAAGCTGGATTCATTTAATTCATTAAAGGTGGTTACCAAACTGAATATTTATCATTCAGATAATACCACAGGCCAGCAGTCACAAAATAGGGATATAAAAGGTGAACTTAACAATAGCCGGGTAAGCCGCACTGACAATATCACCGATAAAAATTCTTTTAATAATTCGGTGATTTTTAAACACAAGTTTAAAAAATTAAGAAGAACACTTTCCCTCAATACAGATTTCAATGTACTCAGTTCAGGTTCTGAAAGTTTTTTATACTCTGTAAATAATTTTGGAAAAATTAATCTGGTGGATACCATAGATCAGAAAAAAAATGCTGATAACTCAAATAAAAAATTATTGGCCCGGGCTGCATACACTGAACCCCTTTCTGCAAAATATTCATTGGAATTAAACTATGAATTTTCAAAATTATATGGCAATAATGACCTTGAAACATTCAGCAAAACACTGTCCAATGGCAAATACGAAAAAGCGGTGGATTCTTTAACCAATCATTTTGAACAGGATATTATAACCAATAAAACAGGTTTTAAAATCAGTTTTAAAAATAAAAAATTAAAATACAGTCTTGGAACCGCTGCTGGTTTCACCAAATATAATTTTACAGATATTACAAAAGGATCCATCTATAAAAGAAATTACACCAACCTGTTTCCTGCAATGAACCTTAATTATGATTATAAGTCCAATCACAGTATTAGCTTTAATTACGACGGCAATACAATCCAGCCAACCATTAATCAACTGCAGCAGTTAAGAAACAATTCAAACCCCTTATACCAATACATTGGCAATCCAAACCTGGGGCAGTCTTTCAGGCATAATTTTAATGTGCGCCATAACTCATATAATTTTATAAAGGAAATATGGGCCTCCCAGTCTTTTGATTTAAATATTACTGACAATGCCATCACCAATAGCACAAAGATAAACGCCCTTACCGGGGAAACGCTTACACAACCGGTGAATACCAACGGGAATATCTCCGTTAATGCCTACATGGGCCTTGGCTCCAAGATAAAGAAGCTGGACATGTTTATAAATATAAACTACCAATACAATCATTCCAGATTTGTGGAATTGATTAACAGTCAAAAGAATAATACAGTAACCACCACCCACTCATTAAGTTTTTATTTTAATAAATCAAAAGAAAAGAAGTATGATATTTCTATGAACCATGACTTTGGTTTTAATGTAAATAACTCTTCTATCTACAACAGGAAAATAAAATACAACACTTACACTGTTGGATTAAATGGAAGTGTTTACTTTAAAAAAGTATGGAAACTCAGCAGTGATTTTGAATTTAACTACCGCCAAAAAACGGATGAATTTGGAAAGGATGTAAACAATAGTTTGTGGAATGCAACTTTTGAAAAAACATTTCACAGTGATGAGTTTACCGTTTTCTTTACTGTAAGAGATATCCTAAATCAAAACATTGGCATTGACAGAACGCTCTATGGTAATACGTTAAAAGAAGTAAGAAATGACCGGCTCCAGCGGTTTTGGTTATTCGGTATAAGGTGGGATTTTAAAAACAAAGGCGCTGCTCCTGAAAAGAAATAAGCAGCACCCATTGAAAAATATTTGATTGAAAAAAAATACAGCACCATGAAACAAATTATCTGTCTGTCCTTTATTATCTGTATAGCAATGAAATTAAATGCACAGCAGTTTATTGAAAAAGCCACCATAGAGTTTGAAGTAAAAAGCAATATTCAGAAAACGCTTGGAGATGGTGATTGGGTGGAATTGATAAAAGATAAACTCCCCACATTTAAAACAGTGTATTACAATTTTACTTTTGCAAACAACAAAAGTTTTTACAAACTGGACCACTACGACAGCAAATCTTTAATAATACCGGAATGGCTGAGAAACGATGAAGAAGAAAATGAATGGTTCACAGATTATACCGCAGGAACCTACCAGTCCAAAAAAAGTATTGAAGGCACTCCTTTTAATATAAAAGACAGCCTTACAAATATTGAATGGAAGCTGATAAATGAAAACACGATCATTGCAGGCTTTAACTGCAGAAAGGCGGTGGGTAAAA
The DNA here is from genome assembly GCA_043759175.1 of Chitinophagaceae bacterium. GTDB lineage: Bacteria > Bacteroidota > Bacteroidia > Chitinophagales > Chitinophagaceae > Ferruginibacter. Next base: position 10,351 of record JAYVLZ010000182.1, on the reverse strand, counting down.
TATTTGACAGTGTATATGTATTTGTTTTCTATTGTGAAGAGATACCCATCAGTGGCGGCCCCTGCACCATTACCGGGCTTCCGGGCATGATTATGGGAATGACCATACCCCGTTTATATACATCGTGGATTGCCACAAAAGTAAATGTGGTTAGTGTAAATGAAGCAATAATAAAACCGGCTGCCTCAAAAAAGATTTACCGGAAAAAAGAATTTAACGATCTATTGCTTGATAAAGCAAAAGACTGGGGATGGGATGAAAATTCAAAAGCCCGGATAGCAAGATTTGTCTGGAATAGTTTTCTCTGACAAAATTTTTCTTACTGATTTTTATCATCCATTTTTTCAAACGGGGCCTTCATTAATTTCCCAAAATCTTCATCTTTCTCGTTTGGATAATACCTGTCTAATCCATACCGGATAGCCGTTGGTGCAAGCACTTTAAAAGTCCCCAGCAGCCTGTCCCATATAGAAAGTATCGCTCCATAGTTACTGTCAGTATAAGGCTGCTTCCAGTGGTGGTGAACTTTATGCATGTTGGGAGATACAAAAACATAACTCATTGAATTATCCAGCCACTTTGGCAAGCTGATATTAGCATGCGTAAAGGCCGTGGAAAATACAAGAATGGTTTGAAAGATCATTACCGCATACATAGGAGCTCCGCTTACAGCAATACCGATAAAAAAGAACAATCCTCTTAACACACTTTCTATCGGGTGATGCCGCAGGCCTGAGGTAACATCCACATTATTATCTGCATGATGAATTACATGAAAACGCCATAGCACCGGCACCTTATGTTCCGTAATATGTACCAGCCAGCCACCAAAAAAATCAAGTACTAAAAAGCTTATAATAATGGTACCTGATACGCCAGCATTTACCCAATACACCATGCCAAACTTATATTGAAGACACCAGTCGCTGATCTTGATAATGATGATGGCCAGTAAAGTATGTATGACAAGATGGATAATGGTAAATGCAAAATTTACTCCTGCATGTTTCCATTTTGTTTTTTTATAATGGAGGGGAAGCAAAGGAATAGCTCCTTCTATGATCCAGAATAACAGCAAGCCCACAACCAAAAAAGTCATACGCTGCATTGGATGCCGTTCTAATGATTGAAAATATTCTATGACCTCATTAAACATAGTCATCTGTTGAGATCATAAATTTCAGATTTTTTTCGGGATTTTGGTGTTAATTATTTAGTTCCAGTACCACCGTTTGATAACTGCCTAAATTAAAATCATTTAAAGCAGTTGATCTTTCTTTTGTTAATATGTTGGTGTATTTAGAGAATGGCATGGTCATTTCTTTGTAGTTATTAAAAGAAATGGTTTTATCTTTTTTAGATGTATTCATCACTATCATCACCGTCTGTTTATCGTCATACCTGAAATAAGCATATACGCCATCATCTGGAACAAACTGTTTCATTTTTCCCGTGGTTAATGCAGAAGAATTTTTCCTGAAATTAGCCAGGGTATAAACATGATTCCAGATAGCATTGTCTTTCTCTGTTCTGCCGCTGGCATCAAATTTATTGATTTGATCTCCTTCCCAACCACCAGGAAAATCCAATCTAACATGACCATCATTAGGGCTGGTAGTTCCGGTAGTGGCAAATTCAGAAGTATAATATAATTGTGGAATGCCCCGGCAGGTAAATAACCAGCTGAGTGATGACTTATATTTATTTACATCCTCATTGATTACAGAAAAAAATCTTGCCATATCATGATTGTCTAAAAACAACACATTCCTGGTGGGGTCTTTGTACAAATAATCTTGTGCCAGCGTAGTGTATAATTTATTTACCCCATCATCCCATCCAAAATCTTTTGTCATTGCATCCTGTATTCCCCACAATGTTTGAAAATCGGTAGCGCCCTGCAGGTTGCTTTTAAAAGGAAGCATTAAATTATTCTGAACAAAATACACCTGGTTAGGAACACCGTGATACCAGGTTTCACCAAAGATGGTAAGTTTGGGATATTCATCTGTCAATGCTTTATTACACCGGTTCATAAATTCCAGATCGTTGTATGCATAGGTATCAATCCTCCATCCATCAATACCAAATTCTTCCACTGTCCACAGCGCATGCTGTATTAAATAATTTGCTACGTAAGCATTGCTTTGATTAAGATCGGGCATTTGCGGTGTAAACCATCCATCCACCAATTTCTTTTTATCAATATCACTTGCATAGGGATCAAACACCACCTGGTCTTTATAAGTAGTATTGGTGTAAGTGGGCCAAATATGCACCCATTCTTTAAAAGGTTTATCCAATACCGTTATATGGTTTTCATCCACATGATTGTACACCGCATCCTGTATAATTTTAAGTCCTCTTTTATGCGTTGCATCAATCAGTTCATGATAAGCTTTTTCACCACCGAGTCTTCTGTCAATTACATAATGATCAGTAAATGCATACCCATGTTCTGTTCTTTCTTTGCGGTCGTTTTCAATCACCGGGTTCAGCCATAATGTTGTTACACCCAGGTTTTGTAAATAATCCAGGTGATTTTGAATGCCTTTTAAATCTCCTCCATGCCTATTAAAAACAGTATCCCTGTTCAGTGACTGATCCCTCATTCCGGAAATGCGGTCATTAGATGGATCACCATTACTGAAGCGGTCTGGCAGGATAAGATAAATAAAATCTTTAGCTGTTACACCCTTCGCAAACTCAGTACCTTTTCCTTTACGCCTTGTCTTTATTTCAAAATCAACATTTAGTTCTTTTACAAACGGGAAACTGAATTTGCAAGGCTTTGCATGGGCATCAATTACCAGGTCAACAAAAATATAATTTGGGTTTTCAACCCGGTTGATCTTTACAAGTCTTACACCTGTGGCGAGTTTGATTCCGGAAGTTCCCATTTTTATCATGGGAAAATGATCGGCTATTTTTTCTCCATGGATCATTACCTGTACTTTATTCCACTTCATACCTGTCCACCAGTTGGCCGGATAACATTTTACATTGTTTTGTGCAAAGCATGAAAAGTGTATACAGAATATATATACAAGGATGATCAATTTTTTCATTGAAGAATTTTATTCCGGATTTAAATAAATATCAGCAACCTCATTCATTAGGAAACCGGATGCATGTCTGTACCGATGTTCAGCAAACGGTCTTGTTTTATTTTTTTTCCACCTTCATCCACTACAAATAACACACTGATGGCGCCGCAGATTAAAAAGAAGCCTGCTAATACAATTGCATAAATTGTTTGACCACCATAAATATGTTTTACAATAGATCCACCAAATAAGCCATTAATAATTTGAGGAAGTGTGATAAAGAAATTAAATATTCCCATATAGATACCCAGCTTACCTGCGGGGATGGAGCCTGATAAAATTACATAGGGCATTGATAATATACTTGCCCATGCAAGGCCCACGCCTATCATTGAATAATTTAACATGGCAGGGTCTTTAATAAAATAAATGGAGATCAACCCAAGGCCACCTGCAATTAAAGAAACAGCATGCGTCATTTTACGGCCGATATACCTTGCGATTACGGGCAGAAACAATGCATAGATCATTGCCACAAAATTATATACTCCAAATGCTGTCCCAACTTTATTCCCTGCTTCATTATATTGAACAGACTTTGCATAATCACCGGAAAGGCCGTAAACGTGTGTGGCAACAGCATCTGTCGTAAACACCCACATAGTAAACAATGCAAACCAACTAAAAAATTGTACCAAACCAAGTTGCTTCATTGTTTTCGGCATCTTTCTAAAATCATTTAAAATTTCTGAAAGTCCCGACTTCCCAGAATCCACCGCAGGTTTGCCGTGATATTTTTCATACTCTGCAGGAGGATATTCTTTGCTAAAAAAAACAGTAACCAGGATAGCTGCTACAAATACTGCTGCGCCAATATAAAACGCATATTTGATATTGGGTGCTATTCCATCAGCGCCAGCCACCATACTTACTCCATTCTTTGCAAGTATATCTGGCAAGGCCGAGCCTGCCACTGCACCCAGGCCTATTAAAAAAGTTTGGATGCTGAAGCCCAGCGTGCTTTGAGAATTAGGTAAATTATCTGCAACCAATGCCCTGAATGGTTCCATAGCAACATTAAAAGATGCATCCATTACCATCACCATACCGGCACCTATCCATAAAGCGGGAATGATTCCCGCCATGCCTCCGGAGTTAGGCAAAAACACCAATGCTGCTGAAGATAATAATGCGCCTGTTAAGAAATATGGTTTTCTGCGGCCCACTCTATTCCATGTTTTATCAGAATAATGTCCGATAATCGGCTGAACAATCATTCCAACCAATGGCGCTACTATCCAGAACATGGGTAACTGGTCCACATCTGCACCAAACGAACGGAGTATGCGGCTGGTATTACCATTCTGTAATGCAAATCCAAATTGAATTCCCAGGAAACCAAAACTCATTGTGAATATCTGGACAAGCGATAATTTAGGTTTAGTCACTAATCCTTTGGAAGCAGTGGTGGGAATATTTCCGGAGGCCATGTCAGTTGTTTATTATAAAAAATAATTAGAAATCGTGTATAATTTACACGCTTACAAACAACCAGGTCACTTTAAAAATAAAGCAACCTGATTTAAAATATTTATATCACAAAACCATCTGGTAAAATTGCTCCCTTTTTCAGCACTACTATACCATCTTTAACAGCATATAATGAATGATCAGAGTTGGTAAGGTGGTCTCCTCCATTGATGCGTACATCATTTCCTATACGGCAGTTTTTATCTACTATGGTATTTTTGAAATAACACCTGTCTCCTATCCCAATCTTTGGAATGCCCTTGGCTGTATTATTTTCAATCTCTAACAGGGTTTCATAATAATCATTACCCATAATATAACAACTTACAATAGTACTGCCATGACCAATGCGGCTGCGGATACCAATTACACTGTTTTCAATCCTGCTGGCAGAAATGATAGAGCCTTCTGCAATGATTGTTTTTTCTAAAGTAGTGCCACTCACTTTTGCCGGTGGCAACATCCTGGCACGACTGTAAACAATTTGCTGGTTATCGAACAAATTAAATGGAGGCAGATCCATTGTTAAAGCAAGGTTGGCTTCAAAGAAAGAATAAATATTTCCAATATCCGTCCAGTAACCGCTGTACTGGTAGCTTACCACTTTGTATTTTTCAATGGAGGTAGGTATAATCTCTTTACCAAAATCTGTTGCATCTTTCTTTTCTTCTTCCAGCAACTCAAACAATAATTTGCGGTTGAAAATATAGATACCCATGGATGCCAAATAATTTCTGCCCTGTGCCTGCATGGCCGCACCTGTATCACTTACCCATTCGCTCAATAATGATTTATCAGGCTTCTCAATAAAAGCGGTGATATCGTTTGTTTCATTTGCTTTTAAGATACCAAATTCAGGAGCTTCCCGGTCGCCAACAGGTATGGTGGCAATGGATATATCTGCACCACCAGCCTTGTGATTATCGATCATTTCTTCAAAGTCCATTTGATATAACTGGTCACCACTCAGGATCAAAACATATTCAAAATCATGATTAATAATATGTCTCAATGATTGTCTTACAGCATCAGCTGTACCCTGGAACCATTTTGAATTATCAGGCGTTTGTTCTGCTGCCACAATATCAACAAAGCCCTTACTGAAAAGACTAAACTGGTAAGTGTTTTTGATATGTTTGTTTAGAGAGGCGGAGTTGAACTGAGTCAATACCAAAATTCTGTTGATGCCCGAATTGATACAGTTGGAAATAGGAATATCCACTAAACGGTATTTTCCTGCAATAGGTACTGCCGGTTTACTTCTGCTGGCTGTTAATGGATACAGTCTAGATCCGGCTCCTCCGCCTAAAACAATTGCAATTACTGATTTGGTGTCCATAAAAATTGATTAAGAGTTTTAGTATAATGGAATTAGGTAGTGTTATCAAATTTAATTGAAAATTATTTCAAACTCAAGTACAAATCCATATAATGCTGTGTACTTGTTTCCCAGCTGTTATCCAGTTGCATAATCTTACTCCTGACAGCATGCATCTTTTTGGGTTGTGCATACAAATCCAATGCCCTGTGAACAGAATAAGTAATATCCCAAACCTTAGCATCATTGAATACAATACCATAACCACCCGGTTCTCCAATGTCAATCACCGTATCCCGTAAACCGCCTGTGTTCCTTACAATGGGCACCGTTCCATACCGCATGGCATACATCTGGTTCAGTCCGCAGGGCTCTACCCTGCTGGGCATTAATAAAAAGTCTGCACCTGCATACATCTGGTGGCTCAACTTTTCATTGTAACCGATCTTTGAATTATAATATCCTGTAAGTGGTGCATTTAAATTAGACAACTCCCATTCAACATTTGGTTCGCCACTTCCCAATATTAAAAAATTCATTTTGCCTTCCATATGATACACGGAATCATAAATGGCTTTGGCCAGCAGATCAGCCGCTTTTTCATGCACCAGCCTTCCAATAAAAATAAAGAGTGGTTTAGTAATATCTAAATTAAATTCATCGCACAATATTTTTTTGTTGGCTAATTTTCCTTCATCCGCATCTTTCAAACCAAAGTTTTCTGTGAGGTAAGTATCCACCGCAGGGTCCCATACTGCTGCATCTATTCCGTTTAATATACCGGTACATTTTCCTTTTTCGTATTCAAATAAACTTTCTAAACCATTGGCGCTGGTCCTCATTTCTTCCAGGTAGCTCTGGCTTACCGTAGTTACTTTCAATGCACATTTTACAGCGCTTGCCAGTGGATTGATATTATTGGCCCAGTCAAGCTTTCCCCATTGCCAAACGTCATAGTCGGGAATATAATCTGATTTATTCCAGTTCATCCATCCCTGATACTGAGCATTGTGAATGGTAAGCACTGTTGGAATATTGGCCAGACGCATGTACTTATAACAGTTCTGCATCATAAAAGGAATCAGCCCTGCCTGGTGATCATGCACATGAACTATACCAGGCTGGTGCTGCCAGCGGGACACCCAGTCCACCACAGCTATCTGGAATGCTGTGAAGCGTTCGGTATCATCATTATAGCCATATACCATTTCCCGGTCAAGCAAACCAAAAATGTCCACCAGATATAAATCGAAACCGAGTTTATTGGTTGCTTCTTTTATAATGGTGTATTCAAACCAGGCACTGCCCATGTTAAAATCGCCTTTGTGCACCACATCAAATTCATTCTGGTACAAAAATTTTGTGCGGTACATGGGCATCACCACTTTAGCCAAATGGCCCAGTTGATTTTGGTATTTGGGTAATGCTCCCACCACATCTCCTAATCCACCGGCCTTTGCCACCGGGTAGCACTCGGCGCTTACGTGTAGTATTTCCATTATTATGTTGTTTCGAAAATCATGTATGATATGGCTTGAATAAAAAAATTACCGCAGATATTCCAGGCCCGCAATAATTGGTATAAATATAGAGAAGAAAAGAATGAAAACATTTTTTTGCCTGAATTTTTATTTTTGATAAAAGTGTACTTCCAAATTACCAGAACTGCTGATTCAAAAAAATCAAACACATCAACCTGCTGATAAAATTTGAATAAAAAATTACCTGCCCGGTTTTCTTTATATACTTATAGCTTTGCAAAAATTAAAAATGCAACTGGCAGGATGAATATTTTTTCTATTGCTTATTTTATTCTATTTTGAGCATCCTAAAACACTAACCAACTAAAACGATAGCTATGAGCCAAACGAGCCACTCAACTGTAAGTACCAAATGGTCACAATTCGGAACACTGATAACAGTGTTCTTTTTCTGGGGTTTTGTTGCTGCCAGTAACGACATCCTGATACCCGTATTTAAAAAAGCATTTAGTCTTACACAGGGACAAAGCCAGTTGGTGTCTGTTGCTTTTTATGTAGCCTACACCGTTGGCTCTATCATCTATGTGGGAATTTCAAAATTAGTTGGCGGTGATCTTCTAAATAAAATTGGATACAGAAACGGTATATCTCTTGGCTTATTAATATCCGCTGTTGGTACATTACTTTTTTACCCTGCTGCCAATACAGGTTCTTTTGCTTTAATGTTATCAGGGCTTTTCATTGTTGGCCTTGGTTTTTCTTTACAACAAATAGCTGCCAATCCGTTGGCGATTATCATGGGTGATCCCAGAACAGGTTCACAAAGATTGATAATGGCAGGTGGTGTAAATAATTTTGGTACTACTATCGGGCCACTAATAGTGAGCTTTGCCATCTTTGGAAGTGTTGCTAATGCTAACCCTGATGCCAGTATAGAAAGTGTAAAAATTCCTTACCTCATTTTGGGGTTAGCCTTTGCGTTAGTAGCGGTATTTTTTAAATTTTCATCTGTTCCCAATAAGATCGACCTGGAAGATGTAGCCAAACAGGAAGCCGTAGAAGGAGATAAATTAATCCACAAATCTTCTGCTTTTCAATATCCCCAATTAGTAATGGGTATGATAGGAATATTTGTATATGTGGGTGTAGAGGTAGCCACCGCAAGTAACCTGCCTGCTTACCTGGAAAAATATTTAAGTATACCAACACAAAAAGTAGCGCCTTACATTTCTTTGTACTGGGCAAGTTTAATGATTGGCCGCTGGACAGGTGCTGTGGGCGCATTTGATGTTAGCCAGGGAGCAAAAAAGATACTGAGCTTCCTGATGCCTTATTTGGCATTTGCTGTATTCTTATTGGTAAACACTATTGCCAACCACGAAGTTTCTCAATTTTATATTTATGCAATAGTAATAGCCGTAATGATTGTATGTGATATAGCGAGCAAAAATAATCCTGCAAGAATGCTGCTGATATTTTCTATAGCCGGCATTGCGGCATTATTCATTGGCATGTTTACTTCCGGCATTGTAAGTGCTTATGCGTTTATCAGTGTTGGATTATTCTGCAGTACTTTATGGCCTTGTATTTTTACCATTGCGGTAGCAGGATTGGGAAAACATACCAACCAGGGAAGCAGTCTGCTCATCATGATGATTATGGGGGGTGGTATTGTAAGCTGGCTGCAGGGTGTGCTGGCAGATATGATTGGCATACAGTTAAGTTATATTGCTGGCGTTGTTTGTTTTGCTTACTTAGCTTTCTATGCTATAAAAGCAAAATCGGTGCTTCAATCTCAGGGTATTGATTTTGACAAATTAAACGCCAGCGGTGGTCATTAATTTTAATTTAATCTTTATAAATAAATAAACGAGAAAAATGAGCAGTTATGCAATAGGCATTGATGTTGGAGGAACAAATACCAAGTTTGGAATTGTAAATGCCAAAGGAGAAATAATTGACCAGGGCAGGATGCCCACCAACCAGTATGAGGTGATAGAAGATTTTATCGATGACCTGTACAACAATCTTACACCGATGATTGCAAAAGTTGGTGGCAAAGAAAATATCATTGGTATTGGGATGGGGGCTCCCAACGGAAATATTTACACCGGCACCATTGAGTATGCACCAAATTTAAAATGGAAAGGCATTATACCGGTGGCTGACCTCATGAAGAAAAAGTTTGGACTCGACTCTAAGCTTACCAATGATGCCAATGCTGCTGCGGTGGGTGAAATGATGTTTGGCTGTGCCAAGAACATGAAGCATTTTATCACTATTACACTCGGTACAGGTGTGGGCAGCGGTATTGTAATTGATGGAAGAATTGTGGTAGGTCATGATGGATTTGCAGGCGAACTGGGACACACCATCATCAGGCCGGGCGGCAGGCAACATAAAACCACGGGCATGCTTGGGAGCCTGGAAGCGTATGCATCTGCAACCGGTGTAAGGGAAACTGCTATTGAGTTGCTAACCGTGCATCCTGAAAAGGAAAGCCTGTTACGCAACTATACCATCAACGAACTTACCAGCGAATCGGTTTATGAATGTGCCATGCAGGGTGATACCATTGCCAACGAAATTTTTGAATTCACCGGGCAAATATTGGGTGAATCATTGGCCAACTTTATCATGTTCTCTTCACCGGAAGCCATTGTTTTATTTGGCGGATTGACAAAGGCAGGCCCTCTCCTGCTGAACCCAACCAGGAAGCATATGGAAGCCAACCTGCTGCCGATATTTCAGAATAAAGTGAAGCTGTTGTTTAGTGAACTGAAAGAAGCAGATGCAGCTATTTTAGGATCGAGTGCATTGGTGTGGTAAGATTTTTATGCTTACGATATTTTAAAATATCTTTCAATCAAACCATTTTTTCTAAAATCCGCAAGCTAAAAAAGGCCATAAGCCTAAAACCCCTGTCACAATAAAGTTTCAGGGGTTTACAGCGTTTTTAGTTATTCACTTGTCTA
>JAYVLZ010000181.1:0-32233 GCA_043759175.1 Chitinophagaceae bacterium | reverse complement strand
ACTATATCCTTTATTTTAACCTATGTGGGTAACATTCAACCTTTTTCGAAATAATAAAACTTATCCACACACATTCATGCAACAAAGCCATTACTCTCTGCTTTATACTAAAAATATATTTAGTAATCTACAAGAACTTTTCTCAGCAACATTTGAATTTACTTTTATTAATAAACCAACAAAAGAAATGTTGGCTTCCTTATTGACAAGAAGATAACAAACCTTCTGTCCCGGCACAAAAATTTGGTGTGGTATTAATGGGTTTAGTAAATTTTGATACATGCATGAATTTTTAAAGAGAACAACTTAACTTGCTCATTCCAATTATCCTTCCTGCTAAAACCACTTCCTGTTATTGTATAAGCCAGTACTGTTAAAATTCATTTTATGAAGCATACATTTCTCTTTGTTATTTTCTTTTTATCCATAACATCCTGCGGTATTGCAAAACAGTTACCAGGTAAACCACCATTGCCCCGTATCGCCATTGCCGGTATAGCTATCGAGTCAAGTACCTTCTCGCCTGCTCACACAGATGAGGCAGCTTTTCATGCTCAATATGGTACAGCAGTTTTTTCGAGGTATCCTTTTTTTGGAGAGGATTCACCGCTGCTGAAACGGGCAATATGGATACCAACACTGGAAGGACATGCATTACCGGGAGGCGCCGTAACCCGTGAGGCATATGAATCGCTGGTAAATAAAACACTGGACTCTCTGAAAAAACACCTTCCTTATGACGGCCTGTTTTTTGACATTCACGGAGCCATGAGTGTGACTGGTTTGGATGACCCGGAAGGAGATTTTATTAAAAGGATCCGTGAAGTGATCGGGACGAAAACAATCATTTCTACTTCTATGGATCTGCATGGCAATGTCTCCTGGCGGCTGGCAGAAAATACCGACCTGATAACCTGTTACCGGATGGCGCCACATGAAGATGCCATGCAAACCAAACAAAGAGCTGTGGAGAACCTGCTTGAAAGAATTGAAAGCGGCAAAGGAAAACCTGCTTATAAAGCTTATATACCCATACCCATATTATTGCCGGGTGAAAAAACAAGTACAAGGATAGAACCGGGCAAGAGCATTTACGCAGCAGTAGCACCGGCTGCAGTACAACCAGGAATAGTGGATGCTGCCATATGGATCGGGTATGCATGGGCTGATGAACCCCGTAATCATGCAGTGGTAATGGTAACGGGTGACGACCAGGAAAAAGTAAAAAAAACTGCGGAGCAATTGGCGCACAGGTTTTGGGATTTGAGAAATGATTTTGTTTTTGTTGCGCCTACCGGCTCTTTGGAAGAGGCATTGACAAAGGCACTGGCAAGCAAAGTGCACCCCTATTTTATAAGTGATTCCGGCGATAACCCTACTGCAGGCGGAGCAGGGGATGTAACATGGACATTAACAGAAATACTAAAAAATCCTGCCTTCCACAAAGAGAATGGCCCGTCGCTTATCTATGCTTCTATCCCCGGGCCTGATCTTGTAAAGAAGGCTATCGCAGCAGGCGTGGGCCAACCTGTAGATGGTTATGCAGGGGCCGCAGTTGATGCAAGGTTTGCGCCGCCTGTTCATCTTTCAGGAACGGTGCAGTCTATAGAATATGGCGATAAGAATGCCGAAGTGGAAGTGGTGGTTAAAGTGGGCACGGTGCATGTGATTGTAACACAGAAACGCAAACCATATCATAAAGAAATTGATTTTACAAGGCTCGGCCTTCATCCCCGTGAAGCAGATATTGTGGTAGTAAAAATCGGTTACCTGGAACCTGAATTGTATGAGATGAGAGCAGACTGGCTGCTTGCGCTTACACCCGGCGGAGTAGATCAGAATATAGAAAGACTTCCTTATAAAAGAATAAAACGCCCCATGTATCCCTTTGATAAAAACATGAAGGAGCCAGATCTTTCTGCAAAGCTGGTACCATTGTCTGATAAGTTTAAGTAAGGCCGGATGTAATCAGGAGTGTCATTCCCCGGAGTTTTATCTCATTGTACATTTTGAAAACATTGTTCTCCCAAAGGGCAATGTCATTAAGAATACGAATCTGCAACTATATCACCCCCCGGTGTCAGGAATTTAATTTTATGAATTGATATCAAATGTCATTAACTTAGGCTATAAGGTTGTCAACCTTACTCATAATGTAATGAACCTGAAAAAAGTTGACAACCTTTTTAGGGAATGAATGAGCTTAATGGCATTACCCGAATGGGTTTTCACTTTTTAAATCTTCCATCAGAAAAACTACCTGCTGCGAAAGCCAGGCAATTTACGACAGGGTTGTCAACCTTTACCAGGTTTCTTTTCACCACTAATCACTCATTATTCATCACTGTTTTATTGAACCAAAATTTTTTGTGTCACACCGTTTGATTCTCCATTTACCCTGATCAGATAAATACCCGGCAACAATGCACCTGTAAGAATCTGGATGCGTCCGTTTTGACCTTTGATCTTTCTTTTAAATACCGGGGTTCCGTCTGTTCTCAGCATCTCCACCATATTATAACCGGTATTGCCAAGGTTTACATTGATAACTCCATCAGTAATAACAGAAGGAGAAACAATATTTCCTGTAAAATCACTTATATTAATTCGTGTGGTGTTAGAATAAGTAAAGCTGCCATCTGTATTCACCATTTTCAAGCGGTAAAAAAATGGACCGCTTGTATTTACAGCATGTGTAAAATTGTAAATGGAACCTGTTGCTATGTTAGTGGCCTGCACGGTACCAACTTTATTAAAAGATGATCCATCGGAGCTGTATTCAATTTCAAATTGTTGTACATTTTGTTCCAGTGCTGTTTTCCAGTTTAATTTCACTGCATTGCCATTAAAGTTTCCGGTAAAGTCGCTCAGCGTTACCGGTAAAGGACCTCCTGACGTGGCATTGATGCGGTACACACTATTTCCGGTGAGGGAAACCACATACGCTTCGCCATTTTCTGTTTCGCCAAAATCCACCATACCGGTGGGAGCCAATGTTTGTGTAGTGGTTGCAAAGCCACCTGCACCATCGGGATAAATTAAATAAAAAATACCGGAATAAAAATCGGCTGCTACATAATAACCCTGCAGGTCCGGTAATGCAGTTCCCCGGTAAACAATACCGCCGGTAATGGCAGCAGAAGGATTTTGAGAAGGATAAGAATATACCGGAAAAACATAAGAAGATGCTGCAGCACAACCAGCCGTATTGTAAGGATTGTTGCCTTCATAACAACGCCATCCGTAATTAACACCGCCGGTTGAACTTGCAGAACGAAAATCAATTTCTTCATACGAGTCCTGCCCTACATCACCAATCCACATATCATTTGTTAACCTGTCAAAACTCCAGCGGTAAGGGTTTCTCAGCCCAAGATCAAACACTTCATTGCTATAAGGATTACCTGCAGGAATAGTGTAGTAAGGAGCAGTAGCGGAGGTGTTGACATTAAACCGTAAAATTTTTCCTAACAGCACATTGGTATTTTGTGCATTGTTTGGTACATCTCCTCCACCGCCGCCATCACCAGTTGACAAATACAAAAAACCATCACTTCCAAAATGCAATTCTCCACCATTGTGATTGGCATTTACCGGATGAGGTATGGTGATCACAATCACTTTAGAAGCAGCATCCGCAATATTTGCATTACTGCTCACATGGTATCTTGCCAACTCCAGGTCACCGGCAGTATTTGTATAGTACACATAAAAAAAACCATTGTTGCTGTAATCCGGGTGAAAGGCCATACTCAATAAGCCTCTTTCACCATTCGTACTAATATTACTTACTGTAAGGAAGGTTGAAAGAAAATTAAAAGACGCATCATATGTCCTGATGGTTCCTTCTTTTTGTACAATAAAAACACGGTTACTTCCATCTCCTGCATTTACGAACTGGACAGGCAAACTTAAACCAGTTTGAATAACAGGTGTGAGGGACAATACAGGTTGTGCAATAGCAGCACTGTTAAAAAAAACAAAAAATAAAATAATAAAAAAGCAACTCAAGATATTAGTCCCGTATTTGTAAGATGCAGTAATCATAGCAAATGTTTTTTAGTATGTAAACATCTGTGCAAACAATATGCCCTTAATTACGGACACCCAAAAAGGGTGATCCAATTTTTGTTGAGACAGAAAAAATCACTTCCAGCTTACTTTAAATAATTTATGCTGAATTGATGTGTAAAAATTTCCTCAGTTACATTGTTTAAGTGACTGGTGTATTTGCTCTGTTTGGTTTAATGAATGTTGATTTAAATATCAAAACAGGATTTTAATGTCCGGTTTAAATCAATTGCATTGTTTTTTGTAAGAATATATTTCTATTAAACTACAGCACTTTTTTTCTTTCGCTTTTCAGATTTTACAAAAACAAATACTGCACCACCAGCCAGGATAAAAAGCAAGTTTTTATCAAAAGGAACATCAGTGACACCCCCACCTGGATCTGGCACACATTCAGGGCAATCGGGAGGAGCATCCAGCGGGCTATCTCTTTGAGAAGGCCGATGTTGGGGGTTTGTAGTTGTTTCAGCATTTTCATCAGGCTGGTCAGAGCTTAGGTGCAGAGTTGTCCTTTCTGGTATAATCTCCTCTTCAGGCTCTTCATACTCTGCGATGTTTTCCTGGGCAATACAAATGCCATGTAAAGTCATAGTAAGGAAAAACAGCACAAGCTTTGTTAAAAAGAATTTTTTCATAATCTTATTAATGGTTAGTAATGGATATTAGATATTAATTATGATTGATGGTTTTGGATAGTGTGATTTCTTTATCAGTAATCATTAAATGATAAGCGCCTTTTGAAAGTATAGTGCCGCTGTTTACTGTCTTCAGCAGCTTGCCACCATCATGATTTATCTCACTTGTAAAAATTAATTGCCCAAGAGGGTTGTACAATTTCAAAACATATTTTCCTTTCGGCAGGCTGTTAATCTGACAATAAAAGTTGTTGCTGATAACAGGATTTGGATATACTGTCAGTACTGGTTCCGGCTGTTTTATTTTTACAAATACTATGGTGCTGTAATAAATGTTACCGTTGTTTTCTGTAACTTTTATTCTGTAATAATTATACCCTGCTGCAGGATGTACATCTAACCAGTTGAGAGAAGCTGTGCCAGTATTATTTGCAGATGAAAATACGGTTGACGCTGTTGTAAACTGCTGGCCGTCTGCTGATTTTTCAATTTCGTATTTTACCACATCAGTTGCTTCTGCCACCATCCATGAAACCTGGATATTATTTTCAACTTCAGATGCTTTTACATTGGTAAATCTTACCGGTAATACTACTGCAGGTTTAAATACAATCCTGAATCTGTCTGAACTGCTGCTGGCAACATCAGCAGTTACCGTAAAGTTAACAGTGGTACCTGCAACCATGTCAATACTGGTAACCGTATGCAGGAAACTGTCTTCTAAATAAGCCATTACAGCAGCATCAAAGTTAGTTGGCTGTATCTGCAGTTGATAGTTTTTTACTTTCAGCCTGTAAGCTTTTATAAAAAGTGTATCATTGGCAGAAACCACCGGCCTTTTTTCTATACTTAATAATTTATCCTGTCTTATCAATCCAAATATTTCATCCACATTCGTGAGCTTACGGGCATCATCATTATCTGCAGCAGCAGCAAAACTGTTGTCAAATATGGCGAGTGTACCATCGTTGATTGTAGTGGTTGCATTGGCGTTAACGGTGCTGAGCGTAACCGCCAGTTTTTGTAATGAAGCCATTGGCCTGAAAACTAAATTATTAGATCCGGCAACTTTTGCATCTTCATTCACTATCAATGCACCTGCACCAATAGTACCCTGTATAAAAAATGCCTGGCCGCTTTGGATAATTTTATTTGAAGCACTGCCATAGCTTCCTCCACCCGGTGTAGGCACCCAATTATTGGTCGAATCAAAAGTTTGGTAACCGCCAACACTGTTCAGATAAGGATCCCACAGGAAGAACCGGTTAGGTATATTGGTACGGGACAGTTTAGTAAAATCAATAGCAGATGCATAAGGGTTACTTACAAGCTGGCAAAATCCCTGCAATGTTGAATAGGTTTGTGTGCAGGTATTTAAAGGCCCTTTTGTACGAAGAACAGTTGGGGTGGCAAGTGGCGTATTTGTTGTAAGATCAGTGCTCCTGTCTCCCCTTACAAAAAGAAAATATCCGGGATAATTATTCAGTGGCTGATTGGTTGTGGTTACAGGCGTAGCTATAAACGAAAGGAGCGCCTGGTTAAAAATGCGGATACTTGGGTTATTGGTTTGGGTTGAGTCAAAACCATTGGCAGCCGTTCCGCCGGTGATATGTGTGCCATAACCAGGGAAAGGGTTTTGGCTAACATGGGTTGTACCTTCCTGCCATGCGTTTCTGATTGTTTGGCTGCCTGCAACAGGCACACCCAGTAATCTCCAGGCACGCCTTGCAGAGAGGTAACGCTCCACGGTTACATTGCCATTTACAGTAGCCACATTACAATCAATTGCTGCCACACTTGCAGTACCAGTTGCATTGGAAACAAGGGTGATATTGCCGTTGGTATTTAATGTGCCATTGGTTACCGTTAGTATGGTAATGATATTAAGTGGCGAGCCGATACTTACAGAACCACCTGCACCGCTTTCATTAACAGAGAGTGAACCGATGTTGTTGCTGCCATTGGTAAAATACAATGTGCCTGCACTGCCGCCTGCACTACCGGTAATGGTTAAAGCAGCAGTGGAATTGGTGCTGAATGTTCCGGTACCACTTACAGTTCCATTGATGGTAAATGAATCACCCGAAATATCTAAGGTGGTTCCCGGTTGTATGCTAAGATTATTGATAACAACGGGTGATGAAGTGGAAGGCATATTGGGTGCACCAGTTGGTATCACCACATCTGTTGTTGATATGGGAACAGCATTGCTGCACCAGTTGGCAGGATTATTCCAGTCGCTGCTCACAGCACCCGTCCACAAACCAGGGATGGCGCAGAAGAAAGGTATGGAAGCAGTGCCACTTGTGGTTGACTGCATACCAGCATTATCAGTTAAAAAATAAGTAATTACCGAAATAACCTCACCATCAATCGGGTCGATAGCAATTGTTTGCGTAGGTTGCCCTGCAGCATTGGTAAGCACACTTACTCCACCACCCGGGAAAGTACCAGATGTATAAGTGGTACCATTTATTGTAATAGAAGTTGCATTGGTTGGGAAAGAACTAATTAGTAAAGAAGATATTGTACCACCGGCAAACTCAGTACCGGCAAAGGTTGCAGCAGGTACAGTAACAGATGTTGTTCCTCCCGGGTTAACCTGCGAAGCAGCACTAAGTGCAGAAGGCACAGGCGGTTGTTCGATACCAAAATTTACCCCGGTAACATTTGCATTGGTAACCGTGAAAGAATTAGTAATGCCATTAGGAGTACCATCACCGGCAGCAGTGGTTCCTTCGCCAGTGTTTACCCAACCTGATGGAAGAGTAACAGCAGGTGCAGGTGAACCGATTGTACCTGTTGCAGTAGTTATCTCAACAGTATAAGTGCCGCCATTTACTGATGGAAAAGAATAGGTACCACCAGCCGCAACAATAGCAGTTGCAGCAACATTACCAGCGTTGTCAATTAAAATTGCGTTCAATCCACCTGCATTTGTACCAGTACCATCAACAAGTGAATTGGTTAAACCATTTACATCATTAAATACATTACCACTCACACTCACTGTTGTGAATGGCATCGAAGCAGTACCACTTGCTGCAGATTCTTTGTCTGCATTGTCTGTTGCAAAATATGTTATTACAGAAGTAACTGCTCCATCAATTGGGTCAATGGTGATTGTCTGTGCAGGCTGTCCTGTTGCGTTAGTAGGCACAGTTACACCAGCACCCGGGAATGTTCCTGACGTGTATGTTGTACCATTTATTGTAATTGAAGTTGCATTAATCGGGAATGCACTGATGCGTATGCTTGTAATTGTTCCGCTGCTTGGGTCTGTTGCACCGAATGTTGCAGCAGGAACAGTTACATTGGTTGTGCCACCAGGATTAGTCTGTGATGTTGCACTTAACGTAGAAGCAGTTGGTGTTTGTTCAATACCAAAGTTTACACCAGTAACATTTGCAGTGGTTACTGTAATTGCAGTAATACCATTAACCGTTCCATCACCAGCCGCAGTAGTTCCTTCGCCAGTGTTCACCCATCCTGATGGTAAAGTAACTACAGGTGCAGGCGAACCGATAGTACCTGCTGCAGTAGTTATTTCAACAGTGTAAGTTCCACCATTTACAGAAGGGAAAGTATAAGTTCCACCGGCAGCAACAATTGCTGTTGCAGCAACATTGCCAGCATTGTCAATTAAAATTGCATTCAATCCACCTGCATTTGTACCAGTACCATCAACAAGTGAATTGGTTAAACCATTTACATCATTGAACACATTACCATTCACACTAACAGTTGTAAACGGCATAGAAGCAGTTCCTCTTGTTGCAGATTCTTTGCCTGCATTATCAGTAGCAAAATATGTTATTACAGAAGTAACTGCTCCATCAATTGGGTCAATGGTGATTATCTGTGTTGGTTGTCCTGTTGCGTTAGTAGGCACTGTAACACCAGCACCCGGGAATGTTCCTGATGTATATGTTGTACCATTTATTGTAATAGAAGTTGCATTAGTTGGGAATGCACTTATTCTGATAGAAATGATAGTTCCGCCTGCAGGGTCTGTTGCACCAAATGTTGCAGCAGGCACAGTTACATTGGTTGTGCCACCAGGATTAGTCTGTGATGTTGCACTTAACGTAGAAGCAGTTGGTGTTTGTTCAATACCAAAGTTTACACCGGTAACATTTGCATTGGTAACAGTAAATGTATTGGTGATACCATTAGGTGTACCATCACCGGCAGCAGTTGTTCCTTCGCCAGTACTAACCCATCCTGATGGAAGAACAACAGCAGGTGCAGGATTACCAACCGTACCAGCAGTTGTAGAAATTCTTACTGTATAAGTACCGCCATTCACACCTGCAAAACTATAAGTTCCGCCAACAGCAACAGCAGTTGTTGCAACCACGTTACCACTACCGTCAACGAGTATAGCATTTAAACCACCAGCATCGGTTCCTGTTCCATCCACCAAACTATTTGTCAAACCATTTACATCATTGAAAACATTTCCACTAACTGAAACAGTTGTGAAAGGAATATTAGCAGTACCAGTTGTTGCAGATTGCTTACCTGCATTATCAGTAGCAAAATAAGAGATAGCCACGGTAACAGCCCCATCAGTCGGGTCAACAGTTATCGTTTGAGTTGGTTGCCCTGCAGCATTAGTAGGTACACTTACACCGCCACCAGGGAAAGTTCCTGATGTATAAGTGATACCATTAATTGTTATAGAAGTTGCATTGGTTGGGAAAGCATTTATTAAAATGCTTACCACCGTACCACCAGCAAATTCAGTAGCACCAAAGGTTGCAGCAGGCACAGTAACAGATGTTGTACCACCGGGGTTAACCTGTGAAGTTGCACTGATAGTAGAAGCTACCGGCGGTTGTTCGATACCAAAGTTTACACTGGTAACATTTGCATTGGTAACCGTGAAAGAATTAGTAATGCCATTCACTGTACCATCACCGGCAGTTGTAGTTCCTTCACCAGTGCTTACCCAGCCGGAAGGCAAAATAACCGCAGGGACAGGAGAACCGATAGTACCCGTTGCAGTAGTTATTTCTACAGTATAAGTGCCTCCGCTTACTCCGGCAATATTATAAGTACCATCAGCAGACACAGCAGCAGTAGCAACCACAGTGCCACTAACGTCAACCAATATGACATTTAATCCACCGGCATTGGTTCCTGTTCCATCTACCAAACTATTTGTCAAACCATTTACATCATTAAACACATTACCACTTACACTCACTGTTGTGAAAGGAACATTTGCAGTACCGGAAGTTAACGATTGCTTGCCTGCATTATCTGTTACGAAATAAGTTATTACAGAAGTAACCGCTCCATCAATTGGGTCAACCGTAATTGTTTGTGTTGGCTGTCCTGTTGCATTAGTTGGTACACTCACGCCGCCACCAGGGAAGGTAACGCTGATGTAAGTGGTGCCATTTATTGTTATAGAAGTTGCATTGGTTGGGAAAGTGCTTATCAGCAAACTGCTGATAGTGCCACCACCAAAATCTGTACCGCCAAAAGTAACAGTAGGCACAGTAACGTTTGTTGTGCCGCCCGGGTTTACCTGCGAAGTTGCAGAAATAGTGGAAGCTACCGGAGCTTGTTCAATACCAAAGTTTGCACCGGTTATGTTAGCATTGCTAACAGTAATAGATGTAATACTATTGGGGGTACCATCACCACCGGCAGCAGTACCTTCGCCGGTGCTTACCCAGCCTGATGGTAAACTTGGAGCAGGTGCAGGAGAACCAATAATACCTGGCGAAGTACTTAACAACACTGTGTAAATACCACCCGGTGTAACATTTAAACTGTAAGTACCATCAGCAGCTACAGGAGCAGTGAAAGCCACATTACCACTGCTGTTAATAAGTATGATATTTAATCCACCGGCATTCCCCCCTGTGCCATCAATCACGCCATTTGACAATCCATCTACATCATTCACTATGGTACCACTTAAAGTAATTGTAAATGGCATATTAGCCGTTCCAGTAGTTAAAGATTGCTTGCCGGCATTATCAGTAAGGTAATAAGGGATGGCAACAATAACTGCACCATCAACCGGGTCCACACTAATTGTTTGAGTTGGTTGGCCTGTTGCGTTGGTAGGTACACTTACGCCAGCACCCGGGAAAGTGCCTGATGTATAAGTGGTACCATTAATTGTAATAGAAGTTGCATTGGTTGGAAAGGCACTAATCAGCATACTGCTTATTGTGCCACCACTAAATTCTGTGCCGCCAAAAGTAGCAGCAGGAACAGTTATACTTGTTGTACCATTTGGGCTTGCCTGCGAAGCCGCACTAATAGTGGAAGCCACTGGCGGTTGTTCGATACCAAAGTTTACACCGGTAATGTTAAGCACACTTACAGTAAATGTATTGGTGATACCATTAGGTGTACCATCACCAATGATAGTTGTTCCTTCTCCTGTACTTACCCAGCCAGCAGGCAGGGAAACAGCAGGAGCAGGCAAACCAACAGTGCCTGCCAGGGTACTTATCAGCACACTATAAGTACCACCTGGGGTAACATTAAAACTATAACTGCCATCAGCAGCTACAGGAGTAGTGAAAGCCACATTGCCACCAGCGTCAACGAGGACAGCATTTAAACCACCGGCGTTAGTACCTGTTCCATCAATCAAAAGATTAGTAAGGCCATTTACATCATTGAGCACATTGCCGCTTACCGTAATGGTAAAAGGAAGATTGGCAGTACCCGTAGTTGCAGATTGTTTACCTGCATTATCAATAACATAATAAGGTATTGCTACAGTAGTAGCGCCATCAACCGGGTCAACAGTAATTGTTTGTGTTGGCTGCCCTGAAGTATTGGTTGGTACACTTACACCACCGCCCAAGAAAGTGCCACTTGTATAAGTAGTACCATTTATGGTAATGGAAGTTGCATTGGTGGGGAAAGCACTAATTAATAAACTGCTTATTGTTCCACCACTAAAATCTGTTCCACCAAAAGTAGCAGCAGGAACTGTAACGCTGGTAACGCCACCAGGATTAACCTGTGAAGCGGCACTGATAGTAGAAGCCACAGCAGTTTGCTCAATACCAAAGTTTACGCCTGTAATATTTGCAGTAGTTACAGTAATAGCAGTAATACCATTTACTGTTCCATCACCAGCCGCCGCTGTACCTTCACCTGTACTTACCCATCCTGATGGTAAAGCAACCGCAGGAGCTGGCGAACCTATAGTACCGGCAGAAGTGCTGATACGAACAGTATAAGCACCACCATTAATTCCACTAAAAGAATAAGTGCCGTCAGCAGCCACAGCAGCAGTAGCAACAACATTGCCACTACCGTCAACGAGTATGGCATTTAATCCACCGGCATTGGTACCGGAGCCATCCACTAAACTGTTTGTCAATCCATTTACATCATTAAACACATTGCCGCTCACACTCACTGTTGTAAAAGGCATGGAAGCAATACCGCTTGCAGCAGATTGCTTACCGGCATTATCAGTTAAAAAATAAGTTATCACGGAAGTAACCGCACCATCAATTGGGTCGATAGAGATGGTTTGTGTTGGCTGCCCTGTAGTATTAGTTGGAACACTTACTCCGCCACTGAGGAATGTTCCCGATGTATAAGTAGTTCCGTTAATTGTAATAGAAGTTGCATTGGTTGGAAAAGTGCTGATTAATAAACTTGATATGATACCACCACTAAACTCAATGCCTGCAAAAGTTGCAGCAGGTACTGCAGCACCCGTTGTTCCACCGGGGTTCACTTGTGAAGCAGCGCTGAGTGCTGAAGCCACCGGTGTTTGTTCAATACCAAAATTTACGCCTGTAACATTTGCTGTAGTTACAGTAATAGCAGTAATACCATTTACTGTTCCATCACCAGCGGCAGCTGTTCCTTCACCTGTACTAACCCAGCCTGATGGCAAAGCCACCGCAGGGGCGGAAGCACCAACTGTACCAGCAGTTGTAGAAATACGAACTGTATAAGCACCACCATTGATTCCGCTAAAAGAATAAGTGCCATCGGCAGCAACAGCAGTTGTTGCAACTACATTACCGCTACCATCAACAAGTATAGCGTTTACACCACCAGCGTTAGTGCCTGTTCCATCAACCAAACTATTTGTAAGTCCATTCACATCATTAAACACATTACCGCTAACAGTTACTGTCGTAAAAGGTATTGATGCAGTTCCAGAAGTAGCAGATTCTTTACCTGCATTATCAGTGGCAAAATAAGTTATCACTGAAGTGACAGCGCCATCAACCGGATCGATGGTAATTGTTTGCGTAGGCTGTCCTGCAGCGTTAGTTGATACAGGAACACCCAATGCAGGAAAAGTTCCTGATGTATAAGTAGTTCCATTTATAGTTATAGAAGTTGCATTAGTCGGGAATACATTGATGCGTATGCTTGTGATGGTTCCGCCGCTTGGGTCGGTAGCACCAAATGTTGCAGCCGGCACAGTTACGTTTGCTGTTCCACCGGGATTAACCTGTGATGCAGCGCTTAGTGTTGAAGGTGTTGGCGTTTGTTCAATACCAAAGTTTACGCCTGTAACATTTGCATTGGTAACAGTAAACGTATTGGTAATACCATTTACTGTACCATCACCGACAGCAGCCGTTCCTTCGCCAGTGTTTACCCATCCGGCAGGAAGTGCAACAGCAGGTGCAGCAGCGCCAACCGTGCCGGCAGTAGTGGAAAGGCGAACAGTGTAAGTACCTCCGTTCACCGAAGGGAGAGTATAAGTGCCGCCTGCTGCCACAGCTACAGAAGCAGCAACATTGCCGGAGCCATCCACTAAAATTGCGTTTACACCACCAGCGTTAGTACCAGTTCCGTCAACAAGTGAATTGCTTAAACCATTCACATCATTAAACACATTACCACTAACAGTAACAGTAGTGAAGGGCATTGAAGCTGTTCCTGTTGTTAAAGATTCTTTGCCTGCATTATCAGTGGCAAAATAAGTTATCACCGAAGTAACAGCGCCGTCAACCGGGTCGATGGTAATTGTTTGCGTAGGCTGTCCTGCAGCGTTAGTTGATACCGGAACACCCAATGCAGGGAAAGTTCCCGATGTATAAGTGGTGCCATTTATTGTAATAGAAGTTGCATTAGTTGGGAACGCACTGATGCGTATGCTTGTGATGGTTCCGCTGCTTGGGTCTGTTGCACCAAATGTTGCAGCAGGTATTGTTACATTAGTTGTACCACCGGGATTAACCTGTGAAGCAGCGCTTAATGTTGAAGGCGTTGGCGTTTGTTCAATACCAAAGTTTACACCAGGGATATTAGCAGCAGCAACTGTAATAGCTGTAACGCCATTTACTGTACCATCACCGGCAGCAGCCGTTCCTTCGCCGGTATTCACCCAGCCGCCCGGCAATGCAGCAGTATTGGAGCCTGCTGCCGTTTGGTGAAGTACTACCGTATAATTACCGGCAGATGAAGCATTAAATGAATAGGTGCCGCCTGCCGCAACAGCAGAAGTGGCAACCACAATATTGCTGCTGTTTACCAGGCTTGCATACAGCACACCGCCTGCATTAGTGCCGGCACCATCCACCAAAGTGTTAGTCAAACCATTTACATCATTAAACACATTACCACTTACAGTAAGTGTAAAAGGCATAGAAGCAGTTCCAGAAACAGAAGACTGTTTACCTGCGTTATCGGTGGCGAAATAAGTTATTACTGAAGTAACAGCGCCGTCAACCGGGTCGATGGTAATTGTTTGCGTAGGCTGTCCTGCAGCGTTAGTAGTTACAGGCACACCCAATGCAGGAAAAGTTCCCGATGTATAAGTGGTTCCATTTATAGTTATAGAAGTTGCATTAGTTGGGAACGCACTGATGCGTATGCTTGTGATAGTTCCGCTGCTTGGGTCTGTAGCACCAAATGTTGCAGCAGGTACAGTTACACTTGTTGTACCACCGGGATTAACCTGTGAAGCAGCGCTTAATGTTGAAGGCGTTGGCGTTTGTTCAATACCAAAGTTTACGCCTGTAACATTTGCATTGGTAACAGTAAATGTATTGGTAATACCATTTACTGTACCATCACCTGCAGTAGTGGTCCCTTCGCCGGTATTTACCCAGCCTGCCGGTAATGAGACAGCAGGTGCAGCAGCACCAACTGTTCCGGAAGTTGTAGAAAGACGAACAGTGTATGTACCGCCACTTACCGAAGGGAAAGTATAAGTGCCGCCTGCCGCCACAGCTACAGAAGCAGCAACATTGCCGGAGCCATCCACTAAAATAGCGTTTACGCCACCAGCGTTAGTAGCAGTGCCATCCACCAAACTATTTGATAAACCATTTACATCATTAAACACATTACCACTTAAAGTAACAGTAGTGAAAGGCTTAGAGGCAGTTCCGGAAACAGAAGATTCTTTTCCTGCATTATCAGTTGCAAAATATATTATCACAGATGTAACCGCTCCATCAATTGGGTCAATCGTAATTGTCTGTGTTGGTTGCCCTGTTGTATTCGTTGGCACAGGCACACCCAATGCAGGAAAAGTTCCTGATGTATAAGTGGTGCCGTTTATTGTAATAGAAGTTGCATTGGTTGGGAACGCACTGATGCGTATGCTTGTGATAGTTCCGCTGCTTGGGTCTGTAGCACCAAATGTTGCCGCAGGTACAGTTACACTTGTTGTACCACCGGGATTAACCTGTGAAGCAGCGCTTAATGTTGAAGGCGTTGGTGTTTGTTCAATACCAAAGTTTACGCCTGTAACATTTGCATTGGTAACAGTAAATGTATTGGTAATACCATTCACAGTACCATCACCGGCAGCAGTGGTCCCTTCGCCAGTGTTTACCCATCCGGCAGGAAGTGCAACAGCAGGTGCAGCAGCGCCAACTGTTCCGGAAGTTGTAGAAAGACGAACAGTGTATGTACCGCCACTTACCGAAGGGAGAGTATAAGTGCCGCCTGCCGCCACAACTACAGAAGCAGCAACATTGCCGGAGCCATCCACTAAAATTGCGTTTATGCCACCAGCGTTAGTACCCGTGCCATCCACCAAACTATTTGATAAACCATTTACATCATTAAACACATTACCACTAACAGTAACAGTAGTGAAGGGCATCGAAGCTGTTCCTGTTGTTGAAGATTCTTTACCTGCATTGTCCGTTGCAAAATAAGTTATCACTGAAGTAACAGCGCCGTCAACCGGGTCGATGGTAATTGTTTGCGTAGGCTGTCCTGCAGCGTTAGTGGGTACAGGCACACCCAATGCAGGAAAAGTTCCTGATGTATAAGTGGTGCCATTTATTGTAATAGAAGTTGCATTGGTTGGGAACGCACTGATGCGTATGCTTGTGATGGTTCCGCTGCTTGGGTCTGTTGCACCAAAAGTTGCAGCAGGTACAGTTACACTTGTTGTACCACCGGGATTAACCTGTGATGCAGCAGTAAGCACAGATGGTACAGGCGGTTGTTCTATACCAAAGTTTACACCCGTTAAAGTACCGCCGCTAAAAACAAATGTGTTGGTGATTCCATTTACCGTTCCGTCACCGGCAGTTGTCGTTCCTTCACCAGTGCTTACCCATCCAGCTGGCAAAGCAACAGCAGGAGCAGGTGAACCAATTGTACCCGTAGTGGTGCTTATCCTTACACTGTAAGTGCCGTTTGCAATAGAACCAAAAGTATAAGCGCCACCAGCAGTCACAACAGTGCTGGCAACAACATTACCTGAAACATCCACTAAAATTGCGTTTACGCCACCAGCGTTAGTACCGGTACCATCTACCAAACTGTTTGTCAATCCGTTTACATCATTAAATACGGTTCCGGATATGGAACGGCTAACCACAGGCCCTGACTGAAAAGCGCCGGTAGCGCTTACCAAATCAATACCGCCGCTGCCTGTTGCAGAACTGGTATTGTTGGGGTATAGTGTGGTGTTAGTATAATTTATTATATCTGCAGAAGTGGAGCCTGTAAAATCATTGGGTATAATGGAATAACCATAAATAGGGGTATTGTTTGCAATACCATAATCAGACAATTTTAAAAATACCCCGGCAATACCCTGGTTGGTATTGGTGGAAACTTTCAGCCTTGGTTCGATGGTGGTATCCCTCCTGAAAATAACATACCCGGCTGCCGCAATAGGATCGGCAGCTCCATAGCTGGCTGCACTTAATGAAATAATCCCTGAATAACTTGTTGGGTTACCGCTTCCGTCGATGGATAAAATTACAGCCACTTTTATAGGATCATGCGCATTTACATCGCCCCTTTCAAAAACAGTAAAACCAAGTTTGGTATTATCACTTGAAGACACCCCGGCAGGAAAAATTACGTCAAGCCTTTCAATATTATTATTATTGCCATTACCATCACCCTGGTTGGCAAAAAGATTATCAGAACCTGAATTAAAATTGGTGTTCCCGTTAAAGAACACTTCCATGTCATCATTGTATTCATTGGCAACAGATACTATGGAGCCGGTAATATTTCCTTCGCTGTAACGAAGGCTCCTTACCCCTGTTACCACCGGATTGTTTACTCTCCTGATTTTTACATACTGGCCGGGAATGGTAATAAATGAATACGTACTGCCGCCTGCAGTAAAATTATTGAGCTGCCTGCTGTTATTCGTGGTGCCGCTCAGGTTACCGTAATTATAAGTGTAGGTATTACCCGCTAATGGGGAACCCGCCGCCCCGGTAGCAGAATAGGTGGAGCCTGTTGTTGCTGTAAGATAAGTAGTGTTTGCTGCTGTAATAGCTGTTTGGCCATAAACAGTGCCGGCAGCAATGGTAACACATAACAGTACGGGTATAACAATCCCCTTCAGGAATAATTGCTTCATTTCAGCAGTTTTGGTTTTATGAATTATATTGGACAACTCTTGCCGGCAATATTTACCGGCAACTGGTGATGCTGCATTAAATAATTTCATCAACCCACCCTGAAAACCTGCGTATGCAATGCATAATTACTGCATGGCAACGCAGGCAAACTGATGGCTTTTGTTATTAATGTGAAATAGATAAAATTGTTTGAAAAACGGGGGAGCCTTAAAACTGAGACATATAATAAAAGACAAGCATTGCTTAAGGCAGTTAGTCTATTTTTCATTGTTTGGATTTTTGTGCAAAAGAAAGCAGATTATAATAGAACAGTATTTTTTTGAGACGTATTTTAAAAATACTTAATCCAGGTTAATTGCAAACGGTTGCGGCGTCTTGTTTTTAGCCTGGTATTAATAAAAGCTGGATGTATAAAAACGGTATCAGATATCATCCAATTTCTTCAGGGATGCCTGACGTTTTAATTTACTGAAAGTTTCCGGTTGAATATTTAAGTAGGAAGCAATCATGTTTTGAGGCAACCGTAAAAAAAGATTTGACTTTGTTTCCATAAAAAAATTAAAGCGTCTTTGTGCATCATACTTCATCAGCATAATTTCCCTTTCCTCACATTTAAGCAGCGAGTGGGCAACAATTATTTTACCAAACTCAAAAAAAACGGGAGATTGTTTGTACAGCCATTCCAAAGAATCTAATGTAAATGAAATAAGTGTAGTGGCCTCAATTGCTTCAATACAGTATTCAGACGGCAGCCTGTTGCCAAATGAAGAATTAGAACAGATCACACCGCCTTCTGCTGCAAACTCAGTGCTGATGCTCCTGTCCCCACACATAATGTATTTTCTTACCAGCCCTTTTGCTACACAACTAATGTATTGTTCCTTTTCTCCATATGCAAGCACAATTTCCCTTTTTTTAAAATGGCGAACCTGTACTGTTTTCTGCAGCATCAATATTTCTTCATTGCTAAAATCAATGTAATTTCTTAATGCGGTTGCCAAAAGAAAAGTAGTCATTGTACAGGTAGTTTAAATATGGAAAGATTTATCATCGTCTGAAGAGGAAAATTAAATTTATTATCCGGCAATTAATAAATACTTAATGCAGAATTAATTTTAAAGATACTGTAAAAATAATTCAGTAAAAGAATACCGTAAACAGGGGCTTTTCTATTACTAAAAAGATGTTGTTCTATATTTGCTCTTTTAAATCCTTATCGTATTAACAATGAAAAAATTTACAGAAATAAAAATTATACCGCTTCTTCTACTTGCACTGATTGCCGTATCCATATTTGCCAGTGTTAACTATTACAATAACAGGCAAACCAGGCTCAGCAATAATTTACTGGCAAATACACACCAGGTGTTATATAAATCAGAAAAAATATTATCCATATTAAAAGATGTAGAAACAGGCACCCGTGGTTTTGTAATAACAGGCGACAGTGTTTTTTTGCAGCCTTATTATCTTTCAAAAGACAGCATACAGGCAAATATTACAGCATTAAAAATACTCACAACCGATAACCCTCTGCAGCAGGTAAGGATTGATACACTTGCTTTGCTGGCAGCAGCAAGAATAAAAATGTGCTCTGCAGTAATACAGCTGCGGCGCAATAAAAATTTTGAAATGAATAATGTAAAAATATTATTAGAAGATGGCAAAAAAGTAATGGACAACATTAGGGATCAGATAACTACTATACAGCAGGAAGAAAACAGGTTGCTAACCAAAAGGAAAGAAATAAATGAGCGTAACTTTAAAAAATCTGAAACAACATCTTTTATTTTTTTTGGAAGCATATTGCTGTTGCTGGCTGCTACATTTTTTGCATCTAAATATTTTAACAACAGCAGCAAAACACAAAGTGGTTCACTTGCTCAGTTAAACAGCAGACTCATACTTTTCGGGCAGCGGATGAATGATGTTATCAAAGGCATCAGCGACCCGTTTTTTTCATTGGACAAAGATTTTACTTTCATTTTTTTTAATGATGTGATGCAAAATACTTTTGGCGTTGGTAAAGGCAATTTTATGGGCAAAAATATTTTTGATGTATTCCCTCAATGCAAAAAAAGTATCACCGGAAAAAAAATGAAGGAAGTAATGGAGTCGAAAAAGGTATCATCATTTGAAGCATTCGATGATTTTCTGGCTCAATGGCAGGATATTACTGTTTACCCTACATCAGAAGGCATTGCTGTGTATATTAAAGATGCTACCAAACGCAAGGCATATGAAAAAGAATTGCATACCACTCAGCAGTTATTAGAAGAAACCAACCAGGTAGCAGGGGTAGGAGGATGGGAAGTAGATATGCAGGCAGGAACCGTAAACTGGACCACTGTAACCGGGCTGATACATGAAACTGCCCCGGATTATAAACCCGATTTAAAAACAGGTATTGAATTTTACAAACCAGGGAAAGACAGGGAAACAGTTATCGGGCTGATAAATGAAGCTGTGGAAAAGGGCATCGGCTGGGATGCAGAGTTACAGATTATTACCGCCAGGGGAAATGAAAAATGGATACGTACAAAAGGAAAAGCAATAGTTGAAAATGGCGAATGTGTCCGCCTGCTAGGCACCTTTCAGGATATTGATGCACAAAAGAAAATGGCAGACCGGATAGAGCAAAAGGAAAAACAATTCAGGAGTGCTTTTGAAAACCCTATTATTGGAATGGCATTGGTTAAACCGGATTCGAAAACTATAGAAGTAAACCAGGCACTCTCCAATATAACCGGCTACAGCAAAGAAGAACTCGCCCTCACTTCTTTTCATGACATTACACACCCGGAGGATAAATTTTTGGATATTAATATGCTAAAAGAAATTACAAAAGACCCCACTAAAGTTTTTCAATACGAAAAAAGGTACCTCCACAAACAAGGGCATATAGTGTGGATACAATTAAGTGTGGCTGCGGTTACAGACAGCAATGACAACGTTATTTATCATATTGCCCAGATGCAGGATATCAGTGAAAAAAAATTAGCTGAAAAGAAATTAAAAGAAGAAAGAAAACTGCTGCAGGATATCATTGACAATTTGCCCCTGAACCTGTACATGAAAGATTTACATTCAAGAAAAATCTTAGTAAATAAAAGTGAAATAAAATATGCCGGCGCAAACAGTAAAGAGGAGATTCTCGGTAAAACAGATTTTGAATTATACCCACAGCAAACAGCTGCAATATCTGTAGCAGAAGATATTGAAGTAATCAACACAAAAAAAGCCATACTGAACAGAGAAACAAAATCAGTAAAAAGTAATGGTACCGAAACAACTTTTTTAACTTCTAAAATTCCCTTTATAAATGAACGAGGCAAAGTAACCGGGTTGCTGGGCATCAGTTACGAAACTGCTTTAATAAAAAAGTAACTCTTCACAAAATAAAAAAATAGCCTTACACAATCCGCAGTGTATTACAAAGAACTGAAATCACTACTTACATTATCCAGTGGGGTATATGATTAATTTTACTGCTTACAATATTTGAACTTCATTACTGGACGCTGTATAATTTTTATACAATATTCTTAACAGGGATGGCAACACAATTAGCAACAATGGCAACGCAATGATGAAGCCTCCAATAACGGCAATGGATAGGGGCTGATGTAACTGTGCCCCGGCTCCAATACCCAATGCCAGGGGAAGCAGGGCAATGATGGCGCCCAGGGCAGTCATTAGTTTTGGCCGCAGCCTGGTTGAAATAGAATAGATGATTGATTCATCCACAGATTTGGTTGCCAATGATTCTTTAAACTGAAGAAAGGTAAAGATGGCATTTTCACCAATGATGCCCACAATCATAATGAGGCCGGTGTAGCTGCCAACATTTAATGCAGTGTGTGTAAAATACAATGCAAGGTAACTTCCTGAAATACCCAACACGGCAATTAATAAGATGGTGAAGGCCACTTTAAATTCTTTAAACAAAAAAAGAATAACGCCGAAAACCAGCAGGCTGGCGGCTATCAGTATCATCAGTAATTCTTTAAACGATTGTTGCTGTTCGGCATAAGCGCCGCCATATTCAATATGATAACCGATGGGCAACGTAATTTTAGATTGTATGGCGATCTGTATGTCTTTCATGGCGCTGCCGAGATCCCTGTTGTCTAACCGGGCAGTTATTACCCCCATTGATTGTAAATTCTGTCTTTTTATTTCTGCATCGCCTGCATTTACTTTTACGCTGGCTAATTCAGTAATGGGTTTTAATTTTCCATTGGGTAAAAATATTTGCAGCTTGTCTAAATCAGCCACACTTATTTTTCTGCTGCCGGGATATACCATGCGGATGGTATTCACCTGTTCTTTCTCAAAAATATTTCCGGCGATATTTCCTTCCATAGATGTTTGCAACTGGTATTGCAAATTTGCAGGCGTAATACCAAATTGTGCAAGCTTTGTATAATCCGGTTCTATGCTGATGGAGGGGCCTGCAATCACAATTCCATTAAATACATCAGCGGTACCTTTTACACTGTTCACCACATCATTTATTTGCCTGGATAATTCCTGCAATTTTTTATTGTCATCGCCAAACACTTTTATTTCCACCGGCTCTACCGATGTTGTTAAATCTCCCAGCATGTCACCAATCACCTGGCCAAATTCTATCCTCAACGCAGGCTGTGTGGCTTCTACCTGTATGCGAATATCATTGATAACTTCTTCTGTTGTTTTTGTTCTTTTCTTTTTTAACTGTATCAGGTAGTCGCCGCTGTTAGGTTCTGTAATAAAGAAACCCATTTGTGTTCCGGTTCTCCTGCTGTATGTTTCCACTTCGGGAACGGCTGTAATTAATTTTTCTACCTCCCTCAGTATCCTGTCTGTTTCTTCCAAAGAAGTACCGGGTGGTGAATTATAATCCAGTACAATACTTCCTTCATCCATCTCCGGCAAAAAACCTGTTTGTAATTGCGGAAGAATAAAATAAACTGACAAAGCCAATGCAGCCATTATTATAAAACTGATGTAAGGTTTATGAATGAAGAAAGAAACCCAGCGCTGGTTTTTTACTGTATGTGCATTTTTTAATTGATGCTGTTGCGATACTGTTTTCTTAGGATGTCTTTTATGTTTGCTCAATAATAAATACACTACCGGTAATCCAATCCATGTTACAAAGAAGGAACAGACCAACGTAATAATCATCGTGTCGGTCATTACTTTAAAGTAGGCACCAGCTACACCGCTCATTAAAATAAACGGAACAAAAATTACAATGGTACTAATAGAAGAACCCACCATGGCGGGAAATAAATAATGAATGGCTTTGCGTACAATGGTGGAATTTGTTTCCTCCGGATGTTCTTCATGCGTTCGGTGAATTTGCTCCACTACCACAATGGCATCATCTATTATCAATCCAATGGCAGCGGCTATGGCACCCAGTGTCATGATATTAAAAGTGTACCCGATGGCATACAATATAATTATGGTTAAGCCGAGTGTTACCGGGATAATAATTAAGATAGTGGCACTCGCTTTTACGGAACGTAGAAATAAAACGGCTACAATAATGGCGAGCAATAATCCAATCCACAAACTGTCGCTTACGCTTTTGATAGACTCATTTACAAAATCTGCCTGTATATAATAAGGCTGAATAGATACCCCTTTTGGAAGGATGGTTTTAAGCTCTTTTATCTTTGTCTGCATGGCAGTTGATACTGCCAGCAGGTTTGCATTAGGCTGCTTTATTACGGCTACCAAAATGCCATCATGGCCATTGGCATTTATCTTCGTGTATTCCACCGCTTCTCTTACTTCAACCGTTGCAATATCTTTTAAATAAATAATCCGCCTGCCATTATTACTGATAACAATGTTTTGCAAATCATTTATTGAATGAACGGTGGCATCCGTTACCGTTAGATATAAGTACCGGTAATCAGAAAGGTATCCATTGCTCTTTATAAAATTAGTGGCGTTGAGTGCAGTGGTAATTGCATCGGGTGTAACAGAGAGCGAACTCATTTTCTGAGGGTTCAACTGCAGCCAGTATTCTTTTGTTTTGCCACCGATAATGCGTACTTCAGAAACTCCATCCACCTGGCTTAAAAATGGTTTGATGGTATAAACAGCTAACTGCTTTAATTCAATTGGCGATTTATCATGGCTCTCCAACGTATAACCCATCACAGGCAAAATGGAAGGGTTCATTTTTTCCACCGTAATGGAAACATCGGCTGGCAGAGTGTTACGTATCTCAGCTATTTTTGCTTCAATGCGCTGCTGACCTAAATCAAGATTGCCATTCCAGTCAATAAAAGCAGAAATTTCACAACTGCCCCTGCTGGTGGTACTGCGTATCAATTTTAAATCAGGGATTTGCTTGATGACATTTTCCAATGGCCTGGTTACACTTATCATCATTTTATCTACGGGTTGCAAACCACCATCGGCAATAATTTTTATCTTAGGAAAAGTAATTTCAGGAAATAAAGAAGATTGCATTTTGCTATACGCAAACAGCCCCCCTGCAATGATAAGCACCAGTACAACCGTCAAAGGATTTTTATGGGAGAGAAAGAATTTTTGCATCCGTTATTCTTTAACGATTTGAACCTTTGCAGTATCGCTTAATCCGTAATTGCCTGTTATCAAAATTTTATCAGCCGCAGCAAATACGGGGGAAAGTATTTCTATTCTCTCCCCTGTTTCTATTCCTTTTTTTATAGCAACTTTTGCGGCAGTGGAATCATTTATCATTTTCATCACCCAAAATTCAGTTTGCGTTTCATCCGTTAATACTGCTGCCTTTGGCAAGGAGCTGGCAGTGCCTTTAAAAGACTTTATCACCCTTACTTTTGCAATCAGGCTTTCTGGCAAAGCATGGCTGCTATTTACTTTTAAGATGATACTTTGTGTTTGTGAAGTGGCATCCATGCTGGGCATATTACCACTGATAGTACCTATTAATTTTTCTCCGTCGGGCAATACCATTTCCAAACTTTTTTTATTCATCACATAAGGCCGCAGTTCGTAAGGCATGTCTAATAAAAACACAAAACTTTTTGTATCTGTAATCACTGCCAACTGATCTCCATCCTGTACATAATCACCGTTCTGGTGATTGATTTGAGAAATAAAACCACTGCCATTTGCTTTGATCATGTTTACGCCACTGAACTTAAAAGTAGAATCTAATATATTGATGGAGTTGCCAATACTTTGCGCCTCTTTTGTTTTTACTGTATATAAAGTTTGTGCACTGCTTACGTATTTATTCAGTTGTACATTGGCAGATTGTAAATAGCCTGTGGCATTAGCCCTTACAATCCATTTTTGTAAAAAAGAGGAGGTTGCATTCAGCTCAATATATTCCTGCATAGGTTCATTGCTGATATTAGTGACAGTAACAGGAATTTTGGGAGCAACCACTTCTTCTTCTGTTTGTACTTCCCTGTCTTTGCAGGAGGCAAGCAATAAAAGCAACAGGCAGTGTCTAAATAACTTTTGCATAATCTTTTATCTGTTCCAGTAATTGAGTTGATTAATAATTTGCAGGCGGCTGATATTATTTTGTGTAATTAAATTTTTTGCGTTGATATAATTATTCAATGCAATAATATAATCGGTAATCCTCACCTCACCTGCTCCTAATAATTTTCCGCTTACGTCAATCAGGCTTTGGGTATATTTCAATTGATTATTTATGTCAGTTATTAAGTCTTCTGTAGCAGAAAGCTGTTGTGTAAGCTGTGCAATTTGTTGCCGGTACTGGCTGGAAAAAAATGACTGATAGCTGGCCCTTGTTTTTTCGGCAATATCAATTTTGCTATATTGCAATTGTTTTTGTTTGCCATCATATACTGGTACAATAAGGCTTACGCCAAAACTGGTTCCGAAATTTTTATAAGCACTGTAAGCCAATGTGGAATTAAAGCCTGCATCTGCATACAGGTTAACTTTTGGTCTGTAGTTGATATCCACTAATCTTTTATTGTTACTAAGTTTTAAACTGTCAATTTTAAATTGTTTAAAAAAAACTGATTGAGTTATACCGGGTAAAGGTTTTAAATTGATGTCAGGATTTTGTAACAGTACAGTAGCTGTATCTGTGATACCAGATAAATATTTTAATGTACCAAGGTCATTGTTATATTGAATGGTCAATTGCTTTACCAGTAAATCCTGCTGCTGCAGGGTTACTAAAAAAGCTAAATAATCAGCCTGCTTATAAACATTTGATTGAGTAAGTTTTTTTAAAATAATTTCTTCTCTATAAAGCAGGTTGCTGATTTCTTTATTTACATTTAATTGTTGAAGGCTGCCATCTGCAGTGATGTATTGTGCAATGATGGTACGTTTTAAATCCTGTTCTGTTATCTGTGAAGTGTTGGCAATAGATTGATTTTGTAAACCAATATTTTCAAACTGTGCAGCCAGGTTTTTTTTATTGGGCAATGATTTATTTACTCCCACCAATGTGGCAAAGCCTCCACCGTTGGTAACAATATCATCATATCCCCAACCCCTTATTACTGGTGCATAGCTGTTGATGCTGCTGCCGGTAACCTGCGGTTTAAAACTTGCCTGTATCAACAAACTATCATACTTATTTAGCTGCACCTGGTTTTGGTAATCTTTCAGCAGCGGGCTATTGTGCAGGGCATTGTCAATATAATATTGCAACTGATTACTTTGTGCACTACAAGAAAACAATGACCCCGTTAAAACAATTATCAGGAAAATATTTTTCTGCATTATTCCATAAACTTTTTTATTTACCAATAACTAAAACCTGGAATGTACCTGGTATCATTTTCGGTCTTCCTCTTTGGTCCATTTCTTTCAAATCAAATTCTGCCGTGGGCAGGTAAAGCAAACCGGTAGCTTTGTCTATGGCAATTGTTCTTGCACCTTTTTTGGTGACAATATTTTCTATCACTATAAATTTATCAGCACTTTCTTCATGAATAACCGTAAGCGTACCCTCACCATTAGAAGTATAAATATTTTTTGTACCGGCATCAAATGCAACACCATCGCAGCCATCACCAATCGTTATTTTATCTACTACCTTACCATTGGTTGCATCAATCACCATCAACAATTTTTCACAACCTGCAAATAACCTTTTGGTGGCGGCATCATAAGCCAATCCTGTTGGGCCCTCGCCCGGTGCAATGCTCCAGCGATTGATTACTTTAAACGTAGTCGCATCTACTACCACTATTTCATTTTTATCTTCGTTGTTTACAAATATTTTACCTGCACCATCACTCACCGCAGTCTCTGGTTTACCACCAATATCTACACTGCCAATTACTTTATTTTGTTGTGGGTCGATGATGCTTAAATTTTTACTGCGGCCATTGCAGGTAATAATTTTTTTAGAAAAGGGTTCATACATAATGGCATCAGGATTTTCCCCTGTTGCAATGGTAGCCAGTACTTTGTTTGTATTCATATCAAATACATATACATTGTTCAGCCTGCCATTGCTGGTGTAACCTTTGCCGTTAGCCACATCAAAAGTAATTCCATGTATGCCGGTTGTATTCTCAATTACGCCAACAGAATCACCTGTTTTTTTATTGAGGATATTTACCTGTGTACCATGACTAACATACAGCCAGTCATTCACCGGGCCTGGTTCTAAATAATCCCAGCCGCCTGCGCTGGCAATATGAAAAGTATTGATTACATGCAGCCCTGTTTTCTGCTGTGCATATAAATTTGTAATAGTAAAAATTACTACTGACAGCACAACCAATTTTTGTTTCATAAAAAATATTTTAATTTCGGGTTCAATAATAAATAAAAAAAGAGTGGCTTTTTAAAACCACCCCTGTAAGATAACCCATTAATCTTTTGCTTCTTTGATGAATTTACCATTGGCATCAAATATCACATCCACTCCGGCTACTTCGGCTTCATAATTTATTGTATCATCGGCCCTGGTTAGAACTTTCTGTCCCGGCGTAAATCAAAGCTATTCTTAAAAATTAAATGTAAACCCTGAGTAGATTTTTCCGTTAAAGAATTTATTTTTCCCAACTTTGGTATCGTTTATCACGAGGTTATTGTCATTGATATAAGCAATTTTGAAGTGCTTTAATTTAAAGGAAACGGAATAACTTTTTTGTTTAAAAGCGTATCCGCCTGCAATCAATGCATTATTAAACGGCACATAGTTTATCCCTGCTGCAGCATCATAAAATCCCCTGTTTGTAAACAGCACATCCACCCCTGCATTGAGCCTGCCCTTTTTATAACAAAGGCCGGCACCATAAGCCCGCTGGTTCACATAGGATTGATTGGCTGAATCCGGGACAAACATGTCTGCATACAATTTTGTACCGGCAACATTCATTACAGAAACACCTGCCTGAATAAAGCTGGTTATTTTGTAACTGATGGATACATCGGCATCAAAATGTTGTTTTCTAATGGAATCATCAACAAAGAAATTATAGGTGTTATTGGTGTTGCCATCAAAAAAACTCTGCAGGTCAACCAGGTTGGGATTATTGAATTGCTGCCATACAGATTTAATTGTTATACCCACGCTCATGCTGTTATTAATTTTATATACCGGCGCTACAAAGGCTGCAAATTCCTGTAACTTTTCCCGGTGGTTTACAGCATCAAGTAAATTATCATAACGAACTTTCCTAAACTGGTCCTGTTTGGTATAGATACCACCCAGCCCAATGTATAAATGACTGGTGATTTGCTGATAGCCTGAAAGTTTTATATTATTTTTAAAATTTGCCAGCAGGCTGATATTGTTTGGTTTACTGCTGTTGGCAATTGCGGCGGCATTCCAGAAAACTGCTTCAGAAAGATTACGGGAAGGAGCAAAATTAAACCCTGGATTATCAGTATTGGTTAAAGGAGAAGTATGAAGAAAGATACCAAACTTAATTTTGCCGGATGGAATAATGGCCGCTTTAAAAAAGCCGGCATTGGCACCAGTTACTGCTGCAGAAACCAACTTCTCAAACAAATTAATAAAAGAAACAGGTGCCATTGCCGTACTTCCCGGTGCCTTTCCGCTGATATCCACAGTTGGCAGGCGCCTGGCACTGTCCAGCATTTTTTCAGAAACGATATCGGGCAGTTCTGTTTCTTTACAATTCTCTAATATCTTCCATCCTTTTACGGTAACATACATTTTAGATGGATCGGTATTCCTTCTGTCAAGATCTTCAGAAATAAAAACCCGTTGTACTTTTTTACAGGTGCTGCATTTGGTAATGATATAAAGGGATACATTTTTATCTACCAGGTCCTTTGCATTCCAGCCGGTACTGATCTGGAAAAAACCTTGCGGTGTGGTGGTGGTTGCCACGGAAGCCCGGGGATTAAAAGAAGGGATGATAATAATGTTGACTGCTCCTTTGGTGGAAGTGGTAACACCATTGTTAGTACAGCGGAGTGTGCCTTTAATAATTACCTCCTGTGCCTCCTGTGCATTGATTGTACTGAGCAATGCAACCAGTGTAGCCGTAAAAAGAATTGCTGTTTTCATTTTCTTTTTTGTTTAGGATTATTTATGGGAAGGGGATTTAATACAAATTCGATATTATTTATTTCACCAGACTGGATATTGAATTCTTTTACCTTATCCTCGTAGGCCGGGTGAGAAGTAACCAGGGTGATCCTGTCGCCGAAATGATAATCAGGCAGGGGTATCCGGAAGCTGCCATCATTAATTGTCTTTGCCGTATAAGGTGTTCCATCTACCACTATATCCACATCTTTAATTGGCCGGTCTGCAGCATCTTTTACGGTGCCTGCTATCTGCATCACCCTTACCTGGTTTACCGTAAGATTAACAGGATCAAAATTATCCAGCAGTGTATCTATTGTGATGCTGGCATAGCCATCGCTTACCACGTTAATAAGTATTTTATTCCGTAACTGGTCATAGGGTATCTCAGGGAATACCACCATGCCCTTTTCATTAACAGTTGCATCCCGCTGGTAATGTGGAAAGGATAATGTGACACGGCCCTTTGTAACGGGATTTCTATCCTGGTCAAACACCCTGATGGAAAGCATCTGGTCACTTGAACCTTTGGGTATCATAAAACCACCCAACACTGTGAGTATAACGCCTACCACCGGCCCGGTAAATTTATAGGTAACATTAGCCTGGATACCTTTAAGGCTGGCATACGAATTCATGATACCGAATATCAATGCACTTGC
This sequence comes from Chitinophagaceae bacterium, assembly GCA_043759175.1. Classification (GTDB taxonomy): domain Bacteria; phylum Bacteroidota; class Bacteroidia; order Chitinophagales; family Chitinophagaceae; genus Ferruginibacter. The sequence continues at coordinate 2,529 of JAYVLZ010000181.1, read as the reverse complement.
TGCCATACCAAAAAGCACCAGTACCAGGTAAAAAACACGGTCGTCCATTTTTTCATTGCTACCGGTTTTCATGTAGTGAAAATAATAGTAGCCAATACCAACCGCTGCAATAAGGCTTACAACAGATATCAGCAAATAAGTAGAAACAGGCACTGATTTTTGTGATGAGGGCTTGCGGGTGATCATTTTAACTGATTATAAATATTATCAATTTTATATTCAATAAAAAACCGACTGATGCAGTTTAAGGTGAGCAGCAAAATAATAAAAAAAGTAAGGCGTGGGTGCTTTTCCGGAGGATAGTTGAATTGTAACAGTAAGATAATAAAAAAAGATCGATTTGCATTATTGAATTGTCGCACTTCAATGAGAGGGTTGTCAACCTTTTTAAAGTATTTTTATTTGAAAAGATCCTGATAAAGGTTGACAACCCTTGCGACAAATTTAAATGAATCATTGAAACACCCGGGTTTTTAGAAAGATCAGCAGTTGCAAAGTCGTACGCTGTCTTCTTCCATTAGTGTTCTCACATCATCAATATTGATTTGCTCAATCACTTCATCAGGAATATCAATGCTGAATTCAAATTCCGGAAGCAGTAACCGCAACCTGGGAGTTAAGTAAAATCCATCAAATAATTTTATAAACTGCTGCGCTATTACAGGCAATGGAATGCTTAAGCCCGGCCCGTTTTCACATTCCATTCCAAATGGAAAAATGTGGTCATCCGTAACATACACATTGGGGAAAATATCGGCCAGGGCAGTTGCGACAGCGCAATTATTACCAATGGTATGTGCATCATTATTAGTTCCACAATATTTGGAGTGTTCAATGATTGCTTTTGTAATTATAATTTTAAATACTGTTGGCACACAATGTATTTTATAATGTTCAGTTGAAGATTTTAACCATTACATTCTGCATCAATTATTCAATAATGAAGTTACAATACCTAACTGGAAAAATGCATTAATATTTTATACTGTACGCCGTATAAATTTGTGCAAAAGAAATTTTGCCGCAGATTCGCAGATAAAAAATAAAAGAATAGAAATCTGCGAATCTGCGGCTTTGTGTACTAAAACTTACACCAGTTCATAACAGCAACTGCAGCATTAATATCCCTTGTGTGCATGCTGTTTTACTGCTGTACTTTTAATACCCAAACATCATTTGTAATGGATTTCATGTTAGCAGGTATCATTATTTCAATACCCTGTGGCGTTGATTTCCACCGGAGTTTTTTTGTACTGCCCAGTAACTGAACGGTGGCATTTTTAGCAAATGGAATTTTATCCGATAAAATTTTATTGTTGGGGAAATTAAAGAGGAATACGTATTGTGTATGTCCATCTTTGGATTGTGTAAAACGGATATTGTCGCCTTCTCCAAATACGTTGAACATGCGGCTGCTGTAAATAGCTTCTCCATTTACTTTGATCCATGCACCAATTTCTTTTAAGCGCTGGTATGCAACAGTATCCCATTCGCCATCAGGGCCGGGGCCAATATTCAACAAATAGTTGCCACCTTTACTTACAATATCCACCAGCTTTTTTATAATTTCTGCTGCTGGCTTATATTGATCATTAGGTACAAAACTCCAGCTGTTTCCCATCGTCATACAGGTCTCCCATGGATAAGATAATCCTTCATCGGGTATATGCTGCTCGGGTGTAAGGTAATTTTGATAAGGGCCTGGACAGGCCCTGTCCACTACCAGCACATCAGGCTGTTTGGCTCTTGCTTCCAACGCCAGTCTTTCAATATCAATATCCTGGTTTTGAGGATTACGAGCAGCTCTTACGCCATCTGTTTTCTCCATTAAATACTGTTTCACTTCTTCGTCTGATGTTTTACGCACCCATCCGCCATCCAGCCACAGCAAATCAATCTTGCCATAATCACTCATCAGTTCATTGATCTGGTTGTGGGTGAAATCAACATAACTCTTCCACCTCTCCGGATATTTAGAAATTTGATAATTACAATTTCTGTCAGCAGGGGGAAATTGTTTCCACCAGTAAGAATCTACATTCCAGTCGGGCTTTGAAAAATATGCTCCTGTCCAGAATCCTTCTTTTCTGAATGCATTAAAAACTTCTTTTGCCACATTGCTTCTCGGATTGGAAGAAAAAGGACAGTCTTTATCTGTGATTTTATAGTTGGTATATTTTGTATCAAACATACAAAAGCCATCATGATGCTTGGTGGTAAATACCATATATTTCATACCGGCTTCTTTAGCTGCGGCGGCCCATTTTTCGGGGTTAAATTTTGTTGGATTAAAAGTAGTTTTTAAATTTTCATACGCTTTTTTGTATCCTTCATAATCATTGGATGCTATCCCCTGTTTCCTTGCACCTGTTGCCCAGCCCACATCTTCCGGGCAAATACTCCAGCTTTCTACAATGCCCCACTGGCTGTAGGTTCCCCAGTGCATGAGCAGTCCGAATTTGAGATCTTTCCATTCTTCCAGCCGGTGTTGAATGGCTGTATCCGGATCAGGAAAATAGGCCTGTTGTG
>JAYVLZ010000180.1:0-10443 GCA_043759175.1 Chitinophagaceae bacterium | reverse complement strand
AATGCAAAAATCTTTTCTTTTCGGAATTTTAATATTCATGGTTTCTACCAGAAGCCTGGGACAGACCACTGATACCATTCCCGATAATGGTTTCGATTCAACCGCAGTTTTAAAAGAGCTAATGGCTTTATTAGATTCTGCAAAAGCCCCAACCAGTTATTTCTCTATTGAGGCAGGGGTTGGCAACCGGATCTTTAGCATTCATAATAACCGCTTGAATGCAAGGCAATCTTCCATCAGCACTCTTGTGTACGCTCCATCTGTGGGTTACTTTCATAAGAGTGGATTAAGCCTTTCAGCAGGGGCTTATTTACTAAACGAAAAAAATAATGGTTTTGGAGCTTCGCAATATACTTTAATGCCTGCATATAATTTATTGAATAATGATGCATTCGGATTTTCTTTTTCTTACACCCATTATTTTGTAAACGATTATTTTTCATCCTACGCTTCACCAATACAAAATGATTTTTATACTGCTCTTTCCTACAAAAAAACATGGATACAGCCTGGCATTGCAGCAGGATATTCAACCGGAATATATAAACAGGCTGTTATAAAAGACAGTACCATTGGATTGATCAGGCGCCGCCTGTATGATTCGGCTACTTTTAATTTGAGATCATTTAGTACCATGTTGTCTGCCAGTCATGATTTTGAATGGGAGAATATTTTTGGCAGTGGCGATGGATTTTTATTCACGCTTTCTGTTATATTAAATTTTGGCTCTTATAATATAAACGTTACTCATAAAACCAATGCACCCCACTTTGTAAATACTTTAATAAAACGAGGCAGGTTGCCAAAATTAATTACCACTAATTTTCAGGCAGAGTCTGCAGGCATCAACCTGAATTGTAATTATTCCATAGACAGCTTTTCATTTTCGCCACAATTATATCTTGATTATTATTTACAGCAATCCGATTCAGATAAGTTTACCCAATCCTTTAATTTTTCAATAGGTTATATATTTTAAATTGACTTAACAAAATATTATTGATTTGTAAAAGTCATTGGCATACAGATTGAAATAGATAAATCAACTAAACCACTCATTATGAAATCACCCATTCTCACCATCGCAGTTTTTTTTACCTGCCTCTCCTTTGCCAACGCACAGGGCTTTCATGCAGGATTAAAAATAGGTTCTAACATCAACAAGATTTCTGGTCAGTCATTCAAAGATGAATTTACTTACGGGTATCATGCAGGTGCTTTTTTGCAAATAGGACTTGGCAGCAAATGGAGCATTCAACCCGAAGTATTGTATAACCAGGTAAACACAGATACTACCAACCGGTTTAGTGAATTGTATAAACTCAGCCTGAATAAAATTTCCAATATCAAATTAAGCTACCTGAGCATACCTGTATTACTGAATTATAATCTTGGTAATAACTTCGCATTGCAGGCAGGGCCTCAATTTGGAATTCTTCTGGATCAAAACAGGAATCTGCTGGAGAATGGTAAAGATGCATTCAGCAAAGGCGATTTCAGTATGCTGGCAGGTGTGCAAATAAAATTATCCAGTTTAAGAATATATGGCCGGTATGCAATCGGGCTTAATAATATAAATGACATAGACAACCAGGATAAATGGAAAAATCAAACTATCCAGCTTGGCCTCGGACTTACGATCTTTTAATGTAGAGGTAAATGTGAGTTGTGAGTCGTGAATAGTGAGTGACCCCACAAATGACCACTCACTGTCAATGGTGACAAGTGAACACTCACGACTCACAACTGACGACTCACTACTCACTCCCTAATAATTTCTTATACACTTCCATAATACTTTGGGAGTGTTTTTCACCAGTAAAATGTTGGGCCCGTTTTAATCCACGCTCTTTTAAATTAATTACAAGTGCTTTATCTGTTGCTACCCGGTGCATATGTTTTGCAAGCGCATCTATATCATCGGGAGAAAAATAAAGTGCCGCATCCCCCGCCACTTCAGGCAGGCTGGAAGTATTGCTGGATATCACAGGTGTGCTGCTCCACAATGCTTCCAGTAATGGTCTCCCAAAACCTTCGAAAATAGATGGGTATATCAATGTCAGCGCCTGCTGGTAAATAGCAGGAAAATCTGCTGCTGTAGTAAAATTGCTTTCTTTGGCTTGTGGTAATTCATTCAGCAGGATCAAAAGATTTGATATTCCATTGGCTGCCATAAAAGATTTAGCTTCTTCCTTTTCTTTTTTGCCATTGCCGATTATCACCAGCGGAATATTGATTTTCCCTTTAAGCAATGCAAGTGCTTTACATATTGCGATCAGGTTTTTTCTCGGGGCGATTGAACTTACAAACAAAAAATATTGATCAGGCAGGTTGTATCTTTTTTTGATGAGCGACTTTTCTTCATCATCAACAGTTCTTTCAAAAATGGGGTTACAGTTTTGATAGCAGATAAAGATTTTTTCAGCAGGTACTTTATAATATTCAACCAAATCTTTTTTTGTTTGCTCACTGATTGCAATCACGCCGTCTGCTACCCTGCAGGCATGTTTAGTTTTCCATCGGTCAACATAGCGTTCATCAAAATGATAAGTTTCAGGAAAGCGTTCGAAAATAATATCATGTACCGTTACCACCGTTTTTATGTTCGTATTTTCAATACCGTGAGGCAGTTCATTGCTTACGCCATGATAAATATCGATGCCTGATTTTTCAATTGCTTTAACCATGCCCCAACGCCGCCAAAGTGCTGGAAATGTGTTGTAAAATTTGCTTTGTGGAAAAATTGCCTGCACATGCGGAAAGGCATCAGGATTAAAAAGTTCTGTTTCCTTTGGTGCAAATAAAGTGTACTGGTTAGCAGGATAATAGTTTGTAAGGGTTGCTATGAGAGAGCGGATATAATTACCAAGGCCGGTTTTATTTTGAAATGCTCTTTTACCATCGTAACCGATATGCATATTCTATATCTTTAGTAGTGAATTTTATTTTCAATTATGCCAAAGTAGTATTTTTTGAATACCTGATTGCATGTTTAAGATAAGAGGGCCATGAGATGGTTTTCTTTTTGTAAGCTAAAAGCACAGAGGCATTTTTAAAAATGAATAAAAAAAGTTTTAAAGAAAATGATTTATTATTCAACTGATGGTAATGATATTGAAGGGTAGTTGCCATTTGATAAAAACTTTCGGGTAAACTCTTTATCTGTAAAAAATAAGATAAATTATTTAATGTCTGTTTGTAAAAAATAGTTTTAGGTTTAGCGCCTCCAGTAGCATTATTACCATGCATTCTATGCCAGGTGAGTATTTCATTTACAAAGGTAATTTTACCAGTTGAACAGATATGCATTACCAGCCACCAATCATAATAAACAGTTGAGGGGAATGGTAATGCACTTTCTAAAACCTTTTTTCTGAAAAGCATGTTATGCCCCGATATTATATTCTGTAAGAGGAATTGCCTGGCATCATTTCCAATAAAAAAATTTACCAACCTAATGCTTTTCAAATGCGGCTTTCCTTCTTCTTCAAACCTTGCTGAAATACCATGCGCCAGCATGCATCCATCATCTTCCAACAGGGCTGCCAAAAGAACAGCAATTTTATTTTCTTCCCAAACATCATCCTGGTCTGCAATAGCGATATAATCACCTTTGGTTTTCATGCAGGCTCTGCTGAAATTGATATTATACCCAACATTATTCTCATTCCTGTATAATTGAATACGGGAATCTGCCGATGACTGCTGTTGTAAAAATTCGAAAGTGCCATCAGTAGACACATCATCTAAGATAATTATCTCAAGATTGTTGTGTGTTTGTTTTTGTATTGATGAAAGTTGAGACTCTAAAAATTTTATTCCATTATATGTACATAGTACTATCGAGACTAACTCATTTTTCATAAATCTTTATTATAAGTTGAAATGAAAAATTATCTTTCGGGTATAAGTAAAGTTAAATCTGGCTAAAATTAAAAATAAATTTTATCCTTATCAGCTATATCTTTCAGAATAAAATCGGCTATCTGTTTTATACTTTCCGGCTTATTTATTTTAGCTGCCATTTTATCAAATTCTATTTTCGACTCTTTGATCTTTTTTGAAGAAGATATAAATAGTTTTAGTGAGTGGAGATAGCTCCACTTTATTGTTAGTGTTTTTAAAAGAGCTTCCAAAAATAATTGGAGATACCAGAGCATTTTGGTTACACCATTTAAATGGATCGCATGTAGAAACATCTTATTTCTGTCATAAATAATATCAACAAACTTCTTTTTCTTATTATTTTTTATAGTAGTTGATGTTTTATGCCTGCATACACTTTCGTAATTGTAATAACATTTAAATCCCAGCCGCCAGGCCCTTACAGAAAGTTCAAAATCTTCCACATAAAATGGAGAAAATAATTCATTGAATCCGCCAATCGCCCAAAATTTTTCTTTATCAATAAAAGCGTTTGCACCTGAAAGATACATTGTATAAAGCCCGTCAGACATGGCTTGTTCATCTTTTAATAAATAGTTTTTGGAAGTTTTTATTTTGCCTCCCTGGAAGGAGGGATATTTTGCGCCATCCTGTATATGGTCGTCATCCCACCCAATTATTCTTCCCATTACGCCGAATGTGTCTGCCCGGTCAAAATATTTAAACTGGCCTGGAAAATAATCCGGGGTAAGTTTTACATCACTGTTAAGCAGCAAAACTTTATCATATTTTGCAGATTTAATACCCCTGTTGGCTGTGGCTGAAAAACCACTATTAGAAGGATTGTTTATTAAGATTACAGCAGGATAGTTTTCCTGTAAATATTTTACTGAACCATCCGTTGAACAATCATCCACTACAATAATTTCAAATGGTTTTTGTGTAAAACTTAAAGCCTCTTCTACTGAATACAGCGTATCTGGGAAAAGGTGGAGACCATTAAAGTTTGGGATTACAACTGAAATACCTTTAATCATAATACCGATTGTTAATGACGGCTGCGCCACTTAAAATAACCATATATTGTTTTACATAGCCTGATAATGACTGCTTATAATTGAGGAAGCAAATTATTATTAAATAAAACTAAATTTTCCCCACTGATTTCAAGAGAAAAATCATATTTACTGATTGATTTAAATATTGCTTTGCTTGTACCTTTCTTGTATCTGTCATGCGTTTCAACAATAATAATTTTTGTTACAGGTATCCATTCTTCGTAGTTAGTTTCAAATATTTCTTTTTCTGCCCCTTCGATATCAATTTTTAAAATATCAATATCTTTTATACCCATCAAATCCATTATTTCTTTAATAGTGTATGCCCTCACAGGATTAATGCCAGTGCCCGGTTCTATCATGTAAGCTGCTTCCCCATGTCCGTAGTCTGCTATTTTTATTTCTTCGGTTTTATGCCAGACAGCTCCCTTTAGTAATGTTATATTTTTATATAGCGCAGTATTTTTTTCAGCCATTAAAAAATTATTTTCATCGGGTTCTATCGCCAGTATCCTTGCATTTGGGAAACGGTTAGTAAATAAAATGCTTGCAAATCCTACATTTGCACCCAGGTCAATAATTATTTGAGGTTTTAAAGGGATATTAATATCGTATTGCTTTTCTATAAAAATTTGTTCAAACATCATTCTGTCAGAAATCGTTTTTCTGAAATATACCGGGTGTTTCAGGAATGGTAACTGAAAGCCGGTTGGGGAATTTTTTTTTGTATGTAAATATAAACGCAGCCCTGTGTTAAAACCAAAAGCATTGATATACCTGAATATTCTGTTAGACATTAATGGAACTTTTTTAAAAATCCCAAAAAGATATTGAAACAATATCTTTTTGGGGCACACAAGATAAACTTTAATAGTTTCTTTTTCTAAAAAGCAGCAGGTGTTTTAATTTTGACTTTTTATAACAGTATTCAAGCAATCCTAAAATTTCTGTCAGATTTGAAATGAGAATGTAAACCAGTATTAATCTACTTTTGCAAAAAACAGATAATCAAAATGAGTGAATTAAAAGAACTGATAACTGCTGCCTGGAACAACAGGGAACTATTAAAAGAAGTTACTTATGCGGATGCTGTAAGAAGCCTTATTGAAGAAGTAGACAAAGGACAATTAAGAACAGCTTCTCCTGTAGATGGGGGTCCGCAGGATGCTGTGCAATGGCAGGTAAATGAATGGGTAAAACAGGGTATCCTGATGTACTTTGGTATTCAGCAAATGAAAACCTATTCCTTGCCTCCTTTTGAGTTTTACGATAAAATGAAATTGAAAAGCAATTATGCCTCACTGGGAGTAAGGGCTGTGCCACATGCAATTGCAAGATACGGCGCATACCTGGCTAAGAATGTGGTGCTGATGCCATCTTATGTAAACATTGGCGCCTATGTGGATGAAGGCACGATGGTGGATACGTGGGCAACAGTAGGCAGTTGTGCTCAGATTGGTAAAGGGGTACACCTGAGTGGTGGCGTGGGTATTGGCGGTGTGCTGGAGCCATTGCAGGCTGCGCCGGTGATCATTGAAGATGGTTGTTTTATCGGTAGCCGTTGTATTGTGGTGGAAGGAGTAAGAGTAGAAAAGGAAGCCGTGTTAGGAGCCAATGTTGTGTTGACTCAATCAACAAAAATTATTGATGTTAGTGGAAGTGAACCTATAGAATATAAAGGAAGAGTACCGGCAAGAAGTGTAGTGATCCCGGGCAGTTATTTGAAAAAATTCCCTGCAGGAGAATACAATGTGAGTTGTGCATTAATCATTGGCCAGCGCAAACCAAGTACCGATTTAAAGACCAGCCTGAATGATGCATTGAGAGATTTTAATGTGAGTGCATAAGGTTACCAGCTAATAACAGCACCAAATGATACTGAAAAAATTTTTTTTACGGGTAAGCTGATTGGCAGCCTGCTGATGATAGCGGGTTTTATATATTGGCTGGAAAGGGAGAGAAAATGCGATATAAATTTTGCAGGATATTTTTTTGTTTCTCTATATTTGCAGCCCCTGATACTAAATGCCCAGATGGCGAAATTGGTAGACGCACTGCCTTCAGGTGGCAGCGTTCGCAAGGATGTGCAGGTTCGAATCCTGTTCTGGGCACTAAAGTGGACAAATCGAAATTTGATTCGGTTTGTCCACTTTTATTTTTAGTAAAATCCGTTCATAATTCACGATAATGTGACACTTTAAACCATCTTTTCATATCTTATTTTACAATGAAATTTTTCTTCTCTCTTTTACTGACTTCCTTGCAGCATCTATTATCTGTACAATAATTACATTACGTTCTAATGACAGGAGTTTGTTATCATCCGGAGCGCCATTCTTTATTACAGCTGTTAAATACTCCACTTCATCTTTATACCGGGGTTCTGAAATTACTTCCATTCGTGTTTCTTTTTCATTTTTTGATTTCAGGCTGACTGGGTCGGAGCCATTTATTTGGGCAGCATGCATGTAAGCAGCTGCGCCATACACTTCCACATCCATAATGGTGTATGGCCAGTTCCAGGATGCTTCGATGATTCCGGTGGCACTTGCATATTCCAATATCATGGTTGCATCATCATCCACTTTTGGATAAATCTTCGGTTTGAGGTGACGGGCAGTGGCATAAACTGATACCGGTGTTTTTCCCTTCATCAATTCAGTCATTATACAGGCTCCATAACAACCAAAATCAGTGATGGCACCACCACCATTTTTTGCCGGGTCAGTTAGCCATTGCGAAAAATCTTTACTGCAACCAATCTCTACCGGCCCACGGTGACCGCCATGCATCACCATTTTACTGATGGAGTCAACTTCGTTTTTTTCATTTGCTCTCTTTATCAATTCAATAAAACTGGTGTACCAAAGTGATGGATAATTGGTAAACACTTTAGTATTATATTTTCCAGACAGCATTTTTATTTTTGCTGCTTCTGCATTTGAAAAACATAATGGCTTTTCCACCATCACGGGTATTTTAAGCGGCATACAGGTTTCAATTATTGACAAGTGTTCAACAGGTGCATTATAAACCATTACTACATCCGGTTTACTTTTTTTTAATGCCGCAGAAAGATTTTTATAAAAAATTGAATCGGGTAACTGGTATTCCATTTTCTTTTTGTTGCATAGTTGTTGATCCGGCTCTGCAATGCCGATAATAATAATATCGCCGTTTCTTCCTTTATCCAATATCCTGTTTACATGGTCGTGTGTTAATCCTGCTATAACAACTTTTAATTTTTCCTGACCCAAACAAATTTGCTGCATACAAACAAAGCAGAGGAATAATAACGTTTTTATAATTTTCATAAAAATATTTTTTAGAAGAAGCTGATTTTTATTCGCTTTGATAAAAGATGAAAACAGGTATGCCGATAAAAGGATTGCGACGCAACGATGATGCTACAGAGAACCAATGCTGGTATCAAAAAACTATAAATTTCCTTTCTTCATTTCACTCACCGCATAATTGCAGGCCCTTGCTGTAATGGCCATATAAGTAAGCGAAGGATTTTGACAGGCAGACGATGTCATGCAGGCGCCGTCTGTTACAAAAACATTGGGCACTGCATGCAACTGGTTCCATTTATTGAGCATGGAAGTTTTTGGATCATTGCCCATTCTGCAACCGCCCATTTCATGAATGTCTTTTCCCGGCGCCTGGTGATTATCAGACGTTTCAATATTTTTTAATCCTGCTTTATCAAACATTTCCTGCAGCTGTTCCACTGCATCTTTGGCCATCGCATCTTCATTTTCGTGCCAGCTGATATTGGCGTGCAGCAAAGGAATTTCCCATTCATCTTTTTTATTTTTATCCAACCATACAAAATTATCTTCGTAAGGAAGCATTTCTCCCATTGCAGTTGCAAAGAAAAACCAGGGGCCCGGCTCGGTTAATTTTTCTTTTAATTCAATGCCAATTTCAATGCCGCCTCTTTTCCATCCCTGCCTGTTGGATGAACAGGCCAGTGCATAACCTCTTTTAAAACCGGTTTGTTTATCGTTGCCAAAATTTCTAAACCTGGGCATGTATACACCATTGGGCCTTCTGCCGGAGTAGTAACTATCCTGCATACCCTCAAAAGTTCCATTGGCACGTACACGGTAATTGTGTGTCATAATATACCGGCCAAGCACTCCGCTATCATTGCCCAAACCGTTAGGAAAACGTTTTGAAGTGGAGTTCAGCAATGTAAGGTTTGAATTGATGGAACCTGCGTTTAAAAAAATAATTTTTGCAAAATATTCTGTAGTCTTTTTTGTAATTGCATCTATCACTCTTACGCCTGTAGCTTTTCCACCGGATCCTGCGGATTGTTTTGCTTCGTCATAAATAATGGAGTGTACCACAGCGTTAGTTTTTAAAGTGAGCCTCCCTGTTTTTTGTGCAGCAGGCAGTGTGGCTGATTGTGTGCTGAAGTATGCACCATACGGGCAACCGCGGCTGCATAAATCACGGGCCTGGCATTGGCCTCTGCCTAACGCAGTATGTATCTCAGATGGTTTTGTAAGATTTGCTGTTCGGCTAATGATCAAATTTCTTCCCGGATAATTTTCTTCTACTTTTTGCTTCATGAACTTTTCAAAATTGTTCATTTCAAATGGCGGAAGAAATTCGCCGTCGGGTACCTGTGCCAACCCGTCTTTATTACCGGCAATGCCAGCAAATTTTTCTACGTAGCTATACCATGGTGCAATATCTTTATAACGAATAGGCCAGTCGATACCAATCCCTTCTTTCGCATTAGCTTCAAAATCGGCTTCACCCCAGCGTTGTGTCCACCGGCCCCACATTAAACTCCTGCCACCAACCTGGTAACCACGTATCCAGTCGAAAGGTTTGTCCTGTATGTATGGATGTGCTTTATCAGGGAGAAACATTTTTGTTGTAAACTCATCTACCACACCTGCACGTACAAGGATAGGATTATCCCGAATAAATCCATGCGTAAGTGTGCCCCTGTGTGGTACATCCCAACTGTTTATGGTAGCCGTATCATAATCTTTTATATGTTGTTTATCACTGCCACGTTCAAGTGCCAGCACTTGTAAACCCTGCTCTGTTAATTCTTTCATGGCCCAGCCACCACTCATACCGGTTCCAATTACAATGGCATCGTAGGTGTTTTGATTAACAGCCTTATTGTTTATATTGGGAGTATCGCCTGGCATCGAATCAAGTTTTAAATTAACAGAATAATTTTCCTAAATGTAGTAATAAACTTTTGTGCTGATAAAAATACCCGTTGTTAAATGAAGCACAAGTTGTTGCCAATTTGTTTCAGTGTGTAAAACAGGATGTGCAACGTACAAATAAATTTATAGATCTTTTTTATTCAACTCTTCTTGGCATTTCAAATTGTCGCTCCATTATCAAGGCTGTGGTCGGTGGGGACACCATAGCCGTCAACTTAAGGAATTTAAACATGCAATGGAAGAGCCGGAGGCTCGGAAAATATTGTAACAACGGATTTCAATCCGTTGATTACAGG
>JAYVLZ010000179.1:0-11212 GCA_043759175.1 Chitinophagaceae bacterium | reverse complement strand
GCATAATCAAATTCGCATTATAATTTCAATCTTCACATGCTTTAAAGAGGGCTACGCCCGATGTTTTCAACCCACCTTCTTAGAAGGTGGTTGTTGAGTTTACCGGATAACCCTAAGTGTTAAAAAACTAAGAGGAGTGGATTGTTTTTTAAAATGCACATACCAGTTCATTAACCTACAACCGTTAATTTTTTTCTGCAATGTATTGGATGAAGTATCAGTAAGAGTTTATTTTTGAAGCATACAGGAATGGCTGCTGAATACAGTTTAAGGCTTCGGATGTGGGTGATACTTCCACAGCTTTAGCACACACAACCGGCACAGCGGGATAGTTAGTTTTTTTATGAGTTACCAACACCTGCAGAAGAAAGAATGCCCCCGTCTGGTCTCTGACCAACGGGAACCTTCAGCCCACTGTTGATTTCTGAAAAAATCTTTTGTCATTTAAAAGCTACCTCTTCAATCATAATAAAACTTCACAAAATAAATATAGAAAGCCTGTGGAAGTATGCCGTTGGTCAGAGACCAGGCGGCAGCTCTCACGGTTGTGATAGTGAGTTTTTAGATAGTTTGGCGGACCAGACAACGGCATAAAATGCTGATAAAGGTTACAAAAGTTGAAACACGGCTTCCGTCCGCCCCGGTAGCACAAAACCAAAACCCCATGTTGTATTGCAGGTTTTTTTTTGCTTTTTTGGAACAAAAAAATCTTCAGGGAACTGTTGCTCAACCACAATCAAATGTTGTATCAAAAATTGCTGATCAAAATATATTCCTTCTGGCGCAAGTCTCCCAATATAACAGCGCACTCTTCCCTGCCGATGTCTGCTCTGTATGGGTAATGAGCGTGGGGAGCGACTTGGCAGCAGTAGGGTTTAAATAAATGTAATAACATACACCTTAGCAACAACAGTTTGATTGGTATAAGCACAAGAATCCATTACTGAATGGCGGCGAGTGCTGCAAGCCTGCACACAAAGCCATCGCACACACATATCGGCTTAGAAATTTTAAATTTGTTCGGGAGAAACGGAGTGGAAAAGAATAGCTGCACCCTGCCGAGATAACGGCGGGTCCTGCAAGCCAACCCACCTGTTCACAGCAAAGACCCGCCTGGAAACTTTAAATTTATGGAGGAGACCCAGAGCGGAATTAATAATAATAAAATTTTGCCAGACAGGCAACCTTCGAATGTCATTTTTCGTTCTATTTTACTACCCCTTTATTTTAGTATCAACTAAATTTTACGAAAATGAGAAAGCTTCTTCTTTTACTCGTATTAATTATCAGTTCCCACACCATAATATTTGCACAGCTATGGACTGTACGCTACAACGGAACAGGCAATGGAGAGGATGTTCTGAAAGCGATGGTGGTTGATAATGCCGGCAATGTATATGTAACAGGTTCTACCTATACAGGTCCGGGAAACTATGACTACCTCACCATTAAGTACAATAGCAGCGGTGCGTTGCTGTGGCAGGTAAAATATAATGGTCCTCCGGGCGGTACCGACCAGGCTAATGCCATTTTTGTTGATAACAACGGAAATGTGTATGTAACGGGTTCCAGCTACCAGCTTCCCTTTACTACCAACCAGGATATAGCTACAGTGAAATATAATGCACAGGGTGTTCAGCAATGGGTAGCAAGATTTGATGGTATCCGCCAGCGGGCTGATAACGGTACTGCTATAAAAGCCGACGCTTCCGGCAACGTGTATGTAACCGGGTGGACAACAGACATGCATGGCAGTTATGCCCGGAAAGATTATATAACCATAAAATATAACCCCGCCGGCGTTCAGCAATGGGCTGTTCAATATAACGGATTGGGAAACAAAGATGATGTGCCTGCAGGAATTGGGCTTGATGGTTTGGGTAATGTGTATGTTGCCGGTACCAGTTATGCTGGCAGTGTCGGGGTAAATGATCTCCTTACCGTTAAATACAATTCACTGGGCGTGCAGCAGTGGGAAAAACGGTACGATGGTGCAGCAGGCGGCTATGATTATGCCGGCGGTATGACAGTTGACAATGCCGGGAATGTTTATGTGACCGGCGCCAGTTATGAAACAATCAATCAGGATTATGTAACCCTTAAATATAATACCGGCGGCACTCAACTGTGGAAGAAGACCTATAATGGACCCGGCAATGGGTATGATATTGCTCATGCCATTGCAGTGGACAATTCAGGAAATGTATATGTAACCGGCGAATCGCAGTCGGCGGAATATAAAACAGATTACCGCACCATTAAATATAATCCATCAGGTGTTCAGCAATGGACAACAAGCTACGATGGAACAGCTAAAGATAATGATGGAGCAAATACAATAGCGGTTGATGGGGGAGGCAATGTGTATATAACCGGATATATTAACGGTATTATCGATAACTGGAATATTGCATCGGTGAAGTATTCAGCAGCAGGCGCCCGGCAATGGGTAAAAACCTATGACGGTCCAGGGCATAAAAGCGATGTGGGTATCGCAATAGGAGTTGATCTGAATGGGAACGTTTATGTTGGCGGAACTTCAGCAGGTTCATCAAGCGGGTCAGATTTTGTTATGATTAAATATGGCCCTTCAACAACCGGCAGCATTGCCGCCGCTAAACAGGTGGAGAACCCACAAGGATCTGCCCCGGGAAAATTTATGCTTAAAAATTATCCCAATCCATTTAAGACATCAACAAAAATTCAATTTAGCATCCCTGCAGACGGCCAGGTGAAATTGGTTATCTACGATAACCTGGGCAAACAATTATCGACACCTGTAAATGGGAAATTAAAAGCCGGAAGTTATGAAGTTCAGTGGGAGCCGGGCAATTTGCCTGCTGGGAATTATTTCTATAGACTATCTTCAGGAAAATTTGAAGATATAGTAAGGATGATCCTGATGAAGTAATTATTTATTTATTGCTCACCGTCACTTGTAAGTCTTTTTTCAATGTTGGGTAAGATAATTATTTTTCTATGATTAAATGCTGAAAGAAATTTTCTCCCAAACCACTTTAATGCATGTATCCTGCTGAGATAGCGGCGGGTCCTGCAAGCCATCGCACTTAGCCATGGCAGAGACTTGCCTGGGGATTTTAAATTTATTAGGGGGAGAGTAAGTGCGGAATTAAGAATCCATAATATCGGCTCATCGGGGCAGTTAGTATTTTTAATGACATACCGACAACGGCATAACAGGCAAGCGCTGAATTATTTTAATTTCATTTGAGCATAATATGGATGATCAGGATTTACTATTAATTCTTGCCTGAGCGGATGAATTAACACATCCATATCCTCTAAAGGAATAGCACCTAAAAGTGGTTCGTTATCGCCTTGCAAAACAAGTGCATTGCATACTGTTTGACGGTTTTTAAATTTTAGTACCACCGGCCCCACCATATCATATTCTTCTATACTGCCGTTGGCTAATTGTCCCTTTCTTTTTTCAACAAATGGTAAATCTAATTGTGCCTGGATGCTTTCATTTATACACAAATTATAAGCTCCTGTATCCACCAATATATTTACATGAAGCCGTTTAACCTCCTCCTCTCCAATAACATGCCGCTTTGCCATTGCAATATCATCCGCATTTATCAATTCTATACCTGCATAAACCAAGCCCATAATACTAAATTTTATAAAACAAATTTACTTTATTCAAATGAAAACCAGAAGTAAAGATAAATTTCTTTAGTGTTAGCTCCCTACTGAGATAAAGTCGGGTCCTGCAAGCCCGCCCACTTAGTCACGGCAGAGACCCGCCTCGAACTTTAAATTTATGGGAGAGACTCAGAGCGGAATTAAGCTGCTGCAATGGCTTACCAAATAATATGGACTGCAGAAGCAGACAACTATTTTCGTTCCATCATTTTTGTTTCCCGGCAATATCCTGTAATTGAATATAAATTACACTAACAATTCTAAGAATTTTCAGCAATGTCTCTTTGCTTGGCAATGAGCGTGGGTACAGGACGTTGCTGGGAACAAAGGGTCTTTAGCTTCTAAAATAAAGTGATTTATTTCTTCAATGAATTGTAAACAGATTCCACAAAAGTTATTTTATTAAAAATGGTGTTGAATTCTTTTGCCGGATCTGAATGAATGATTTGATCCATTGTTTTACCTGCTTTGATTTCATTAGCCACCCTGTTTCTTACAGTTTGCAGCATATTTTTATAATCCTGCAGATCTTTTTTATTACTCAATGCTCCATGCCCGGGGATGATCTTTGTTTCATCATTAATCATTTTCAGGATTTGTTCTGCGCCGACAATCATACCATCAATACTGCCGCCATTTGGCTGATCAATAAATGGCAAGCCATATCGTACAAATACATCTCCTGTATGCACTACGTTTGACTCTTTAAAATAAATAACTGCATCCCCATCAGTATGTGCATTTTTAACATGGAATACCTGTACAGTTTCACCATTCATATTAAAAGTAACAGATTCGGAAAAAGTTATTTTGGGTAACCCGTCATAAGTCATTGCTTTCTGATCCACTTTAAATGCAGCAATAAACTGATCAGCAGTTAATCGCTTTCTTACATTTTCATGCGCCACAATAACAGCACCTTCGCCACCCAATATCTTATTGCCATCAGTATGATCAAAATGAAAATGTGTGTTGATAATAAATTTTATTGGCTTACTGCTCAAAGTTGCCAGTGCTTTTTTAATTTTCTCTGATAATGGTGCAAACTGATCATCTACGAGTATGATTCCATCATTACCAGTTAAAACGCCGATATTTCCACCCGAACCTTCCAACATATATACTGAGCCGGACACTTTCGTAGTTTGTATGCTGACAGTATCAAAATTCTGAGCAGCAACAGGAAATGACAATGACAGCAGTATAATCACGATAACAAAGTTTCTCATAACAGTTTTTTTAGTGTTATTAAAGCTACGTCTTTTTGGTTAACTTGTATCTCTCGCCGCCGTTGTTGGTATGCAGGGCAGGCAGGCAGCAGAGCGTACCAACAAACAATGAGCAGCAACAAATAAAATCATTAACCTGTCAAATCGAAAAGTCTTTTTCCTTCCCACTTCTCTTGCAATAAAATGCAGTCACTTTTGTATAGGAGATGTTGGAGTGAATGAAACCCATCTTAATAAGCCGCTGGTCGGAGACCAGGCGGCGGCGTTCAAGTGATGTGGAGTTGAGCTTGCGTATGGATTTGGGAAACACCTGCAGTGACAGGAAAAATTGAAACACCATAATGGTTAAGGCTTCGGACGTTGGTGAGAACACACAACGTCGGCTCACGGGATTGGTTAGCGTTTTTAGTGAGATATCGTCAACGGCATAAAACTCAGTACATACCACGTTGGTTCACGGGATTGGTTAGTGTTTTTAGTGAGATACCGGCAATCGCATAAGCAATACCAATGTTAGCGGTTCGGGCTTTTGTCTATAGCTCTTTTGCTCATACTATTCTTTGTCCTGTTTCAATGTCATAGTATAAAATCGGTGTCCTATTAGGCATATCGAAATTCATTTTGTCTTTATCGCAAAATTTGCCGCCTAATATTTTTTCAGCCTTGTCCTGTTCTCTTTTGGTATAAAAAAAGGTATAGACCTTTTGTAACTTCTTTGCATTGGATAAGGACTTCAAAAAGTCTGCGTTTTTATTTGGACCGGTTAGAATAAATTCTTCAACATTTGAGTTTACCAAAGCTGAAACATCTTCTAATGAACCGAAATTCATCAGTCGTATGTTTTTCAGTTTAGTCAATTTTGATAAGTCTGGCAAAGCTGTTATTTGCTTTTCATCTTCCATTCTAAGCTTTACAAGATTAATTAGTTTTGAAACTGCTTGTATGTCCGATAGTTGTTTGACCCAAAGCACATCAAGCTCTTCTAATTTTGACAAGCTTTGTATGTTGTCAAAATTTTTTGAAGTTCCAAAGCCAATGTAAAGCTGTTTTAATTCAGTTAGTTCATTTAAAAATGGCAGTTTTTCAATTGAATGACCTGTCAAGGCTAACTCTGATAATTTTGGTAGTTGAGTAATACTTTCAAGTCCGTTTTGGTTTCTTACTACAGATAGATATGTCAAGTTTTTTAACTGTCCTAATGGCTCCAATGGAATTTTCTTTAAATCAAATTCTCCAAGTTGTAGATTTTCTAAGTCGTCTGCAAGAACTAAAATTGGAGTAAGGTCTGTAACGTCTGTAAGGTAAAACCTGAGAGCCTTTATTCCTTTGTAGAATTTCAAAAAGTCTAAGCTGTAATTTCTGCCTGTCTCCCAAGTGTCGCCCCATCGTCCACCAAAATGTGAAACTTCAATGCCGTCTATCTTACGAGCAAATATTTTTTCAGCAATTTCTTTATGTTGATTGTCGGATAAATTGTCTGATATTTTTATTAATGATGTTGGTGTCATAATGTGTCCATACTTAGGGTGCCGCCATAGCCTGACCGCTAACATGTGTATTTGTGCTAAAATACGATACTTCCATTTAGGAACAATTTTTTTAAACCACGCTTTTTTAGAACGTTATAAAAAAATGCATTATTCAGATCAGTAGCGCAAATACAACCTGTATAAGTATTGTAATTTTATTCCTTGATCCCTCGCTGTGATAAAAGATCAATAAAGCTATGCTGTACAAGAGTGCGACGCCACTAAAGTTAAATTGAAATACTTCCGCTGGTCCCCAAAATAAAAAACCCACTTCCTTCGAAGTGGGCCTGTATATTACTTCATCACAAAATTAATAACGGTAATGCTCAGCCTTAAACGGACCTTCTTTTGGTATGCCGAGATAAGCAGCCTGTTCTGTTGTCAGCTCATCTAATTCTACACCAATTTTTGCAAGGTGCAGGCGGGCAACTTTTTCATCCAGATGTTTTGGCAACACATACACTTTGTTCCCGTATTTGCCGTGGTTGGTCCACAGTTCAATCTGAGCCAGTGTCTGGTTGCTGAAAGAGTTACTCATTACAAAACTTGGATGGCCTGTGGCACAACCAAGGTTTACTAAACGGCCTTCTGCCAGGATGATCACATCTTTACCTTCGATGTTGTAAATGTCCACCTGCGGTTTGATGGTATCTTTTGTATGACCATAGTTGGTGTTCAGCCATGCCATATCAATTTCAATATCAAAGTGGCCGATGTTACAAACGATGGCTTTGTCTTTCATTAAACGGAAATGTTTTTCAGTGATCAGGTCACGGCAACCAGATGCTGTAACAATGATGTCAGCTTCCTGTACTGCTTTGATCATTGGCTTTACTTCAAAGCCATCCATAGCAGCCTGCAATGCACAAATAGGATCAATCTCGGTAACGATTACACGACAACCTGCACCCTTTAATGAAGCAGCAGAACCTTTACCCACATCACCATAACTTCCTACTACCGCAACCTTACCAGCCATCATTACATCCGTAGCACGGCGGATAGAATCTACCAACGATTCTTTACAACCATACTTGTTATCAAATTTACTTTTGGTAACAGAATCATTTACATTAAATGCAGGAACAGGCAATGTACCGGCAGCCATTCTTTCATACAAGCGGTGAACACCGGTAGTAGTTTCTTCTGATAAACCTTTGATGTTTGCGATCAGCTCCGGATATTTATCAAACACCATGTTGGTTAAATCGCCACCATCATCCAGGATCATATTTAACGGACGGTCTGCACCACCAAAGAACAATGTTTGTTCAATACACCAGTCAGCATCTTCCTGGCTCTGGCCTTTCCATGCATAAACACCAATGCCTTCCGCAGCGATAGCAGCAGCAGCCTGGTCTTGCGTAGAAAATATATTACAAGAGCTCCACTTTACTTCCGCACCCAATGCGATCAATGTTTCAATTAACACAGCCGTCTGAATGGTCATGTGCAGGCAGCCTGCAATTCTTGCACCCTTCAAGGGCTGGCTTGCACCAAACTCTTCACGGATGCTCATTAAGCCCGGCATTTCTGCTTCGGCCAATCTAATTTCTTTACGGCCCCATGCGGCGAGGCTCATGTCAGCCACTTTATATTTCAGGCTGAAATCAATGGAGGAATTTGTTATTGTTGACATGTTTTAATTTTTAGAACACAAATGTACAAACGCAGGATAATATTCTACAACTTTTAATAACTTTGGGGCATTCTCCTGTTTAAAATGATTTGGCAGGATAAAACACTTTTAAACAATGGCAAAAGCTACTCAAACAGAACAATCAACTGCTGCAGTTATTTCGCTTGACAGTAAGGATCTTTCCATACTGGCATTGCTGCAGCAAAATGCCCGTATGACCGTAAAAGAAATTGCAGAAAAAATTCACCTGAGTACCACACCGGTGCATGAAAGAATTAAGCGGATGGAGGCCAGCGGCGTAATAAAACAATACGCTACATTGGTTGATCATACCAAGGTAAAAAAAGGATTGATGGTGATTTGTTATGTGTCTTTAAAAGAGCACAATAAACCGGCCGGTGTAAAATTTATCAAAGCGATTCATGCGATGCAGGAGGTAGTAGAATGCTTTAATATTTCCGGCGAATTTGATTTTATGCTGAAGGTATTGTGCGAAGACATGAATGCCTACTACGATTTTCATGTAAACAAACTGAGCAACATCGAAAACATGGGGCATGTGCAGAGTGTGTTTGTGATAGGAGTTATAAAGCAGACGCACCAGGTGGTGTTTTAGATTCGATGTTTGATGTTTAAGGTTTGATGTTTGATGTTTGAGGTTTGAGGTTTGATGTTTGAGGTGTTATGAAAGTGCATGCTGTTCAATATTAATGATCCGGTGAACCTTTAACTTGATTTAAACAGTATTTCGCTATACATTTATTTTTAAATTTCACAAATGAAAAATTACATCACCGCAGCTATCATTGCTGTTGCTGCTATTACTGCTTTTTGGATTGCCGGGAATGCTTACAAATACAAATTCAGATCAACAGAAAATATTACCGTTACGGGCCTGGCTGAAAAAGATTTTACCAGCGACCAGATTGTGTGGACAGGAAACTATAGCCGCAAGATGATGGACCTAAAAAGCGCTTACGCCTTACTGAAAGAAGATGAAGGTAAGATCAGGAATTATTTAAAGGGCAAAGGCGTTACGGATACAGAACTGGTTTTTTCTGCTGTGAGTATTGATAAAGAATTTAATACCCGGTATGATGCAGATGGCAAACAGACCGGCAGTGATTTCACAGGTTATAACCTGAAACAAAATGTGACGGTGGATTCAAAAGATATTGGCAAAGTGGAAAAAATTTCAAGGGAAGTAACAGAATTGATTGAAAGCGGGATTGAGTTTAATTCCTCGGCTCCCTCTTATTATTATACCAAATTGTCTGAATTAAAAGTGGACCTGCTTGCCAAAGCCAGTACAGATGCCAAACAGCGGGCAGAAACTATTGCGAAGAATGCCGGGAGCGGCCTGGGTAAAATTAAAAAAGCTTCGATGGGAGTATTTCAAATTACAGGGCAAAACAGTAATGAAGATTACAGCTATGGTGGTGCATTCAATACTTCATCCAAAAATAAAACGGCGAGTATTACCATTAAGATTGATTTTGCGGTGGAGTAGAAATGATTGTTGAAATCAATAAATAAATTGGGCAGATCATTCCTCATTTCTTTAAGTTTTAATCCGCCCAATTTTTATTCTTATTTTTTTCCAGTTGAATATATTTTCTTTAATATCCGAGGTAGCTCCACCAGATCGGATCACGAGGTTCTCTTCGTGTATAAAATTTATATAAGTGTTGACCAAAGCCTTCAAGGTCAAGTTGAATCAAAACAAGTGACCCCATTTCACAATCTAACTGATGAATGATGCCACCCGGATTTCCATAGCCCAACCCTGATGAAGATGTTTGGTCTAACCTGAGCAGGAGAGAGTCATTTTTATAAACCTGCAGATCCGGAGGAAGTGTAGCTGGTGTAACACTATAATTTCCATTATATACTGTGTGATTAAGATTATACCTTACCCTGCCATCTCCACCTGCACAAAAGTCACTTGAGTCAGGTAGTGGAATGGGGGATTCTTCAAACGTTTGTCTTAAAAAAGTGCCTCCATCATAAAAAGTAAGTTGTTCCATGGATATCCGGTAATAGGTAGCAAAATGTAAGCTGGCATTGGGTTCTCTAGTTCCGGGGCAAATTCCATATACAGAAATTCCGGCACAGCAGCTCCCTTTAATATCCTGCCCCCCGGCTCCAAAAGATTTAGATGGTTCGTTCCAAAAATCAAAAGAGTTAGCTCCCCGGGTCGGTATCATGGATAATTCCCAATCCCAATATTCCCCTGGCGGAAGTACAAGGCCACACGAAGTTGCATTTCCTTTTGGGTCTGTGGTATGTTTGACTACTTTAACAGGCCTGATAGATTGCAAAAGTGGCTGCCTATTTTTATCATAGGGAATAATTTTTATTTCAAAAGTAAACGGCTGTTGAATATTCTTTGGGTCAAAGCCAATCATAATTACTGACACTGTATCATTATCTGCCATGTCTGGTACCTCGGGCACATCATAATAGTAGGTGGCGCCCAAGGGGCCGCCTGCAGATCCTATAAGTACCTGTATGTAAGCACCTGCTACATTTTGTGTGGTATCTGTATGCAGAAATCTTACTGGCCGGCTTACCTGATCCGTCAGGTATAAAGTATCTTTAAAGGATATTTTTAATGAACTGGCTGAAGGACCTTTTGGAATGGCGCCTTGTTTTTTAACAGCGTTATAAAATTGAAAATGATCTGATACAGAATCTGCCTCAGATGAATTTGCAGGAGGTACAGGATTATTAACTGTTTCGTTTTTGCGGCAGGAGAAAATAATGCCTAAGCAAAGTATTAAAAACCAAATTTTTTTTCCTGGCAGAATAAATACTTTCATAGTAAATAGTTTAAATGATTATTAAATGATTAAATCAAAGGTCTTTATCAAAGAAGGGTTGATGCCTACCCTTTTGGGTGATATTTAAAAAATACCACAAAGAGGTAATGCACTTGGCTATTCAATTGAAAAGGATTAGCGGCAATAAATAAAAAGGGGCAGGTACGGCTGAATTTATTTCATCCATCAGCTCACAAAGGTGGGAAATGAATTAAAAGATGCTTAATTAGTTGTCGTATAGCACCACATAGGTAACACTTTTTCTATACCCTTAGAGACTTCCCCTAAAGTGGGGTCGCCCTTAAGGGCCGTTAAGGCTCCAAA
>JAYVLZ010000178.1:0-5204 GCA_043759175.1 Chitinophagaceae bacterium | reverse complement strand
AAAGAACAACATAAGCATAACAGCTTTACATTTTTAAGCTATAGTTTTCAGCCACGCAGTAAGCCTAATACTTTTGGAAAACACAATAAGTTTATGGTATTTAGTGCAGCCATCTGTTGTAAGGCAAAAGCCTTTATCAGGGAACGAATAAGAGCAGTGTTCAATCCACGAAATACACAGGTATCACTGGAACGGGCAGCCGTAAATTTAAATCCCAAAATACGGGGGTGGCTGAATTATTACAGTAGATTTAATCCAAGGGTAGCAGGCAATGTATTCCTTTATTTACCTGAATGGATTGATACGAAGATGGATTGAGGAAAAGTACCGGTTAAGAAGTAAGAAAGCAATCGTAAACAAATACGAAAGCTATGTGCAATTAAATACAGGACTGTTTGTTCACTGGCAGAAAGGAATTAAATATTGACTGAATAACAAGAGCCGTATGAAGGGAGACTTTCACGTACGGTTCTGTGAGCTGCTGAAGTTGAAATACTTTGGTCTACTCGACCGTTATAAATTTGACTTATGAATATGTTCTCAGCAATATTGCAATTATCAACTTCAGTTACGGGCTGACGGAATGCTTCCCCAACAACGCCAAGCCTTTTTCGTTGGCAAAAATAGAACCTGTAATTATATTTATCTCAGAATAAGGCTATAACTAATATGTTTTTTCACAGTTGCGTATACAGGGCAGGTAAATAGTAAGTCGTAACAACAATCAGCAGAAACAAAAACAACCATTATGAAAAAAATTTCCATTCTTGCCGTTACATCTTTTCTTTTTACCGCTGCTATGGCACAGCTTGAAAACAGCCGTTGGAGAACAAAGCTGAATATTAATGGGCCGCTAAATTCCATCATCGATTTTAAAAAAGACATGGTTTCTATTTACACGGTTGCAGACAGTACGGTGATTGAAACAATGACCTATCAGCATGATGACAGTTCCTTTACTGTATTTAAAACAGAAGGCCAGAGCGACTGCGGCAACAGCATGCCGGGTAAATACCGTTATACCATAAAGGGCGACAGCTTAATGATGGAACTAATAAAGGATGATTGTTATGATCGCTACAATGCCATTGAAAATACCCGTTGGATAAAATGGAAAGATTACCCCGGAATAAAAGTGGATGAAGCAATACTGAAACAATATACCGGCGTATATGGATTAGACGAAGCACATCCTATTACCATCAGTCTTGATAGTGGTATACTGTATGCTGAGGGCCGCAATAATGGATTGCCAAAATCTCCTTTTACTCCGGTAACAGCATCTAAATTCTTTTTAAGAATTGCTGGTGTGATAATGGATTTTGTAAAAGATTCAACAGGAAATATTATTAAAATTATTTCCCATGAAGAAAAAGATTATGAGCTAACGAAAATAAAATAATGGTTTATGGGAAGCGGTTAACTGCTGATGAAATTATAACAGCTATCAGCCAGTTAAATATTTTCTATTTCAATACCCTGGTCTTTAAAACTCTCTTTACAAGTTCCTAAAAAGTGATTCATCTTACCTGCAATGGCGGCAGCCAGACAAAGGAATACAAGCAAAAGAAACCCTTTGGAGAGATCACTTTTTTCTGAGATTAAACCAATAATGGATGGGCCTGCAAGAAAACCAATGAGCCCGCCGGTAGTAACCATGGCAAAACCTTCCACGGTACTTACCCCGGGTATATTGGCAGAGGCGCTAAACAGCACAGGCACTATGCAGGAGCAGCCCAGACCAACTAAAGTATAACCGGTAACAGCCACGGCTACCCCGGGAGCAAATGACACCATTAAAAAACCTGCTGATGCCATCAGGCTTCCAACGATCACTATTTTTTTGCTGCCGACTGTTGCAATAAAACTGTCTCCATTCAGCCTGCCTATAGTCATAGCAATGGAAAAACCGGCATAGCCAAAACTCATAAACCGGCGGGAGGTATTCAGTACTTCTTTAAAATACAATGCACTCCAGTCGGCCACACAACCTTCGGCCATAAACGTAACCATGCAGATAAATGAAATGCCCAGTATGGAAAGGGATGGAAATTTAAAAGCTGATTTTGAATGGATAATATCCTGGTTGGCCAATAAATATTTCCGGTTAATAATAATAATAGTGATAATTACCAATGCAATGATCTCTATCTGCCAGCCGGAAGCAATACCCAAAGCAAAAAAAACGCTTGCCAGCAATGCACTTACTACACCACCCAGACTATACATGCCATGGCAGGTGCTCATCATCAACCGGTTAAATTTTTTCTCCAATAAATTTACCGTGGCATTGGATGATACGCCATTTAAAAAACCGGTGACCCCATAAAAATATAAACAGGTCCACAGCATGGGCCTGTTCACTGAATTGATCAGGAATATCATAATGATACAGGAAGAGATATACCCTGTCATCATCCATTTGCCTACAGGTAATTTTCTAAAAACAATCCTGGATAATAACATACCCGTGATAGCACCCAGCGGCGACAATAATAAAGACAAACCAAGGCTGCCATCAGTAAAGTGCAACCGGTTTTTAATGGAAGGTATGGCTGCCACCCAGGTGCCAAATAAAAGGCTGGATACTGAAAACAAAAAACCAACCGAAAGGGCTGACCTGTTTTTTATAAAGGAGGAAATATTTTTAATCATGGTAAGTGTCAAAAATACAATTTTGCTGCACTAAACCACTAACTTAGAAGCTGTTTAAGTTTTTTGGTACTGCCACGAATACACGAATAGTCACTAATTTTTTATACATCAGGTTTTATTTGTGCCAATTTGTGCATTAGTGGCATTAAAATATTGTATGAAAAATCCGAAACCATTTCTAAAAAGCTTCTTAAGAATATGAAAAAAATATTTCCTGTTTTATTGATGCTGTTAATAAGTTGTGGTGAAAAGAAAAGCAGCAACCCACAAATTGTGATCAGCACTTCCATGGGTGATATAGAAGCGGAATTATATCCGGATAAAGCACCAAAAACGGTGACCGCTTTTTTACAATACATCGATGCCGGTTATTACAAGAACTCAGTATTTTACCGGGTGGTAATACAGGAAGGATGTCTGCATCCTTAAATACCGGGATTATACAAGGAGGCATCTGGGAATCGCAAAAACTAAATCTTGCAGGCATACCACATGAGAGCACACAGCTTTCTAAGCTATCGCATACCAATGGAACATTGTCGCTGGCACGTACTGCGCCGGGCACTGCCAATTCTGAATTCTTTATTTGTATTGGTGATCAAACACAATATGATTATGGTAATAACGGTGTGGGTGACAAGCAGGGCTATGCTGCCTTTGGAAAAGTGATAAAAGGAATGGATGTGGCGAGGATGATACAGCAGCAGCCTGTTAATGGCGATCAGTTAATTAAAAAAATTACGATCAGCAATATTGAACGTAAATAAACAGCGCACAAAACCTATAAGGTCTGCAGGGAAGCTTAGCAGTGCTGCAAGACCTTATAGGTTTAGCACTACGGCGATCAACTAATTAAAAAAATTACGATCACAAATATTGAAAGAAAATAAAATTAAAATCACAATCCAATGCCGTTTAGTTAAGGGGTCGGTGTCCACCAACTCTGGCGGGTAGCCGTGGCGTGTGTCCCCACCCGCCACTCCGGTTTCTTAACTTAACGGCATTGAACCAAATCATCAATTTATGAAAAAGCTATTCTTCATTCTCTTGTTACTGCAGTTTCAAAAAGTATTTTCCCAAACAGACAGCCTTCCTTCTTTTATTAAAGACAGCCTTGATAATTATGTAGAAAAAGCAATGCTGGATTGGCAAATACCTGGTGTATCTGTATGTGTGGTTAAGAATGGAAAAGTGGTGCTGATGAAAGGATATGGCGTAAAGGATTTAGATACAAAAGAAAAAGTGGGTGTGAATACTTTATTCATGATTGGCAGTAACAGCAAAGCATTTACAGCTACTGCCATTGCCATGCTGGATGCAGAAAAAAAATTATCATTAGAAGATAAAGTGACTAAATGGATACCTGAATTTAAATTACACAACAAGGCTGCAGGAGAACAGGCGATTGTCCGTGACCTGCTTTGTCACCGGCTTGGATTCAGAACATTCCAGGGAGATTTTACTTACTGGACATCCAACCTTACCCGTAAGGAAGTAATTGAAAAAATGGCACACATCAAAGCCACCTATCCATTCCGCACTACCTGGGGTTATACCAATGCTGCGTTTTTAACTGCAGGTGAGATTATACCAAAAGTAACAGGCATGCAGTGGGAAGATTTTATCACACAAAAAATATTCAGGCCACTTGAAATGAATAACACTCTTGCATTAAGTAAAGATTTTCCGGCTGCTGCAGATAAATGTTCTGCTTATACAATGGCTGACGGCAAGCTGGTAAAAATTCCTTTTTGCACCATTGATAATCTTGCACCGGCAGGCAGCATTGGTTCTTCTGTAAATGATCTGAGCCACTGGATAATGATGCAGTTGAACAATGGCAGATACAATGATAAAGAAATCATCTCCCCTACTGTGATCACAGAAACAAGAAAGCCTGCTTCTATTTTAGGCGATGGTGGTTCGATGTATAACAAAGGACATTTTGCATTGTACGGCCTGGGCTGGTTTTTAGAAGAATATTGCGGAAGAAAAATTGTAAGCCACACCGGTGGCGTAAATGGTTTTGTAACCAGCGTTACATTAATACCAGAAGAACAGTTGGGCATTATTGTTTTAACCAATACGGATCAAAATGCATTTTATGAAGCGTTGAAGAATGAGATCATGGATGCATACCTTGGTAATGTGTACAGGAATTACAGTAGTGTATATCTCGGCTATCAAAGCAAACAAAGAGAAGAAGCTGATAAAAAAGATAAGGCGCTGAAAGACTCCGCAGCACTGCATCTTAAAACCAATTTGCCGCTTACTGCTTACACAGGAAATTATTTTAATGAGGTGTATGGCAACATGAGTGTGGTATCAGAAGAGGGGATATTGAAAATGAAATTCTCTCATCATCCCACTATGTATACAACATTAGAATCATTGGGTGGCAATCGTTTTTATGCAACTTTTACTGATCCTGAATTTAACAAAGCCATTTTTCCTTTTGAAGTGGTGAATGGAAAAGTAAGATCAGTAAACGTAAAAGTGGCTGATTTTATTGAATACAATACATACTCTAAAATCCGCAAGCTAAAAAA
>JAYVLZ010000177.1:0-11595 GCA_043759175.1 Chitinophagaceae bacterium | reverse complement strand
ACTTATTACAACCTTATTACTTTATTTACTTTTGATTAGAGGGAATAAGGTAATAAGGTTTTTAAAATCATTACTCCTATTTCTACTAAGGTTTTTTTTCACCAGTACCATCAACCTTCAACTTTCAACCTTCAACCTTCAACCATGAACTTTCATCCATCAACTCTTCAACCTTCAACTCTTAAACCGTATCCATAAAACTCTTCTCCACCTTACTAAAAATAAGCAGACCGGCAAACAGTACCACTACTATAAAAACGGAACTGTAAATAAGTCCTGATGTATCAACTGTACCGGTTCCAAACAATGCATACCGGAAAGACTCCACGATGGGAGTTAAAGGGTTCCAGGCTATCCAGGCAGCAAAAGATTTATTTTTTAAAAAAGATAACGGGTAAGCTACCGGTGTGGCATACATGAGTAGCTGCACCGCAAAACTGATCAATACAGCAAAGTCCCGGTACTTGGTGGTAAGAGAGGATATAATAATTCCGAGGCCCAAACCCAGCCCTGCCATCATGATTACCAGGAGGGGTATAAGTAACCAGCCGGCACCAAAATAAAAATGGTTGTTCCTGATGCCAAACCAGGCCATGGCCGCAAGCAGTAAGCTAAACTGTATGCCAAACTTTACCATATTACTCAGCACCGTACTTAAAGGAATTACCAGCCGGGGAAAATATACTTTGCCAAAAATTCCTGCATTGGCCACAAAGGTGTTACTGGTGGATGTAAGACAGGCACTGAAATAATTCCAGATAGTAATGCCACTCATATAAAACAATACGGGCTCAATACCATCTGTGGGGATATTGGCGATCTTTCCAAACACCAGCAAAAAAACAATTGTGGTAAAAATAGGTTGTATAAAATGCCATAAGGGGCCCAGGATGGTTTGCTTGTATTGTGCAGAAAAATCACGTTTTACAAATAACCACATCAGGTCACGGTAGTGCCATACTTCTTTCAGGTTCAGATCAAATAAACGTCCCTGTGGTTCTAT
Organism: Chitinophagaceae bacterium; assembly: GCA_043759175.1. Classification (GTDB taxonomy): domain Bacteria; phylum Bacteroidota; class Bacteroidia; order Chitinophagales; family Chitinophagaceae; genus Ferruginibacter. The sequence goes on along the minus strand of JAYVLZ010000177.1, from coordinate 10,592 downwards.
TACCAAATCCCATTGTTCTGTATCTTCTGCGGAGTTCATTTAAGAGTTGAAGGTTGAAGGTTCATGGTTGAAAGTTCATGGTTGAAGCACTTTAACTTCTTGCTCCCTGATAATTATTTAGCGGTTCATGCTTTGTCAAGCGGATTGATAAGCCTTTTGTAATGTCTTTGTTTTCCTCTTGCGAATAGCTTGTAGTCGCCTTTTCTCTTTGCCAGCCCGTATAAACGCACTAATTGTAAGTTCTTCCTCCTTAGTAATAGTTTCTTGTCCACCAATGAAGTCTACGTCGAGTTCTTTAAGTTTATTTTTCATTTGGGAAATATTTTCAACCATCAACTTTCAACCATCAACTTTCAACTTTTAACTTTCAACTTTTAACTTTCAACTTTCAACCTTCAACTTCATCCAAAACCTTCACTAGTTTTTCTTTGTAAGCAGCATAACTAAAATGCCGCATCAGCAGTTCATGATCCGGAATAAATTGATCAGGCTGTAAAATCACTCTTTCAATTGCAGTATCAATTTCTTCCTGGTTATCCGGGTCCACTAAAAGCCCCAGTCTGCCATTACAAAGTGCATCTGTTGACCCGTCTTTATTGCCTGCAATTACCGGTAATCCATAATACATGGCTTCTATAAATACAATTCCAAAACCTTCTTTTTTACTTGGCATTACATAAATATCAGCCAGTGCATAATGCGATGCAAGATCATCATCCTGCACATAACCTGTAAAAACTACATTGCCGTTAAGCGATAGCTGTTTAACAATGTTATCCAGCCGTTTTTTTTCCTGCTCATCATACCTGCCAATCATCAGGTATTTAATACCGGGATACCTGCTTTTTAACCTGCTTACAGCATACAATACATTGTCGTATCCTTTGTACATTTCCTTTGATGATAGCCTTGTTAAAGTCATTAAAACAGTATCCTCATTTGTAAATCCATATTTTTTTTTAAAGCTATTTTCAGCAGTCTTATTTACAGGTGGCGGCAAATAAGGATCAATACAATTATTCAACACAACCAATTTTTCTTCCGGGATAGGGTGTAAGTCCATCATCCTGTTTTTGGTAAACTGGCTTACGGTTATAAACAGGTCGCATTTTTTAAGCATTGCTTTGCGGAATGCATGTAGAGGAGACCACACTTCTATACCATGGGCAAACAGTATGAGTTTTGTTTTTGGAGAACATAACTTTATTATAAATCCAATGGACAATAAATTGATGTGGCTTAATATTACTACATCAGCACGGCATCCCTGTACTATGGCACTTTTTGAAAAAATGATCTTTTTTTGGCCAAAGCCTTTAAAAAAAGAGGGGGCAATATATTTATCATCCACATCCCTTTGAACATCGTACATGGAAAGTACGCTCAGCTTTTGCTGACCGGAATTTATTTTATTCATTTCCATTAAAACTTTGCACACCACTTTGCAAATTTTTTCTATTCCGCCAGTGGCAGAAAAAACCCTTAATGTTAAAAATAATATGCTCTTATGCATTTGCATAATTGGTCATAAAATATAAAGTAAAGAATTGAGACCAATGCATATTGCCGGCTTTAAGTTTATGGTGATAACCGTTTAAATCGATTCCATTTTTATTAACTGCATACTGATCATTACTCAGCCATTCTTTAAACGGAAAAGAAAATCCCATTTTGGGCCGGTTCCATATTGCTTCAGGAATATCATCTTTAAATGAATCGATCAATAACTGTTTACTTAGTTTACCACGGTATTTTATTGCTGATTTAATTTTAAAAACTGTTTCCACAAATTCTTTGTCTAAAAAAGGTACCCTTATCTCAATACCATGTGCCATACTCATTACATCTGCATCCCTCAGTAACTGATTTTGCAAATACAGGTTGGTTTCTATCCAGCTTGCCTGGTTACCTGCAGATAAAAAGTCTATTGCCGGTACCAGTGGTTGCTCTGATAATATGTTCCACACTTCGGTTTCCCCTATGTTTAAAAATTTAGCAATATCCACGGGGATAAACTGTCCCCTTAAAAAAAGATACCTGCCCACTGCGCCTCCAATACTCAAATAGGATATACGGCGAAGTCTTTTAGCATCAGACAACTGGGTTTTCTTTAAAATACCAGCACCTAAATTTTCCAGCGACAGTGCTGCATTCATTCTCCTGAAAGAGGGATATCCTCCAAATAATTCGTCGCCACCAATACCGGATAAAACAGTTTTTAAACCACTCTCCTTTGCAAACCTGCTGATGAACCAGGTATTGATACCATCGCAACAGGGAAGATCCATCGCTGTTGCAATACCGGGCAAACAAGCATGAAAATCATTTTCTTTTATCAAATGTGGCTGGTGATCGGAAGCAAGCTGATGCTGTAAAATATCCTGGTATTTTTTTTCAGAATACTGCTCATTTTCAAAATAAATTGAAGTTGTTTTGAGCTGTGATTTGTATTTACGGGCCAATACTGCAATGATAGATGAATCCAGCCCTCCGCTTAAAAAAACCCCGATAGGTGCATCGGAAATCAGGTGCTTCTTTACGGCCTGATCTAAACCATTTTTTATTAAACATACAGCTTCCTCCCTGTTACCAACCAGTTCTAAATATTTATACCTGGCAAAAGATTTTATTTGTATGGTATGAGCGCTGTAATTATAAATAAGATAATTTCCTTTTCCCAGGGGCTGCACATTTTTTAAAGTGGTGATGGGCTCTGGTAAATGCCCATAAGCTAAAAAATAAACGGGCCATTGATCATTCGGTTCCTGCAGGTAGTTAATAGTTGCAAAAGCTTTTACTTCTGAAGCAAATGCAAACCCTTCTTTTGTAAAAGCATAATAGAGTGGTTTAATACCTGCAAAATCTCTTGCCAGCAGCAATTCTTTTTCCAGATTGTCCCAGATAGCAAAAGCAAACATTCCACTAAAACGATCCAATGCCGTAAGGCCCCAATAAGAATATGCAGCCACTATTACCTCTGTATCACTGTTTGTTTTAAAATCAAGCCCAGCAGCAACCAGTTCTTTTTTAAGCTCCTGGTAATTATACAGCTCCCCATTGTAACTGATAACATATCTGTCCCTGGCATAGCGCATTGGCTGGTGCCCGCCTGCTGAAATATCAATAATAGATAACCTGCGGTGGCCAATAGAAAGGTGACACTCCGGGTTATTATAAATGCCCTGATCATCCGGACCTCCATGCTGCAGTAAAAGGCACATCTCTTTAACAAGCGCCTGTAGTTGACCGGTATGGATGGAAGGATTAATGATGCCAGCTATTCTGCACATTTATTAAGTTGAAGGTTGATGGTTGAAGGTTGAAAGCATTTCAATTTCGTGTACTCTGTGATTTCTTTATATGCTTTTATAATCTTGTTGAAGGTTGAAGGTTGAAAGCATTTCAATTTCGTGTACTCTGTGATTTCTTTATATGCTTTTATAATCTTGTTGAAAGTTGAAGGTTGAAGGTTTAAAGCATTTCAATTTCGTGAACTCCGGAATTTCTTTGTAAGCTTTTGTAATTCTTGTTGAAAGTTGAAGGTTGAAAGCACTTCAATTTCGTGTACTCTGTGATTTCTTTATATGCTTTTATAATTCTTGTTGAAGGTTGAAAGCACTTCAATTTCATGCAACCGAGAATTCCTTATAACCTTTTATGTTTGATAGGTGAGACGTTCAACGATGAATAAGTTTTTATAAATACCTCTCAATAATAAGAATGTTGAAGAAAAAAGTAAACCGCACAACTTTTCAACTATCAACCATCAACTTTCAACCCTAAAACTGTCAACTATACCTAAATCCTTTCCTGTCCGAATCTTTTAAATATTTAATAAAGGAAGTTATTTTTTTGCTTAATGTTATACAGTTTGATTTTAGTTCGTCGAATTTTTCTGTGCTGATATAATTTCTGTCGAAGGCCCTGCAAAGCTGAGACCTTACTTCTCCGTTGGAGCCTTTTGCGATCAGTAAAAAATTATTAAAACTCCTTATTCCCTGAACGTTCAAAACCCTCTGCAATATTATCCATTACTGAACCAGAAGATTTATTGATCTGGTCTTTTAATCCCCAGTCTTTAGAAAATGGTTCCTGGGAATACAACTGAAAAATTGCGATTGCTTGCTGCCTGGCCAATTGCCAGATTTCCAAATCTTCAAAATTAGAAACTGTTGCCATTGCTTAAACTTTTAACCTTCAACCATCAACTTTCAACTTTCACCCATCAACTTTCAACCATCAACCATCAACCTCCCTGGTACAGTTCTAAATTCTTTTTATCAAAATGGGCGCTTAAAGAAATTCCCATACTGTCTATTTTTACTTTGGCACGGTTGCCAGACAATTCCACCAGTATGCCGTGGTAGTTCATCATTACACCCTGCCTGATCCGTACTTTGGTATTCACGGTAAGCTGGTTAGATTCCACCACTTCCACATTGGAAAATTCATTTAGAAATTTACGGATGGTATCAATTTCTTCATCCTTAATAACAGCAGGTTTGCCCAGCCAGTAAACAAAGTTGAGTATCCCGTTTACCTTCTTTAAATCCCATTTGCCTGCATCAGCAATTTGTACAAATACATACGATTTAAAAATAGGTTCCAGGATCACTTTTCTGCGGTCGCTCCATTGTTTAATCACTTTATTGAGCGGACAATAATTTTCAATCCCTTTCTCCTCCAGCAGTTTGGCCACTTTTTTTTCCCACCTGGGTTTTGTATAAACAGCGTACCAGTTTAATTTATTTTCATTCATTGCATAGCTTCGCTAATCCTCAGTCACATTCATTTTAATAACGGAGGTTGTATTTCAAAATTTATTCACGTCAAACCTGGATAAAGAAATATTTTCCCGATGACCTTTTTATTATGATACCAGTTGGTTAATAAATAATTAATCCCTCATATTAGTTTTAAACTTTCTCCAAAATCTTTTTAGCTTTCTTACTATTGTCTGATTTTCATCATCAATTGCATATCCGTAACCATAACCATAACCATAGCCATAGCCATACCCATATCCATATCCATAAGTGTTATTAAAGCTGCCAAAAGAAATTCCCCGCTTTTTGAGGCCGTTAAATACCAACGCCATCTTTTTGAATTTTTTTTCTGAATTTAGTTCATTAATCATTTTCAAAAAAGCTTTTGGTGTTTTATCATGACGTACCACAAATAAGGTCATATCAGCAAAATCTTTCAACAGCAATGCATCTGTGACAGGCCCAACCGGTGCAGTATCAATAAGCAAATAGTCAAATGCAGATTTTAACTCGGTCATCATGGCGGCAAATTCAGGTTTCCCAATCAATTCAGTTGGGTTAGGAGGAATAGCACCGGCTGATACTACAAACAAATTGGGAATAGCAGTTTCTTTAATTATTTCCGACAGCTTTGCCTTGCCAACGAGAAAGTTTGAGATACCCGGATCTCTTTCCACATTCATCATTTTGCTGAGTTTAGGCTTCCTGAGATCCATTTCCAATACAGCCACTTTTTTGCCGGTAAGACAAAAACTGATGGCGAGGTTAACGGCAATAAAACTTTTGCCTTCGCTGGATACGCTGGAGGTTACCAGTAATGTTTTATGATCTTCATTCAATCCAATAAAAGTAAGATTGGTTCTCAATGACCTGAATTGTTCAGCAATTACGGTTCTTTTACCCTCCCCTATCACGATGGGAGTTTTGGTATGTGCCTGAACAATTTCTCCGGCAATGACTACATTGGTTTTATCTTCAATATCAGACCTGAACAATACTTTACTTTTAAATTGCTCTTTTAGCAGCACCAGGAACACAGCAGCCAGTAATCCTACAATAAAACCTGCCAGGTAATAATCTTTAGGTACCGGCCTGATAGGACCATAGGAAGAAGCATTTTCAATGATCCGTAAGTCTGATGAAGTAGACGCAGAAGACAATGCGGTTTCTTCTCTTTTCTGCAGCAGGAAGGAATAAATATTATTTTTAATGGCCTGATTCCGACTGATCTCCAGCAATCCCCTTTCTTTTTGTGGTATCTGTTTCAGCAGGTTGTTATTGAGGGAAATATTTTTATTGATATCGCCTTTGATGGTGAGCAGGCTATTTTTTATGTTGGACATATTTTCCAATATATCTGACTTGATTCTTTTTATTTTATCATTTACCAACAGTACTGCTTCACTTTGTTCACCTGAAATTGCATTCGCCCTGTCCAATTCAAATTCCGCAGTGTACAGTTGGCCTAACAAATTATTTAACGTTACATCACTCACCAATAATAATGATGGAACGGTTCCGGGTTTCCTCCCTTTGTTCAATACATAATTTCTGATATCATTTAAAATTTCCAGTTGCAGGTCTGTTTCTCCAATTTTGCTATCTAATTCCTGTACTTTCTTAAAATACTCATCCCCCTGATTACCGACCCCAAATAATGATTGCTGGTTTTTATAAGTTTCAATTTTCCGCTCTACACTATCCAGCTGGTTCGAGACAAAGTTCAGCCGGTCGTCAATAAAATTGAGTGTTTTTTTGGCTATCTGGTTCTTATCTTCTATTCCTTCTTTGTTATAAATTTCAAATAATTTAGTAAGGATATCAGTGGCCTTATTTGGTTCAGGGCTTTCTAATCTTACATCCAGTACGGTGGATACATTGGATAAAGGGGTGGCTCTTAAAGCACCGATAATTTCACCGGCAGCAGAAGTAACTGGTCTTATTAAAACAAAAAAATTCTTACCAATGGCAGCCTGGTTATAATGATAATTCATCTTCAGGCGAAAAGGTATATTATCAATCACTACCGTGGAATCAAACTTCACCTGCTGGTTATTGATTTCAACTATTTTGTTTTTCCAGTCAACTTTAAAAAAATATTTAGCATAATTATAAATACTGTCTTCTGCCACTGTTGAAAAATGGATAGGTGAATTGGCTTCATACAGTTCTTCTAATTTTACCTTTCCCTGGTTATATACGGTTGCATATAAGTCCAGTCTTCCGGCCACTTCTTTCATTAAACCTGATGAACGCAATACCAATATTTCATTGTCAACAATTTTTTTTTCACTGAATATATTCAGGGCGTCCAGCACTTTAGAATCTCCTCCTCCCTTGTTGGGATCTTTCAGCAGCACTTTGGCATTGGCAACATAAATGGGGGTTTGAGATTTTAAATAAACGTAGGCTACACTTAAAGCAATGGGAATGGTAAGGGCAAACAGGGGCCAAAAAGGCAAATATTTTTGCAGTATCTGTATAAAAATATTCGTCTCCGATTTTTCTTTAAAAAATTCCTGTTCATTCATAATTCCTGATGAAAAAGTTGCTATTTTTTGAAAAATATCTGGTTGATGATAATTATTAAACTTAAAGCCTGTAATACAATAGAGGTTGTCTGCTGATATTTTTCAGCTCTTTCTTTTTGTAGCGCCCTTTTTTCATCTGGGTTTACCACCACAATATCATTGGGCTGCAGGTAATACCAGGGCGATGTAAAAATGCTGTTATCTTCCAGGTTAATATGTTTAAATTCTTTGCTGGTGGGGGTCTTTTCTCTAATCACCATCAGGTTATTTAATTGAGCGGTGGCATTTATATTACCACTCTGTGCCACCATATCCACCACAGACATTCTTTCATCCGGCATATTCAGGATCTGTGGTTTACCTACTTCCCCAATGATGGTAATAAAATGGTTAGCAAAATTTACAATCGCAACAGGATCTTTTAAAAAGGGCTGCAGTTGTTTTTCGAGGGAGATTTTTAATTCATTTCTTGTCAACCCTTCAGCTTTTACCTTTCCCAGTTTGTGCAGCTGTATATTTCCATCTGTATCCAGGGCATAACCTGCTATAGTGGCGCCACTACTGCCAGACAGCGCCAGTTTATTAAACAGGCCGTCTTCCTCATTGCTTAAACTGGAAATACCGATGCTGAGTACATCTGTTTTTTTAATCTTTAATATTTCATTATTTTGAGCAGTATTTATTACCGTATCCCTTTTAATATCTTTAAAATAATAAGTTGGTTTGGTAGCAGAACAGGAAAAAAAAACAGGAAGAAATATAAAAAGAGTAAAAGTGGTTATAGAAAAAACTTTCATGTTCATTACCGGTCTGGTTAAAAATAATCTTTACTAAAATCAGTTATTCAGGGTATTCTATCCATTTAACCTCATTCCGCTTTTAAGTTGGTATACAAGAAAATTTTCCTGGTTAACATCAAAAGCTGTTTGCAGAATTTTAAATCAAATACAAAAGAAAATCCTATGAATATACCTGGTCCCCTATTTATTCTTTTCCAGCAGGTCTGTAATCTTAGTTTTCTTTCTCTGGTCATTGGCTTTTTTAAGACCATACCCTACCCCTGCGGCCACCAGTAAACTCAACCCACCATCAATGGGTGCATCAGGATCTTCTCCGGGATCACCAATTTGAGCGGAACAAAATTGTGGGTATAAATTAAAAGCAAGCATAAATATAGTGGTAATCACCAATAATCTGCACGTTCTTTTCATCAGTAAACAATTTAATTAGTGGAATCAATTAACAACAAATTTAGGGATAGTTTTCCTAAATTATCAGATTAATACTCCGGAAAATTACTCACTGCTTACCAATTTATTATTAATAAAATATGTTATTGAAAATTTCAATTTGCGGAAACCTATATTTGTCAGTTCCGATCCTTCTGCAGTAATAACAGATTGCCGGTTTTTGAAATGCCGGTTAATTTCTTAAATCAAACATAAAGACCCTGCAGCATATTTAATTTGAGAAAGGGCTGCTTTTTTTTAATGCTGATCTGGAAACCATTCATTACATTCATCAATACATATAAAGAACTTGCAAAGCAGGTTTATAAACATTTATATATAAATTTGTCTTACAGCGCTTTCTATATTTCTTTACAAAAATTATCTGATGAAAAAAGTTTACCTCTTCCTGTTTTTTACATTTTCACTGATCTCAAAAGGCACTTCGCAAGCTGCATTTACTGCTGGCAACCTGGTTGTTTTTAAAGTGGGTAATGGTACAGATTCGTTGTCCAGTGCAGGTACCGCAGTTAATATTGATGAGTATACCATAAATGGTGTGTATGTACGCTCCCATGCACTCCCTGCTGCCTTGTCTGGTGCCAACAGGAGAATAATAGCATCCGGCAGCGCTGCTTCTGAAGGACAGATTACCCGGTCTGTGGACAAACATTTTTTATTGGTAACCGGATATGATACGATTCTTGACCCTGCCCGTTTATCTATCATTAATTCTACTTCGGCAAACGTAAACCGGGTGGTTGGTGTAATTGGCGCAGATGGTGTAATTGATGCCACTACTGCTCTTACTGATAGTTACTCCGGAAACAATATTAGAGGAGCAGCAAGTACTGATGGAACAGACATCTGGCTTGCCGGAACTGGCAGCCCTGGTACTGCGGGTGTACGATATTCCAGCAAAGGTTCCACCACTGCGTTACAACTAAGTACAGATGTTACTAACATCAGAACCGTAAATATTATTAACACCCAGTTGTATATTTCCACAGGCAGCGGAGCTTTTAAAGCCATCTCTGCAGTGGGCAGTGGATTGCCAACTGCTGCCGGCGAAACAGTAACCGTATTACCGGGCATGCCCAATACAACTGATAATGGGCCAGATCCCTATGCCTTTGCAATAAAATCCGGCTCTGCAGACATTGCTTATATAGCAGATGCAAGGAGTAAAACAAATGGTGGCGGTGTGCAAAAATGGACCTTTGATGGCACTAGATGGAACTTCAAATACACACTGGATTCAGGCCTGACCACCGGGTTAAGAAATTTGATCGTTGACTGGAGTACCACCAGTCCAACTATTTATTGTGTAAACGGCGACAGTTATACCAAAAATATGCCCGGTAATAAAATTGTTGCTGTTACCGATCTGGATTCCACTGCTGAATTTTCAATACTTGCCACTGCCGCCCCCAATTTCATGTTCAGGGGTATTACATTTGCACCAGAACCCAGTGCAACTGTAACCACTTACACATTTACAGGTAATGGTAACTGGAATGTGGCCACGAACTGGGCTAGCAACGCCAAACCGCCAAACCCTCTGCCAGCATCCAGCGCCATTGTTATTGATAATTCACCTGGCGGACAGTGTATATTAAACATTGCTCAAAGCCTTTCACCCGGTTCAAGCTTTATCGTAAATGCCGGCAAGAACCTGGTGATACAGGGTTTGCTTACTATACAATAAACGGATACAGAATTTTGTGAAACCTTTTATCAGCTTTAATTGCCGGTGTTGCTTTTTAAATTTGCAAAAACTTTTAAGGCATTATTATTGTTGCTATTCTTATCAGTACAAATGCTATTTTTAAATCAAATAAAAAAATGACAAAATGAAAAAAGTGATTTCCTTCTGTACAGTTGCCGCATTTATGTTATCCAGCCTTACTGCATGTGCACAAGACAAAAATGAAGACAAAAGTAAAAGACCCAGCCCTCCTGCAAAAGTGAGCCAAACCTTAAAGAGTGGTGCTGTGGTGACAATTGATTACAGCCAGCCTTCCATTAAAGGACGTACTATTGGTAAGGACCTGGAACCTAAAAAA
>JAYVLZ010000176.1:0-2930 GCA_043759175.1 Chitinophagaceae bacterium | reverse complement strand
CACTTTAAATTAAGCGGTCAGCAAAACTGGGGAAGAAGTAAAGAAACATTGCCAATGGTGATAGCTGCAAGAAAGGAAGGCCTGGATGTAACGATTGATCAGTATCCATACACTGCCAGCAGTACTTCATTAAGCACACTATTACCAGATGCTGTGTTAGCTGATAGCCAGGATTCAATTGATGCAAGACTAAGCAGGACTGATGTAAAAAAGCAGGTGACAAATTACATGCTGAAAAAATTAAAGCGCCGTGGATTAAAACATTTCAGCTACCCGGTAGTGGCATTTTATAAAGCAGATACCACATTAAATGGTAAAAGTATAGAACAGGTGAATTTAATAAAAGGCAGAAAGCATACAGCAAAAGAAGAAGTACAGACTGTGATAGACATGATGAAACAGGGAGGTGCAGGAATGGTATTTCATGGAATGAGCGACAAGGATGTAGAATACATTATGCAATATCCTTTCAACATGTTTGCTTCAGACGCCAGTATACGTGTGTTTGGGCAAGGGGCACCTCATCCAAGAGGCTATGGTACCAATGCAAGGGTGCTGGGAAAATATGTAAGAGAGGAAAAAATTCTTTCGCTGGAAGAAGCTATCAGGAGAATGACCTCTTTACCTGCACAAAAATTCCAGTTAAAAAATATTGGTTTATTAAAAGAAGGAATGGATGCAGACATTATAGTGTTTGACGAAAAAGAAGTAAGCGATAAATCAACTTATGAAAATCCACATCAATATTCCACCGGGTTCAAATTTGTTTTGGTAAATGGAAAGCTGACTGCAGATAATGGACAGCATACAGGAATGAGAGCAGGAAAAGCATTGTATAATGGAAGCGTATCCATTAAATGATAAAACGTTTAAGTTTTGCTTTTTCTTTTACTAAGGTAAGCATGCCATAAAATAAAAGCAGCGATGGTGCGGTTAGGCCTCCAGCTTTCTGCATGTTGGATGACTTCTTGTTTGGTAGTGTGTGCAGGTAATTGTTTTACTTCTTTAATGCTTTTTATCAGTGCAATATCACCTGCCGGAAACAGATCAGAACGCTGCAATGCCATCATCAAATAGACGTCAACCGTCCAATGGCCAATGCCTTTTATTTTAATCAGTTCCTCCCTTATTATATCGTCAGTTGCAGATGAAAATTTATCAGGATTTAATTGTACGGATATAATAGCACGGGCTAATTCTCTTGAATAAATAATTTTTTGTCTGCTGAAATAACAGGCTTTTAGTTCGGCATCATTAAGGGATAATAAATTCTCAGGAGTGATGGTAATGATTTTTTCTTTTAATTTATCCAACGCTGCTTTTGCAGAAGCTAATGAAACCTGCTGCTCCAAAATAATATGGATCAATGTTTCAAAGCCCTGTTCTCTTTTCCAAAGCGGTGGATAACCATATTGCTGAATAACTGATCTTAGGTCAGCATCTTTTTTTACAAGTTGCTTACATTTAGCTATAAAATCTTTTTCGCTAAACCGGTTTATGCTCTTCAACGGTTATTTCTTTTCTTTAAACTTCCTGATGGCTTCTTTTGTAAAATCGCTTAGCACTAATTTACCGCTAACGGCTGCTCTTTCTTTCAGCAATTCATCCCAATGTTCCGTTCCTTTCCAAAAAACTTTTTTTAATTCCGCCATTGCTTTTGAGCTGTAATGTGATAAGGTATTGGCTAAACGGTCAACAGACTCATCCATATTATCAATGTTTTCATGAACCTCCGCATACAAACCTTTCCGTTTTGCCCAATCAGTATTGCGCCACATACCTGCGTCAATTGCCAAAGCACTAAATGCAGCCACACCAATTTTTCTTTCCACCGCAGGGCCTACCACAAATGGCCCGATACCAAAAGCCAGTTCGCTTAGTTTAATATCTGCACCGTTTACGGCTATTGCATAATCAACTGCAGCAGCAAGTCCCACACCTCCGCCTACACATTTGCCCTGTATTCTTCCAATGATCAGTTTGGGACAACGCCGCATTGTATTGATAACGCTGTCAAAGCCATTGAAAAAAAGAAACCCTTCTGCTTCATTCCTGATGGCAGCCAATTCATCAAAAGATGCACCTGCACAGAAAGCTTTTTCGCCTGCGCTTTTTAAAATGATCACTTTTGTTTCATCATGTGTTCCGGCAAAATGAATTTCTTTAGCCAGCTCTTCTAACAATTTTCCCGGCAGGCTATTGCTTTGCGGATGAAAGAATTCAATGGTGTTGATGCCGTGTTCGATGTGTGATTTTACGTAACCTTGCATAGTTTTTATTTTTTTGGCTAGAAGGGTAAAGAAGAAAAGAAGAAAAAAGAAGACCTTGTTTGTTGTTTCAACGATTTATAAATAACTATAAAATTAAAAATTTTCCTTCTTTGGCTTTTTCCTTTTTTTACACTCTAGCAAATTATTGACTCATTGTTTCTCTTCCAAAATTATTATATACCCGGTAAATTCCGTCTTTCATTAACTCAACTTTAAAATTAATAATAAAGCCATGTTTTAAATTAAGTAATGACAATTGTGTTCTTATCTGCTTAAAATAAACAGGCGGTAATGGATAAACTGATTTTAACTCAAGCACCAGCATATCTTCTACAATCAAATCTAATTTATAAGCATCGGGAATATATAATTCATCATATTCTATTGGCATCATTATCTGCCGCCGTACATTATAACCAAGCTTCACTAATTCGTAATACAATATCTCTTCATATACTCTTTCAAAACAACCCGGCCCAACTCTTTTATGAATCTTAATACATAAATCAACTACCACCGCTGCCAGTTTTTCTATTGAGGTTGTCATAAAATTAATTTGAAGCATATTTTAATTTATAATAAAAAAACAACCTCCCTCCACTTCTTCTTACCTTCTTTTCTTCTTTATCCTTCTAGCTCCTTCTTAGCCACCATCGTCAG
>JAYVLZ010000175.1:0-5053 GCA_043759175.1 Chitinophagaceae bacterium | reverse complement strand
CTTTTTATAAAATGATTTTGCTGCAAGTGAATCCACGCTGTATAAATTTCGCTGGGCATATAAAAAAAGATCAAGATATACTGAATATTGAAAAGCAGTATCTGCAGATGAAGCAGCAGCAAGATAACCAACGAAATTGGCTTCGTTTTCTTTAGCATATCCAAGTTGGTGTGCTATTTCATGGCAGGATGTAAACGGAAGCAAAAAAGCAGGCACCGTGGTGTTAACCTGTGCCTCCCCTGTAAATGGATTATAATATCCAATAAACCCAAGATAGTTACCAAGCCACCTCCAGGCTGATGATTTAATGGAAGCAGGTTGATAGGCACAAAATGGATATTGTTTTGCCAGATTTTGATACGCAATTTTTGCCTGTTCAAAAACTTCCTTTGTTGATTTTTTACGGCTTTGATTCCTTACTAAAACCATTTTACATGCATTGGCCTTTTCCAGCAACAAAGAATCAATTGTTACCAGTTCCTGTTTTGAATATTTTGTCATTTTGATACCGAGTTGATCTGCGATACCTTTACGGTTATAGTTTAAGCCCCACAATGCGTTAAATGAAACGTAAATCAGCAAACTCAAAATAAGAATCTTAACCAGTGATTGCCTGAATAATTGCCAGTTGTATTTCTTTTTAAATAACAAAGTGATTAGTTTGATTATTTTAAACAACAACCATCCTCCAAACAAGCCATAAAGAATATCGCCTAAACTAAATGGCAACCATCCCAGGCTGTATTTTAATACTTTGGAAATTCCGGGGTAAATGCCATTTGAATAATATTTTTCAACCAACAATTTATTAGCGGCAAAGAGGCGAATCAGAAATACAGAGATCAGTAATAAAGGCAGCGTTACCCGGAGTCGTTTACTCATGTTAGATGTAAAATAATTAAAAACCCATCAGCCCCAATACTTTTTAGGTATTTTTAGCTTTAAAAAACAAATTTAAACGCAAAAACCACTACCTTCGCCGTCCTTTAAACCAAAAGTCATGAGTAGAAGAAGGGCATTTGAGATTGCTTTTGTAAGTTTGAAGCCTGGGATTCATGAGTTTGTTTACGAGATTGATGACAAGTTCTTTGCTGAAAATGAGGTTACTGATTTTACTAACTGTTACGCAAAAATAAAACTGCAGCTTGATAAGAAAAGCAGTTTTATGCTGCTGAAGTTTGAGATTGGTGGAAAGGCGGATGTGATATGTGACCGTTGCAACAACACACTTGCCGTAGATCTTTGGGATGAATTTAATATGGTAGTAAAGATGGTGGACAATCCTGAAGAAATGAATGAACAGGAGGATGACCCGGATATCTATTTCATTTCCCGTACAGAAAGCCACCTTAATTTGAACGACTGGATATATGAATTTGTGAGCCTGAGCATACCAATGCAAAAGATGTGTACGGAAGAAGAGTTTGGCGGACCAAAATGCAACAAAGAGGTTTTAGAAAAATTGAAAGCTCTGGAGGCAAATGAAAAGGGCGACAATGCAAATGCCATCTGGAAAGGACTGGAGAAGTTTAAGAAAAAAGAAAAGAAGTAACAGGATAAGAATAGCAAAAAGCAATTTAATAAACATTTCACAATATAATTAACAACTAAAATTCAGAGATATGCCAAATCCGAAACGACGCCATTCGCAACAGCGCAGCGCAAAGAGAAGGACACATTACAAGGCTACAGAAACAACTCTAACGGTTGATAAGACTACAGGTTTAACTCATGTACGTCACCGTGCCCATGTAAGCGAAGGAAAATTATATTACAAGGGACAGGTGGTTGCTGAAAAAGCTCCATTGAAAGCATAATATTTTTTTCAAATACTGCATTCTAAGTTTTACATTCGTAAAGGATGTAAAACTTAGAATTTTTTATTTATAGAACCGAATATGAATATTGGCCTTGATATGATGGGTGGCGATTACGCCCCACTGGAAGCAATAAAAGGAATCGCACTGTATCTTTCTGAAGCAGATGCCAATGCGGACGTAAAGCTTACATTAATAGGTAAACAGGATGTACTCAATGAGCTGTTGGTGTCTCACAATATCCCCACCGCTGCAGTTTCCATTGTTCATGCCGAACAGGAAATTGAAATGCACGAACACCCTACCAGGGCCTTAAAGGAAAAACAACAATCTTCCATCGCCATAGGTTTTTATTTGCTGGCTTCCGGCAAAATTGATGCCTTCATCAGTGCAGGCAATACGGGTGCTATGATGGTTGGGGCACTTTTCAGTATCAAAGCATTGGAAGGTGTAAGCAGACCTACTATTGGCGCTTATATGCCCCGGGAAAATGGCAAACTGGGCCTTTTATTAGATGCCGGTATTAATGCCGATTGCAAACCCGAAAACCTTAACCAGTTTGCAATGCTCGGTTCTTTATTTGCGGAACATATTCTCGGCATTGAGCACCCTAAAGTCGGGCTAATCAATATTGGTGAAGAAGAAGGTAAAGGAAATATTTTAGCGCAGGCTGCTTATCCATTGTTAAAAGAAAATACGCAGATCAATTTTATTGGAAACATTGAAGGCAGGGATATTTTGCTGGATAAAGCTGATGTAATGGTGTGTGAAGGTTTTACCGGTAACGTAGTTTTAAAATTAGCCGAAAGTGTTTATGACATTGTACAACGCCGGGGCATACACGATGAACATTTTGACCGGTTCAATTTTGAAATGTATGGTGGCGTACCTGTTCTGGGAGTAGCTAAGCCGGTAATTATTGGCCATGGCATTTCCCACGCAATTGCCTTTAAGAATATGATTTTGATAGCGCAAAGAATGATTGAAAAAGATTTATTAAAAAAGATGCAGGAGGCGTTTAAGAATTAGCAGGCTTTCCTAAAATCCAACAAAAGAGGCTGTCCGTTAAGACAGCCCTTTTTTGATAATAAAAATTAATCTTTATCAATTAATTTTTTGGATTATTTCTTAGCACCATTCATAAAGCAATAGCCAACTTTCAAAGTTAAACCCCTGTTTTTACCACTTTGTCCACTTTCAGGTGAAATATTACTAAGCCCAAGTGTATACCCAATATTAGCAAACAAGCCATTACTTAATTTGTAACCAGCAAGAAGATTGAACCCAAAGTCAATAGCCTTAAGGTGATCCTTATCATCTGTTACATCTGCTTGTTTTTTTCCGTCAAACTTAACATCAGTAGTTTCTTCAGGAGTGCCTTCTTCTAAATCTTTGAATTTACTTTTTCCTGATAATCCCAAAGCAATTGACGGACCTGCACCAAAAAAGAAATTTCCCTGGCCTGCTTCCATATTATAAATAATATTTAAGGGCAATTCAAGATAATTTAAAGTGGTTGAATTTTCCTGAATGGAAGGAATTGTTACTTTCCCCCCTTTTTGAATATAATTCAACTCTGGGCGAAAACTTAAAGAATTAGCAATGGGAATGTCACCTACGACACCGAATAGAAATCCTAATTTTGATTTTGTTGAAAAGGTTAGGTCACCCGTATCGTCAGACTTTGCTGATTGCGAAGCAAGGTTACCGCCAACTTGTACACCTATTGACTGTGCAAAGGATACTTCTGAAATAGCTACAATAGCTAAAATTAAAATTACTTTTTTCATGTTACGTGATTTAAGGTTAAAAATTTTGGTAAAAATATAGCTATTGACAATATAAAATTATTTTTTCTTAAAAAGTTTTACTGATAACCTGCCTAAACGTAGTACTAAAACTTGCCCAATATATTTATGACATTGTACAACGCCGGGGCATACACGATGAACATTTTGACAGTTTTAATTTTGAAATGTATGGTAATGTACCTGTGCTGGGAGTAGCTAAGCCGGTAATTTATTGGTCATGGTATTTCCCACGCCATTGCATTTAAAAATATGATTTTGATAGCACAAAGAATGATTGAAAAAGATTTATTAAAAAAGATGCAGGAGGCATTTAGTGCTTGATGTATGTGGCACAAATAGTTACATTGATTTATAAAACTTTTGCAACTCTTATTCCAAAAAAACCAATCGTTCCACTTTTTGCATACCCATCATATTTTACGCAGATATCAATAGGCTTTCCGCTGTTTGTAATAAACTCATACCCCACCTGGGGTGAAAAAGCAAATGCAGTACCCTTAGCATAGTTACTTAAAAAACCTACACCAGTTTGGAAAGCTCCATAAATACCCGGAGTTAGATAATATTTAACTCCTATTCTTAATGGTATAATCACCTGGCCTGTATATTTTGCACTGTTGCCTCCTGGAATTGATTTACCATTGAAAATAAGTATTCCCGAAGTAGCTGTTGCTTTCAATTTTTCCTGCAGTAAAATTTCTAATTGAGCAGTACCACCAATTCCAAGAGAATGCGTTTCATAAAAACCACCTGTGGCTATCCCCAACTCAGCACCCACACTAAACCTAAGATTTGATCCATCCTGCCCAAAACCTGAAATTGAAATGGCCAACACAATTACTGTAAATAAAATAATTTTTTTCATGTCTATATTTTTATAAATACAAAATTAAGCCAGCGGCAATTTAATATTCAATATTATTTTTTAAGATTGTTGAACATATCTTCCGTCATTCTTCCCAAATCATAATCTTCCTTCCAACCCCAATCATTCCTTGACACACTGTCATCAATGCTTTGTGGCCAGCTGTTTGCAATTTGCTGGCGGTAATCACTTTTGTAACTCATTTCAAATTCAGGGATATGCTTTTTTATTTCAGCAGCGATTTCCTTTGGAGAAAAACTCATACCCGAAATGTTGTAAGATGTACGAATTGAAATTTTAGATTCCGGCGCTTCCATTAATTCAATGGTTGCCCTGATGGCATCAGGCATATACATCATGGGCAGGTAAGTGTCTTCCTGCAAAAAACATTCATATTTTTTTTCTTCCAATGCCTCATGAAATATTTCCACTGCATAATCAGTAGTACCGCCTCCTGGTTCACTTTTATAACTGATTAAGCCGGGATAGCGGATGCTCCTTACATCTAATCCCCATCGGTGGTGATAATATTTACACCAAAATTCACCGGCATATTTGCT